>NZ_JBFTGZ010000002.1:0-414046 GCF_056393985.1 Arthrobacter sp. 10T425 | reverse complement strand
CCTTCAAGCGCTTCTACGCCACGGAATCAGCCCGCAGAAACGCCCTCCCGGCATGGCTGCACCACTACAATCACCATAGGCCCCACACCGCAATCGGAGGCCAGCCGCCCATCAGCCGCTTAACCAACCTCCCTGGGCAGTACACCTAGCCCCGCCAGCGGGATCCCACCGGCCGAGTGCCCCGCGGCGCCGTGCCCCGCCGCCGCAGGATGTCAGCGAAGCGGCCGGTCAACTGGGCTGTCGCGCTATTGGGCCCGCGTGAACTCCTCGGCTGCCCGGATTTGCTCGTCGGTCGGCCGGACGCCGGTGTACAGCACGAACTGCTCGAGCGCCTGGATCGTGGCGACCTCGGCTCCGGTGATCACGGTCTTGCCGGCCGCGCGGCCGGCCTTGATCAGCGGTGTCTCGGCCGGGAGCGCGACGACGTCGAACACCACTTTGGCGGCATCGATGGCCTCCTGCGGGAAGGGCAGCGAGGCGGTGTCCGGGCCGCCGGCCATCCCGATGGGGGTGACGTTGATGAGCATGTCCGCCGTGCCGGTACCGGAAGCCGCAGAGCCCAGGTCCGCGCGCCAGGCGAAGCCGTACTGTTCGGCCAGGGCTCGGCCGGAGCTCTCGTTGCGGGCCACGACGGTCACGTCCTTGAACCCGGCATCCCGGAGCGCGGCCACGGTGGCCTTGGCCATGCCGCCGGAGCCCAGGACCAGCACCGAGTAGTCCGTGGGGACTGCATTGCTCTGCAGGAGCTGCTCGATTGCGGTGTAGTCGGTGTTGTACGCCGTGAGCCGGCCGCCGTCGTTGACGATGGTGTTGACCGAGTCGATGGCCTTCGCCGACGGGTCCATGACGTCAACGAGGGCGATCACGTCCTCCTTGTAAGGCATGGACACCGCGCAGCCGCGGATGCCGAGGCCGCGCACCCCGGCGATCGCCTGGGCGAGATCGGTGGGGGCAAAGGCCTTGTAGATCCAGTTCAGGCCCAGCTGTTCGTAAAGGTGGTTGTGGAAGCGCGTCCCGTTGTTGCTGGGCCGGGCCGAGAGCGAGATACACAGGGTCATGTCTTTGTTCAGTATGGGCACAGCTCCATTAAACGCCAGGATGGGTCCGGCCACCCGCGGCTCACCGCGCGACTGCCCGCGCCGTCGCTGACCAGCCACGTTGTGAATACACTCACGCACCAGCGGCAACTTTGACACCGTCCCGGGGCCGGCCCTGCACTAGACTTGGACCACCCGTAGCCCTGCCAGCCGCCCGGCCGGCGCCCTGGTATGTGGGAAATTGCACGTGACACCGCCGGTGCCACGTCCAGGGGCATGTCCGAGGGTGTTTGCCAGCGCATCTCCACACCAGGACCACGGCCAGGGACAGCAAAACAGTGAAGGGACCACATGAAGATCGAGTTCGCTTCATCCAGGCAGTCGACCCTAGGCGTGGAATGGGAGCTGGCGCTCGTCGACGCCGAGACCGGCGAGCTGGCCTCCGTGGCGAACCAGGTGCTGCGCGGCGTCGCTGCCCGGCATCCCGAACTCAATGAGGACGACGAGCACCCGCACATCAAGCAGGAGCTGCTGCTGAACACCGTGGAGCTCGTCACGGGCATCTGCACCACTGTTGCGGAGGCCAAGGCGGACCTGAGCAGCTCGCTCGCGGCGGTCCGGGACGTGACCGATCCGATGGGTGTGGAGATCTTTTGCGCCGGGAGCCACCCCTTCAGCCCGCCCCAGCTGCAGCCCGTCACGGACAAGGAACGCTACGCCAAGCTCATTGACCGGACCCAGTGGTGGGGCCGGCAGATGGTCATTTACGGCGTCCACGTGCACGTCGGACTCGACAGCCGGGACAAGGTCCTTCCGGTGCTGGACGGCCTGGTCAATTACTTTCCGCACTTCCAGGCGCTCTCCGCGTCCAGCCCTTTCTGGGGCGGCGAGGACACCGGATACGCCTCCCAGCGGGCGCTGATGTTCCAGCAGCTGCCGACCGCCGGGCTGCCCTTCCAGTTCTCCAGCTGGGAGGACTTCGAGGCGTACGCCCAGGACATGTTCACCACCGGCGTGATCGATTCGCTCTCGGAGATCCGCTGGGACATCCGGCCCGTCCCGCACTTCGGCACCATCGAGATGCGCATCTGCGACGGCCTGGCCACGCTCGAGGAAGTCGGGGCCATCGCCGCCCTGACGCAGTGCCTCGTCGACGAGTTTTCCACGACGCTGGACAACGGCGGCACCATTCCCACGATGCCCCCGTGGCATGTGCAGGAAAACAAGTGGCGCGCGGCCCGGTATGGCCTGGACGCGATCATCATCCTCGACGCCGACGGCAACGAGCAGCTCGTAACAGAGCACCTGCGCGAGACGCTCAAGCGGCTTGAGCCGGTGGCGGCGAAGCTGGGCTGCAGCGCCGAACTGGCCGACGTCGAGAAGATCATCGAGCGCGGCGCCGGCTACCAGCGGCAGCGCCGGGTCGCCGCCGAGCACGGCGGGGACCTGCGCGCCGTCGTCCTGGACCTGGTCAAGCAGATGCGCCAGGGCCCGGACGCCTAGCTCCGGCGCCCAACAGCCGCCACGCAGGCGGCCGAAGCCCCAGGCCGTCTAGCTCCACGCGGACGAAGCCTCAGGCTGTGGCCTCAGGCGGAGACGGTCGTGACCGGCATTGAGGAATCCGGCGCAAAGCCGATCCCGCTCGGTTTCACGCCGGCCATCACCAGTTGCGCCCCGAGCGAGGCCACCATGGCGCCGTTGTCCGTGCACAGTGGCAGCGGCGGCACCGTCAGCCGGATGCCGGCCGCACTGCAGCGTTGTTCGGTGAGCTGGCGCAGCCGCGAGTTGGCGGCGACCCCGCCACCCAGGAGGACCTCCGTGATGCCGTTTTCGCGGCAGGCGAGCACTGCCTTGGCGGTAATGACATCCACCACGGCTTCCTGGAAGGCCGCGGCGATGTCCGCCACGGGCACCTCCTCGCCGCGGGCCTCGAACTGCTCCACGCAGCGGGCGACGGCGGTCTTGAGCCCGCTGAAGGACCAGTCGTAGCGGTGCGGCCCGGGCTCCTCGGCGGTCCCCATGTACTTGGGCTGGGTGAGCCCGCGCGGGAACCGGATGGCTTTGGCGTTGCCCGTGCGCGCGAGCTTGTCGATGGCCGGACCGCCCGGATAGCCCAGGCCCAGAAGCCGCGCCACCTTGTCATACGCTTCGCCGGCGGCGTCATCGATCGTGGAGCCCAGCAGCTCGACGTCGTCCGTGATGCTCCGGATCCGCAGGATCTCGGTGTGGCCGCCGGAGACCAGGAGCGCGCCCATATTCTCCGGCAGGGCGTGCGGCGTTGTTTGCGGCGACGGCGCGCCGGCGCCCTGCTGCAGGAGCCCGACGCCGACATGCGCCACCAGGTGGTTGATGGCGTAGAGCGGTTTGCCGGTGGCGACGGCGAGCGCCTTGGCCGCGCACACTCCCACCATGAGGGCACCTGCCAGGCCCGGCCCGGAGGTGACGGCGATCGCGTCGATGTCCGCGAGCGTCACTCCCGCCTCCGCGAGGGCCTCCTCGAGGGTGGGGACGAACGCGTCGAGGTGGGCGCGGGAGGCGATCTCGGGGATCACGCCGCCGAAGCGGACGTGTTCGTCCATGGAGGACGAGACGGTGTTCGTCAGCAGGGTGGTCCCCCGGACGATGCCGACGCCGGTTTCGTCGCAGGAGGACTCGATGCCGAGCACGAGCGGCTGGGTGCGGTTCATGGTCGGCCTGCTTCCGTTGGCTGGGGGCTGAGCGGTTCGCGGGGCAGCTGGAGCCGCATGATCAGGGCGTCGACGCCGTCCCGGTAGTAGCGGGGCCGGACGTGGATCTGTTCGAAGCCGAAGCGCAGGTAGAGCTGCTGGGCCCGGGGGTTGTCCGCCCTGACCTCGAGCAGCACGTCCTGGGCGTGCCGGCGCCGGCTTTCCGCGATCAGCTCGGTGAGCAGGGCAGAGCCGATGCCCTTGCCTTCCTGCTCGGGCACCACGGCGATCGTCTGGACGTCCGAGATCGGTTCGATGCACATGAGCCCGGCATAGCCCACGATCCCGCCGTGGATCTCCGCCACGAGGTAGCGGCGGGTATCCACCTGCGCCAGCTCGTCGTGGAACATCTGCAGCGGCCAGGCATCCACGGGAAAGAGCCGGAGTTCCAGGGCGTGGATGGCGGGGATGTCCGCGGCGTCCATGTCCCGCAGGGTGACTCCGCCGGGCAGCCGGACGGCTCGCTCCGCGCTCACAGGGCACGCTTCCGGGGTCCGGGCACCTGGGCGTCGGATTCGCGCAGGTACAGGGGGGTGGAGTCCAGGAGCTGTTCCCCCGCGGAGAGCCGGGCGAGTGCGAACTGGCCGAGCGAGAGGGCCTCCGGCTGGCGGGTGCTGAATTCCGCGACCGCCTTGACGGCCTCGGAGTAGATTCCTGCCCCTGCACCGTACACGGGCAGATCCGGCAGGTCCGCGGCGAATCCCACGTGCGGGCCGTCCTCCAGATGCGGCAGCTGGGCATCGGAGAGGGTGTACCGGGCCCAGTACACTTCCTTGCGCCGCGCATCGGTGGCGACAATGAACTCCGCGGCCGAGTCGGTGGATTCGGCTACTTCCAGGGCGATCGCGTCCAGGCTCATGACGCCGTACAGCGGCTTGCCCCAGACAAAGGCGAGGGTGCGGGCCGTGACGATCCCGGAGCGCAGTCCTGTGAACGGGCCGGGGCCGACGCCGGTGACGATAGCGTCGACGTCGTGCCCGCTGACGCCGGCCTCAGCCAGGAGCCCGTCGATCCCCGGGGCCAGGACCTCCGCGTGGGTGCGCGTGTCCTCGGTGGCGAAGCTGGCGAGCACGGATTCCGGCGCATCATCGGAGACCAGGGCGGCGCTGGCGACAGCTGAGGTGTCGATGGCGAGGATCAGCATCAGGGATTCCGTTCCGGGGTCTGGGGCGTGGTCCCGGGGAGGGGCCCGGCGCCGGGCATGGTCTCGGACAGGGGCTCGGCGCCGGGCATGGTCCCGGGCAGGGGCTCGGCACCGGGCAACGTCGGCGCTTCAGCCCAGCGCGGACCGAAGCCGCGGATCACGACGGTCCGCGGCTCGTCGTCGTCGTCCGTGTCGAAATCCAGAACGGGACTGGCGCCGGTTTCGGCGGGGGCTTCGGGGGTTTCGGCGGAAGCGGCGGCGCCTCCGCGGGTGCGGTGGAGTTCCACCTCCAGCCGGCTGTCGCTGAGGTGCTCAACCCGGCCGCGGCCCCACTCGACCACCGTCACGGCGCTGTCCATGGTGTTTTCAAGATCGATGTCGTCGATTTCAGCGGCCGACTCCAGCCGGTAGGCGTCCACATGCACCAGGTCCGGTCCGCCCGGCCGGGGTCCTCCGGGCAGGTTGGGGTGGATGCGCACCAGGACAAAGGTCGGCGAGATAATGCCGGCCCGCACTCCCAGGCCCTCCCCCAGCCCCTGCGTGAACGTGGTCTTGCCGGCACCCAGTTCGCCGGTCAGGACCAGCAGATCGCCGGTTTCCAGCACGGCGCCGAGGGCCGCGGCGAGCGCATGCGTCTGCGCCGCCGTGTGGACCTCAAGGCTCCGTTCCCACGCGGGCGCGCTCACGGCCGCTCTTCGCCGGTGGAGGGCTCTTCGTTCAGGTAGCGGCGCGGCACGCGGGGGCTGATCCTGGTGACGATCTCGTAGTTGTTTGTACCGGCGGCCTTGGCCCAGTCATCTGCCGTGGGTCCGCCGTCGGCGCCGTCGCCAAACAGCACTGCCTCGGCGCCGAGGATGCTCGGGCCTCCGGCCGCCACGTGGCGGGGTCCGAGGTCGATCACCATCTGGTCCATCGCAATGCGACCCACTACCGGATAGTTCACGCCCTCGACCCGGACGGGGCCGCCGGTGGCGATGCGCGGCACGCCGTCGGCGTAGCCCAGCGGGATGAGCCCGAGGGTGCTGACGCCGTCCGTGCGGTAGTTCAGCCCGTAGGAAACGCCCTGCCCGGCGGGCACGTCCTTGCAGTGCGAGACCACCGTGCGGACCGTCATGGCCGGGCGCAGCCCGAGCTCGGCCGGACTTTGCCCTTCGAAGGGTGACAGCCCGTACAGGCCCAGCCCCACGCGGACGAGGTCAAAGTGGGTGTCCGGCCGGGAGAGGGTGGCCGGGGTGTTGGCGAGGTGGCGGACCTCGGGGTCCACGCCGGCGTCCTGGGCGACGGCGAGGACCTGGCGGAACGCGGCGAGCTGCTCGTCGGTTTCGGGCCGTTCGGGTTCGTCGGCGACGGCCAGGTGGGAGAAGATCCCCACGACCCGGAGCAGGCCCTGGTCCTGGTGTTCCATGGCTTCGCCGACCAGGCTGTCCCAGGCGTCGAGGGTGGCGCCGTTGCGGCCGAGCCCGGTGTCGACCTTCAAGTGGACGCGGGCGGGCCGTTCCTGCTCGCGGGCCGCGGCCACGATCCGGTCCAGTTCCCAGCCCGAGCAGCCGATGTCGATTCCTGCGGCCACTGCGGCGGCGAAGTTGCTGTCCGGGGTGTGCAGCCAGGCCAGCAGGGGCGCCTCGATCCCGGCGGCGCGCAGGGCGAGGGCCTCGGAAATGTGGGCGACGCCAAGCCAGCTGGCCCCCGCGCCGAGGGCCGCGCGGGCCACCTGGACGGCGCCGTGCCCGTAGGCGTCGGCCTTGACCACGGCCATGACCTGCGCGGGTGAGGCCACCGCTGCGATGCGGCGGACGTTGTGCCGGATGGCGTCGAGATCGATTACGGCTGAGCGCTCCTCAGCGTGGGCCGGCACTGCCGCCGAACCGGGCAGGAGATCGCCTGTTGCTGCTTGGTAAGTCACCTAACGATTCTAGGCGCGGCGCTGCGGGCCGAATAATCGGCCGGGCCCGGCCACCGCTGGACATGCCCATTCCTCCCTGCGGGACATGCCCATTCCTCCCCGCGGGGCATGCCCAATCTTCACGCCCAGGGCCGCGCGGAACGGGTCCATGCCCACGCCCCGGCCCCAGCGGAGGACATGCCCACTGGTGCCACGAATCCGGCCGCACACCCACCCCGGGACATGCCCAATCTTCACACCCAAGGCCGCGCAGAACGGGTCCATGCCCACGCCCCGGCCGAAGCGGAGGACATGCCCACTGGGGCCAGGAATCCGGCCGGACCACCCACCCCGGGACATGCCCAATCTTCACACCCAAGGCCGCGCAGAACGGGTCCATGCCCACGCCCCGGCCCCAGCGGAGGACATGCCCACTGGTGCCACGAATCCGGCCGCACCCCCACCCCGGGACATGCCCAATCTTCACACCCAAGGCCGCGCAGAACGGGTCCATGCCCAAGCCCCGCCCCAGCGGAGGATATGTCCACTGGTGCCAGCCACGAAAACCCAGCCGCGCCCGCCCGTCTACGCGTCGGACTGGTGGGCGATGGTCGCCGTCGCGCGCCGCTGCGCCTCGGGCGGGACGTCGTGCACGATCTCTTCCAGGAAGCGGTAGCGGCGAAGCCATTGGCTGCTTTGCCGTTCCTTCCGTGCGTTGGCCCGCTGCCACCAGTCGGCAATGTCGCCCCAGCCGGGCGCGGCCAGCGAGCCGCCCACCTCCTGGACGGCCAGGGCGGCGCACAGATTGGCGAAGCGGAGACGGTCTCCCAGCGGCCAGCCGGCCAGGGAGCCGACAATGAAGGCCGCACCGAAGCAGTCACCGGCGCCGGTGGGATCGTAGGCTCGGACCGGCAGGGACGGGACCCACTCCTCCTCCCCCGTTTCCGAATCCACGGCCATGGATCCCTGGGCGCCGAGGGTGACCACCGCCACCGGAACCCGGTCCGCAAGCGAGTACAGGGCGGACCAGGGGTCGTCGCGGCCCGTGAAGTTCATGGCCTCGTGCTGGTTCGGCATGAAAGCGTGGAAATACTTCAGGTTGTCCAGCCGGGTCGAGGACCACGCGCCGGTGGGATCCCAGCCGACATCGCCGAACAGCTGGACGCCGTTCTTGTGCGCGTCGACAGCCCACGGTTCGAGTTCCTCCCCCAACTCCGCAACGGCTGCGAGCGCCGGCGGCGGGCAACCGACCAGCTCGGTGGAAGTCACCGGCGCCGGGTGCCCGTGCGTCACCATGGACCGGTCCTTCTCCACGCTCAAGGACACCGTGACGGGCGAATGCCAGCCCGGAACACGCCGGGACAGGGACAGGTCCACGTGTTCCTGGGCGGCCAGAATCTTCCAGTTGTAGTCACCGTAGCCGTCATCGCCGAACACGGCGGCAAGACCGGTCCGCAGTCCCAGCCGGGAGGCGGCGATGGCCTGATTGGCGACGCCCCCGGGGCAGCTGCCCATCCCGTCGCTCCAGATTTCCGTGCCGGGCTGCGGCGCGTGGGGCAGCCCGGTGAAGATGATGTCCTGGAACACGGTCCCGGTCAGGAGCAAGTCGAATCCGTCCGCGGCCGGGCTGCGGACGGCAGAGAGCGGATCAAATCGCCGCGCCGGGGTCGCGTCCATATACGGCACATTACGCCGTACCGCCGTCGAGGGATACCAGGGGAAAGCGGGGCCCAAACCGGCGGCGAACAAGGCGGGGAATAGACTGTCCGCATGCGGCTCACGATCGCCGGCGGGGGCGGCTTCCGCGTCCCCCTGGTCTACCGGGCGCTCTCTGCCGGGCCTTTCGCGGGGCTGGTGCGGGAGCTGGTGCTCTACGACGTCGACCCCGCCAGGCTGGCGGCCATCGAGGCGGTCCTGGCCTCCCTGGCCCGGCAGGGCCCGCCGGGTTCCAGCCCGCCGGGTTCCGGCCCGCAGATCCGTGCCGTGTCCTCGCTCCCCGAGGCCTTGGACGGCGCCGACATGGTCTTCGCCGCCATCCGGCCCGGCGGCACCGCCGGCCGGACCGCCGACGAGCGGATCGCCCTGGACCTCGGACTCCTGGGCCAGGAAACCACCGGCGCCGGCGGGATCTCCTACGCGCTGCGCTCCATTCCGCCGATGCTTCGGCTCGCGGAGGAAATGCGGAGCCGGTGCCCCGGGGCGTGGCTGCTCAACTTCACCAACCCCGCCGGCATGGTCACGGAGGCCCTGGTCCCCGTGCTCGGCCCCAGAGTGATCGGGATTTGCGACTCCGCCAGCGGCCTGGTGCACCGCGCGGCGCGGGCCGCCGGCGTCGCGCTTTCCGAGGGCACGCTCGACGGCGTGGGCTACTACGGCCTGAACCACCTCGGCTGGCTGTACCGGCTGGAGGCCGGGGGCCGGGACGCCCTCCCGGCACTGCTCACGAACCCTGCGGCGCTGTCGGAATTCGAGGAAGGCCGGCTGTTCCCGCCCGGGTTGCTGGCCAGCCTTGGCTGCCTGCCGAATGAATATCTTTTCTACTACTACGACACCGTTCGTGCGGTGGCCGGCATGCGCGCCGCAGGTCAGACCCGGGGGGAATCGATCGCCCGGCAGCAGGCCGAACTCTATCCCCGCCTGGCTGCCGCCGGAGCCGAGGCTTTTGCGCTGTGGGAGGATGCCCGCAGGTCCCGCGAGGAGGGCTACCTAGCGGAGGCCCGCACCTCGGGCGAACGCCGCGACGAGACCGACCTCGCCGGCGGCGGCTACGAGCGGGTGGCGCTGGCGGCCATGCGCGCCCTCTCCGGCGGCGGCCCGGCGGACCTGATCCTCAACACGCGCAACGCCGTCACCACCCCCGGGTCCGCCGGCCCGGAAGCGGGCGGCGCCGGCCCGGAAGCGGGCGGCGCCGGGTCCGGAGCACAGGTGGTGCCGGCTGTCCCGGGGCTGCCGGCCGACGCCGTCGTCGAAGTTCCGTGCCGGGTGACGCCCGACGGCGCCAGGCCGGTCCCGCAGGACCGCCCGGGACCGGCGCAACTGGAGCTGCTGCGGCGCGTCAAGGACGTCGAACGGCTCGTGGTGGAGGCGGCGACGACCGGCCGGCGGGAGGCGGCCCTCGCCGCGTTCGCCAGGCATCCGCTCGTGGACTCGGATGACCTCGCTGGAAAACTGCTGGCCGGCTATGAAGCAGCCTTCCCGGAACTGGGCCGTCTCTGGCACGGCGGGCCGTAGCTGCCCGCGGGCCTTAACGGCCCGCCAACATCAGCGTCCCGGCGTCCCGCGGCACCGGGCCGGCAACCCTACAGCTTTCGGTACATCACGTGCAGGCCCACGTAGCCCAGTTCAGGGTGGTTGAACGCCTCGGGAATGGTCGCGAGCACCTCGAAGCCCATGGATTTCCACGCAGCCACGGCCCTGACATTGCTTTCCACCACGGCGTTGAACTGCATGGCCCGGAAACCGGCGTCGCGCGCGGCGTCAAGCGAATAGGCGCAGAGGGCCCGGGCCAGTCCGCGGCCGGCCTGGCCCGGGTGGACCATGTAACCCGCGTTGGCCACATGGCTGCCGCCGCCGCCCTGGTTGGGGTGCAGCTCGCCGGTGCCAAGAATCGCGCCGGTGTCGGAGGCAACCGCGACGAACGTCCGGCCCGGCGCCTGTTTGAACCAGCGTGCGCGGGCCTCGTCCTCGGCGGTGTCCCGGTCCCAGGTGAAGGTCTCCCCGGCCAGGACGACGGGTTCCAGGATCGCCCAGATGCCCGGCCAGTCCTCCGGGCGGGCCTCCCGGATGGTCCAGCCGGCTGCAGGTTCTTGTCCTGTCGTTGTGTTCACAGCGGCCACGTTAGCAGCACGCCCCGGTCTGCGAACCGAACGGGCCCGTGAACCGGGCGGCACTTCAGGAGTAATGTTTTATCGACATGCATTGGGCAGAAAGAAATGGGCAGAGGAAAGGGGAATCGTGTCGCTGATCCGCCGCGTCGCTTTCCTTTCCCTGCACACCTCGCCCATGGAACAGCCCGGCTCCGGTGACGCCGGCGGCATGAACGTGTACGTCCGGGCGCTGGCCGCCGCCCTCGCCGAAACCGGCGTGGAAGTGGAGATCTTCACCCGGTCCACCTCGGCCACGCAGCCCGCCGTCGAACACCCGTCCCCGGGCGTGTGCGTGCACAACGTCCTCGCCGGCCCGCCCCGTAAGCTGCCCAAGGAGGAGCTCCCGGGGCTGTTGCACAGCATGGTCGCCGAGATCAACCGGATCCGGCAGCTCCAGCCGCACGGCCGGTATGACGTCATCCATTCCCACTACTGGGTCTCAGGGGTGGCCGGGCTGGAGCTCGCGGAGCTGTGGCGGCTGCCCCTCGTCCACACCATGCACACGATGGCGAAGGTCAAGAACCAGCTCCTCGAGTCCGGCGAACAGCCCGAGCCGCGGCGGCGTGAGGACGGCGAGCACCGGATTGTCGACGGCGCCACCCGGCTGATCGCCAATACCGGCACCGAAGCGGCCGAGCTGGTCTCGCACTACAACGCCGACATCGACCACATCGACGTCGCGCCGCCCGGCGTGGACCTGGCCGTCTTCACGCCGGCCTTCAGGAACCGGGCCAGGGCCCAGCACGGCATCGCCCCGGGCAAGTTCCATCTGCTGTTCGCAGGCCGTATCCAGCGGCTCAAGGGCCCGCAGATCCTGATCAAGGCGGCGGCGCTCCTGCGCTCCCGGCGCCCGGACATCGACCTGCAGCTGACCATCCTGGGGGCCGTCAGCGGCGCCAAGGACTTCAACCTCAAGACGCTGATCAGCGCCGCCGGAATGGACGACGTCGCCACCCACCACCCGCCGGTGAACGCCCCGGAGCTGGCCGGCTGGTACCGGTGCGCCGACGTCGTCGTGATGCCCTCCTACAGCGAGTCCTTCGGCCTGGTGGCGCTGGAGGCGCAGGCCTGCGGGACGCCGGTCCTCGCCACGAAAGTCGGCGGCCTCTCCCGCGCCGTCCAGGACGGACGGACCGGGATGCTGATCGAGGGCCACAAGGCCAGCGACTGGGCGGACGCCCTCGAGTCGCTCTTCGACGACACCCAAACCCGCACCGACATGGGGCGCGCCGCCGCGATCCACGCCCAGGAGTTCGGCTGGCAACGCACCGCCGCGATTACGCTGGAGAGCTACCACACCGCCGTAAGCCAGTATTTTGGAAGCCTGACCATCCCGGTGGGCCACACACCCTGAACCGGTTCCACCCCCTCCGCCCGCTCCAACCCCGCCCGGCAACACCGGACCGGGACAAACCCGCCGACGCCACGAGCCGAAGGACAACGATGTCTGAGACCACCACTGCCGGGAACAACGTCCCCAGCGACCTGGAAATTGCCCAGCGGGCAGTCATGAAGCCGATCGGGGAGATTGCGGCGGCCGCCGGCATCGCCCCGGACGCGCTGGAATTCTACGGACCCTACAAGGCCAAGATCGACCCGGCGAAGCTGACCGTTCCGGCGGGCACCCCCGTGCGCGCGCCCGGCAAGGTGGTGCTGGTCTCCGCGATGTCGCCCACCCCCGCCGGCGAAGGCAAGTCCACCACGACGGTGGGGCTCGCGGATTCCCTGGCCCGGGCCGGGCACAGCGTGATGATCGCGCTGCGCGAACCCTCGCTCGGCCCCATCCTGGGCATGAAGGGCGGCGCGACCGGCGGCGGCTACTCCCAGGTGCTGCCGATGGACCAGATCAACCTGCACTTCACGGGCGATTTCCACGCCATCACTTCGGCGAACAACGCCCTCATGGCCCTCGTGGACAACCACATCTTCCAGGGCAACGAGCTCAACATCGATCCGCGCCGGATGACGTTCAAGCGCGTCCTGGACATGAACGACCGGTCCCTCCGCGAGGTCGTGATCGGCCTCGGCGGGCCCGCCCAGGGCACGCCGCGGCAGGACGGCTTCGACATCACCGTGGCCTCGGAGATCATGGCCGTGTTCTGCCTCGCCACGGACCTGAACGATCTGCGCGACCGGCTCGGCCGGATCACATTCGGCTACACCTACGACCGCCGGCCCGTGACCGTGGCCGACCTCGGCGTCCAGGGCGCCCTGACCATGCTGCTCAAGGACGCGATCAAACCCAACCTCGTGCAGACCATCGCCGGCACCCCGGCGCTGGTGCACGGCGGGCCCTTCGCCAACATCGCCCACGGCTGCAACTCCCTCATCGCCACGCAGACGGCCCGCCGCCTTGCGGACATCGTCATCACCGAGGCGGGGTTCGGCGCGGACCTCGGCGCCGAAAAGTACATGGACATCAAGGCGCGGATGGCCGACGTCGCCCCGTCCGCCGTCGTCCTCGTGGCCACCGTCCGGGCGCTCAAGATGCACGGCGGCGTGCCGAAAGACCTGCTCAAGGAGCCCAACGTGGATGCGCTGGCCGCCGGCGTCGCCAATCTGCGGCGCCACATCCGCAACGTCGAGAAGTTCGGCATCACCCCGGTCGTGGCGGTCAACAAATTCGCCACGGACACCGCCGAGGAGCTGGACTGGCTGCTTCAGTGGTGCGCCGCGGAGGGTGTCCAGGCCGCGGTGGCCGATGTCTGGGGCCGCGGCGGTGGCGGCGACGGCGGCGACGAGCTCGCGGCGAAGGTAGCGGCCGCGATCGACGCCCCGCACGGCTTCCGGCACCTGTATCCGCTGGAGATGTCCGTGGAGGACAAGATCCGGACCATCGTGCAGGAGATTTACGGCGCCGACGGCGTGGATTTCTCCGTGCCCGCGCTGAAACGGCTGGCCGAGATCGAGAAGAACGGCTGGTCCGGGATGCCGGTGTGCATGGCGAAGACCCAGTACTCCTTCACCGACGACGCCACCCGCCTCGGCGCGCCCAAGGGCTTCACCATCCACGTCCGGGATCTCATCCCCAAGACCGGCGCGGGCTTCATCGTGGCCCTCACCGGCGCCGTGATGACCATGCCGGGCCTGCCCAAGGTGCCGGCAGCGATGCGGATGGACGTCGACGACGCCGGCAACCCGGTCGGCCTCTTCTAAACCACCTGACGCTCCCTCACCTCCTGCATCCCCCCAACCAACGATCCCTCAGGTCCGGCAACTCCCCAACCGACGCTCCCTCAGGTCCGGCGCGGCGCTTGCGCCTGCCGCCGCGGGCCGATCCGGGACATCTGTGGATAACTCCTGCGCGGCTCTCCAAATAGGTTCAAAATGCCAGCATGGAAAAGCCTACGAAGCTTCCCGGTCCACTCAGCGCAGCACCCTTTACCATCGCGGATGCAAGGTCCTTGGGAGTGCCGAGAACCAGGCTCAGGCACTCCGACGTAATTCACATCAGCCGGGGTCTCTACCGGCCCACGGATTGGGACTTCGAGCTGGAGGCGGCGGCTCGTGCGTTGGCCGCAGCGTCGCCCGGCGCCTGGATCTCCCACGTCACCGCTGCCAGGCTCCGATGCCAGATATTGCCTCCTTGGCTCTCGGACTCGGAGGAGCTACACCTGAGCAAGCCGCGGGCGCTCCCGGAGGTCCGGCGCAAAGGCATTCTCGGACACACGGTTCTTGCGTTGGAGGGCGAGGTCGAGACAGTGGACGGGATCCGGATCAGCACGCGCTCCCGGACGTGGCTCGACCTCGCCCTGCGGTTGAGCCTGCCGGAGTTGGTCTGCCTGGGTGATGAGCTGGTGCGGATTCCCCGACTGGGGTTGGAAGGGCGCAGTGATCCCTTTGCGACCATCGATGAGCTGCGTTGGATGGTGGGCCGTCACCCGAACCTGCAGGGAATCGTCCGCGCCCGTGCCGCACTGGACTTGATGCGCGTGGGCTCGGATTCAGCGCCGGAGACGTTGCTGCGGCTGGCGATGTGCGACGCCGGGCTCCCGGAACCGGAACTGCAGCTCCCGCTGCGACCGGACAGTCCTGCCGCGCCGACGGCGGACCTTGGGTATCGCCGTCGGCGGCTGGCGGTTCAGTACGACGGCGGGCACCACCTGCTCCCCGCACAGATCTTCAGCGACCGCCGCCGTGACAAGGCCTTCGAGGCAGCCGGATGGACAGTGCTCGTCCTGACAAAAGATGACCTCGCGGATGGCTTCTCCGGCGCCGTCACCAAGATGAAGCGAATCCTCCGCACCTCATACCTCAGCCCGCCGGCCGCAGCTGGCTTTTCCAGCGCAATCTGAGGCAGCGAGCCGCCGATGTCTGCAAGACGTGAGGGAGGATCGGGTCGGTATCGGCCAAAGGTGAGGGAGCATCCCGGACCCAATCCGAAAACGACGACGCTCCCCCACCATTGGTGAGGGAGCGTCGGGTTGGAACACGCCAAACGTGAGGGAGCGTCCAGAGGCAGGGCGGCAGCGGGGGCGGTTAGCGCTCCAGGTCGCCGCGGATGAAGGCCTCGACCTTTTCACGGGCGAGGTCGTCGTTGAACTGCTCCGGCGGGGACTTCATGAAGTAGCTCGACGCCGAGACCAGCGGGCCGCCGATGCCGCGGTCCAGGCCGATCTTGGCGGCACGGATAGCGTCGATGATCACGCCGGCGGAGTTGGGCGAGTCCCAGACTTCGAGCTTGTATTCCAGCGACACCGGGGCGTCGCCGAAGTTGCGGCCCTCAAGGCGGACGAAGGCCCACTTGCGGTCATCGAGCCACTGGACGTAGTCGGACGGGCCGATGTGGACGTCCTTGGCGGCGAGCTCGGCCTCGACGTTGGAGGTGACGGCCTGGGTCTTGGAGATCTTCTTGGACTCCAGGCGGTCGCGCTCGAGCATGTTCTTGAAGTCCATGTTGCCGCCGACGTTCAGCTGGTACGTGCGGTCCAGGGTGACGCCGCGGTCCTCGAACAGCTTGGCCATGACGCGGTGCGTGATGGTGGCACCGATCTGGCTCTTGATGTCATCGCCCACGATCGGCACGCCCGCGGCGGTGAACTTGTCCGCCCACTCCTTGGTGCCGGCCAGGAAGACCGGCAGGGCGTTGACGAACGCCACGCCGGCATCGATCGCGCACTGGGCGTAGAACTCGGCGGCCTGCTGGGAGCCGACCGGCAGGTAGCAGACCATGACGTCAACCTGGGCGTCCTTGAGGGCCTGGACGACGTCGACCGGCTCCTCCGGGGACTGCTCGATGGTCTCGAGGTAGTACTTGCCCAGGCCGTCCAGGGTGTGGCCGCGCTGGACCGTGACGCCGGTCGGCGGGACATCGGCGATCTTGATGGTGTTGTTTTCGCTGGCCAGGATGGCGTCGGACAGGTCCTGCCCCACCTTCTTGCCGTCGACGTCGAACGCGGCAACGAACTGGACGTCGCCGACGTGGTACTGGCCGAACTCCACGTGCATCAGGCCCGGGATCGTGGCCTTGGGGTCGGCATCTTTGTAGTACTGGACGCCCTGGACCAGCGAAGCGGCGCAGTTACCTACGCCGACGATTGCAACACGAATCGGATGTGAAGACACGGAACTCCTTTTGAGAAACAAGGGTGACCGGCGCGGCCGCACTCTGAGGTACTGCATCAGTTGTGCGGGCGGCAGGCGGACACGACGCCGTAAGGCGCCCTTAGTAGTCTAGTCAACGCCGCCGGGGCCGCGGTTGTTCCCCGGCGGCCCCGGCGCTTCTGTTAACTGCGGTAACTGCGGATGCTTACGACTTCTGGGCCCACAGGTTGATGTCTGATTCGACGGCGAATTCGTCGATCGCGTCGATCTCATCGGCCGTGAAATCCAGGTTGTTGATCGCCGACAAGGTGTCCTCAAGCTGCCGGACGCTGGACGCGCCCACCAGTGCGGACGTGACCGACGAGCCCTTGCCCTGATCGCGCAGGATCCAGGCGATGGCCAGCTGCGCGAGCGTCTGCCCGCGGCCCTCGGCGATCCGGTTGAGCCCGCGCACGCGGTCCAGTTTCTGCTCGGTGATCATGGATTCGCCCAGGGATTTGTGCTGGGCGGCCCGGGAGTCGGCCGGAATGCCCTTCAGGTAGCGGTCGGTGAGCATGCCTTGGGCCAGCGGCGAGAACGCGATGGATCCGGCGCCCACCTGCTCCAGCGCCTCGAAGAGGTTGGGGCTGCCGTTCTCGGTCCAGCGGTTGAGCATGGAGTAGCTGGGCTGGTGGATCAGCAGCGGGGTGCCGAGTTCCTTGAGGATCCCCGCGGCCTCGATGGTCTGTTCCGGGGTGTAGGACGAAATGCCTGCGTAGAGCGCCTTCCCGGAGCGCACGGCCTGGTCCAGGGCGCCCATGGTTTCTTCCATCGGCGTTTCGGGGTCCGGGCGGTGGCTGTAGAAGATGTCCACATAGTCCAGGCCCATCCGGCCCAGCGACTGGTCCAGGCTGGCCAGCAGGTACTTGCGGGAGCCAAAGTTGCCGTACGGGCCCGGCCACATGTCATAGCCGGCCTTGCTGGAGATGATCAGCTCGTCGCGGTACGGCCTGAAGTCGTCCTTGAAGTGGCGGCCGAAGTTGGTCTCGGCGCTGCCATAGGGCGGGCCGTAGTTGTTGGCGAGGTCGAAGTGGGTGACGCCCAGGTCGAAGGCCCGGCGCAGGATGGCGCGCTGGATCTCGAACGGCTTGTCGTCGCCGAAGTTGTGCCACAGGCCCAGTGAGATGGCCGGGAGTTTCAGGCCGCTGCGCCCCACGCGGCGGTAGGGCATGGAGTCGTAGCGGGTATCAGCTGCCAAATATGTCATACGTCATATCCTGCCTTAGTGGGTGAGTACCGCGGCGCTGTGGCCGGGTAGATGCAGTGGTGTGGCCGGCGCCGCGCCGCCAGGAGCGGGTTCAGCACCGGAAGCCGGGTCCAGCCGGACGCCGTCGTCGGTTGCCAGGGCCAGGGCCGCCCCGCGGACCGGGACCCGCCGCGCCTCGGCGGAAAAGTTCATCGCCACCTCGGTGCGGCCGCGGCGCAGCAGCAGCCAGCCCTCGTCCTCGCTGACGTCGACGGCGGTGTCCTCGAAACCGGGTTCCGTCAGGTCCGGCGTGGTGCGGCGCAGCGCGATGAGCGCCCGGTACAGCTCCAGGAGGCGGGCGTGGTCCCCTCCCGAGGCCTCGGCCCAGTCCAGCTTGGACCGGATGAAGGTCTCCGGATCCTGCGGGTCGGGGACGACGGCGGGGTCCCAGCCCATGCGCTCGAACTCCCTGATCCGGCCCTCGGCCGTCGCCTTGCCCAGCTCCGGTTCCGGGTGGGAGGTGAAGAACTGCCACGGGGTGGTGGCCCCGTATTCCTCGCCCATGAACAGCATGGGCGTGAACGGCGAAGTCAGGGTGGCGACGGCGGCGAGCGCGAGCGGCCCGTAGCCCAGGGTCTGGGACAGCCTGTCCCCGGTGGCACGGTTGCCGATCTGGTCGTGGTTCTGGCTGCACACCACCAGCGCGGCGGGGTGGACCTGGGCCGGGTCGATGGGCCGGCCGTGGTGGCGGGCGCGGAAGCTGGAGTAGCTGCCGTCGTGGAAGAACCCGCGCTCCAGGACCTTGGCCAGCGCCCCGATCGAGTCGAAGTCGGCGTAGTAGCCGGTGGTTTCGCCGCTGACGTTGACGTGGACGGCGTGGTGGAAGTCATCGCTCCACTGCCCGGCCAGCCCGTACCCGTTGGTGTCCCGCGGGTAGAGCAGGCGCGGGTTGTTCAGGTCCGATTCCGCGATCATCGTGGCCGGACGTCCGGTCTCGGCGGCTATTTCGTCGGCGAGGGCGCCGAAGTCCTCCAGCAGGTGCACGGCGCGCTCGTCCTTGAAGGCGTGCACGGCGTCCAGGCGCAGGCCGTCCACGTGGTAATCGCGCAGCCACATCGCGGCGTTGTCCAGGATGTAGCGGCGCACCTCGTCCGACTCCGGGCCGTCAAGGTTAACCGAGTCGCCCCAGGTGTTGCCCTCCCCCGATTTCAGGTAGGGCCCGAACCGGGGAAGATAGTTGCCGCTGGGGCCGAGGTGGTTGTAGACGACGTCCTGGATGACGCCCAGGCCGGCGGCGTGGGCGGCGTCCACGAAGCGCTGGTACGCGGCGGGTCCGCCGTAGCCTTCGTGCACGGCGTACCAGAGGACACCGTCGTAGCCCCAGTTGTGGGTGCCGTTGAACCCGTTGACCGGCAGCAGCTCGACGAAGTCGATGCCCAGCTCCGCCAGGTACGACAGCTTCCCTGCCGCGGCGTCCAGTGTTCCCTCCGGCGTGAACGTGCCCACATGGAGTTCGTAGATGACGGCGCCCTTGAGCTCCCGCCCCGCCCACTGGCCGTCAGCCCACTGGTATTCTCCGGCGTCGAACGTGCGGGAGAGCGCGTGCACGCCCGCGGGCTGGCGGCGGGACCGCGGGTCCGGCAGCGGGGTGGGATCCCCGTCCACCAGGTAGCCGTAGTCCACGTCCCCGGCGGCGGGCGCCCCGGCGGCGGTCCACCAGCCGGGTGCCTCCGCGCCGCGGCGGGTCATGTCGTACTTCCGGCCGTCAGCGAGGAGCGTGACGTCCTGCGCTTCCGGTGCCCAGAGATCGAAGCGGTCGCTTCCGTGTGCAGGCAAGGTCATGGCATTCTTCCGTTCCCCATGTCGGTACTTTTCCCCATATCGAAGGACTGCTTAGGCGGTGGGCACCAGGAGGGCCACGGGGTAGTCCCGCAGGATCTCCCCCACCGCCACGGTGCCCGGACCGTGTGTGGCACCGGTCAGTTCATCGGCCATGGCCGCGGCGAGCTCGACGGTCGTGTCCTGCCAGCCGCCGCGCTGCTCCAGGCCGCGGGGCAGCCGGGTGGCGAGCGTCAGCGCGCCCGGGGCTGCGGGAGTCCCGCGGTCAAAGGCGAGCAGGTGCGCAGCGGCGGAGCCCGTGGCGGTGACCGGGGCGTACCCGGTGAACAGCTCCGGCCGGTCCCGGCGCAGCCGCAGGGCCCGCGAGGTGACGAGGAGTTTCGCTGCCTCGTCCAGGAACGACGCCGGACGCTCACCGGCGTCGAGCGCGGCGAGGGCGCGCCGGCGGGCACCGAAGTCGAACGGCCGCCGGTTGTCCGGATCGGTCAGCGAGCGGTCCCAGAATTCGGTGCCCTGGTACACGTCCGGCACCCCGGGCATGGTGAGCTGCACGAGCTTGGCGCCCAGAGAATTGGCGGCCCCGTAGGGCTCCAGCAGGGCCACGAGGGACTCCAGTTCGGCGGTCACCTCCGGGGTGTCGAAGGCGGCGTCGACGGCGGCTGCAAGTTTCGCCTCAAAGGCCTCGTCCGGATCGATCCAGTTGGTCGAGTTTCCGGCCTCCCGGGCGGCTTTTTGCGCGTAGGACTGCAGCCGGTCCCGGTCTGCGGGCCAGACGCCTGCTAGGGCCTGCCACAGCAGGTTGGCCAGCGGGCCGTCCGGCAGCGGCGCCAGCTTCTGCAGCCGCTGCAGGGATGCCTGCCATTCCGGCGCGAGTTCGGCCAGGACCGAGATCCGGGCCCGGGTGTCCTCGCTGCGCTTGGTGTCGTGGGTGCTGAGGGTGGTCATGGACAATGGCAGCTCGGCCTGGCGCCGGGCCATCCGGGTGTGGAATTCCTCCGGTACCACGGCGAACTCGGTGGGGTCGGCGCCGACTTCGGTCAGGGTGCCCAGCCGGGTGTAGCGGAAGAACGCGGTGTCTTCCACGCCCTTGGCCATGACCATCCCGGAGGTCTGCTGGAAGCGCATGCCCAGTTCTGCGGAGGGGGCTGCCTGCGCGTCGAGCAGCAGCGGCAGCAGCACGCCGACGGCGCCTTCCAGTTCGGGGCGGCGGCGGACCGCGAGTTCGCATGCCTCCCTCAGGACGTCAGCACCCTCCGGAAGATAGCTGCGGTAGACCGGGAACGCGGCGATGATCTCGGACAGTGCGTCCGCCGCGGCTTCCTGGCCCAGTCCTGCGGCGGCAGGGACCAGCCGTGCCAGCCGGAGCATCTCCGAGTGCAGGATTCCGTCCGTGATCCGGCGTTTGGTGCCGCGGATCATGTCCTCGTAGTCGGCAGCGCCGCCGCGCAGTTCGGCGTCGAGCGCGTCAAGCGGGGCCTGGCCCGCGGCGTCGACGAACACCCGGTCCACGTCAGCGAGGGCGTCGTAGCCGGTGGTGCCCTCGCACTCGAAGCCGGCCGGCAGGGCCTCGCCCGGCTCCAGGATCTTCTCGATCAGCAGGTAGCTGCCGCCCGTGGCCTCCCGCAGCCGGTGCAGGTATCCCTCCGGATCGGCGAGGCCGTCCGGGTGGTCGATCCGCAGCCCGTCGACGAGCCCCTCCCGGAACCAGCGCACAACCTCCGCGTGGGCTTCATCGAAGACCTCGGGGATCTCCACCCGGATCCCGGCCAGGCTGTTGACGGCAAAGAACCGGCGGTAGTTCAGGTCCGTGTCGGCCCGGCGCCAGCCGATCAGTTCGTAGTGCTGACGGTCGTGGACCTCGCGGGGATCGTCGGCAGTCGAGTCACCTGCGGTATACGTGCCCTCTGCAAGCGGAAAGCGGTGGTCGTAGTAGCGCAGTTCCCCGTCCTTGATTTCCAGCGCGTCGACGTCGGAGTCGTCCCCCAGCACCGGGATCCGCACCCGGCCGCCGCCGAAGTTCCAGTCGACGTCGAACGCCTGCGCGTAGCGGGACTGCTGCCCCTCCTTCAGGAGCGACCACCACCACGGGTTCTGGGCCGGGGTCGCGACGCCGACGTGGTTGGGCACGATATCGACCAGCACACCCATTCCGGCCTCCCGCGCGGCGGCCGACGCCGCCAGCAGGCCGTCCGCGCCGCCCCGGTCCGGATCAATGGCGGAGGGATCGGTGACGTCGTAGCCGTGGTCCGAGCCGCGCTCCGCCGTGAGGATCGGCGAGAGGTAGATCCAGTCCACGCCCAGCGACTTCAGGTACGGCACGGTCTGCGCGGCGTCCTGCAGCGTAAACCCGGGCCGGATCTGCAGCCGGTACGTCGAGACGGGGGTTCTCATTTAGCCCGGCCCTTCGGGGTCTTCGGCTTGTCGGCCCCCGCCTTTTTCGAGCCGGAGGCTTTCGCCGAGCCCTTGGAGGCGCCGGTTGCCGTGGCCTCCGGAGCCGGAGCCGGGTCCGCCGGAGCCGGCGCCTCCGGTGCCGGGTCCGCCGGAGTTTCCGGTGCCGGGACCGCAGAACCTGCATCCGCCGAATCCTCGTGCTCGGCCATCGCGGCGAGGGAGGCTGCCGCGGAGTAGTCCACTTCCACCTCGGGGCCGGAGTGGGCCCGGAGCACCACCATCGACTTTGCCGCCAGCTTCAGCACGGACCCGGCTTTCAGCGGGGCCTCAGTGTCCGCCTGGTCCGCGGTGTCCACCAGCACGTCCCAGAACCGTGAGTACTCCTCGGCCGGCAGGGCGAAGTCCACGTCGCCGTCGTGGGCGTTGAAGCCGAGCAGGAAACTGTCGTCGGTGATCCGGCGTCCGCGGGAGTCCTGTTCCTGGATGCCGTGGCCGTTGTAGAACACACCGATGGTCCGGCCGAAGCCGCTGCCCCAGTCCTCCGGGAGCATTCCGGTGCCGTCGGTCTTCAGCCAGACGATGTCCGGCAGTTTCTCGCCCTCACCGCGGACCACCGGGCGGCCGTCGAAGAAGCGGCTGCGGCGGAACGTCGGGTGGTCGTGCCGGATCTTGTTGACGACGGCGGTGAACTCCACCAGCGGCTGGTCCATCGCGTCCCAGTGGATCCAGCTCAGCTCGGAGTCCTGGCAGTAGGTGTTGTTGTTGCCCTGCTGGGTGCGGCCGAGCTCGTCGCCGTGCAGGAGCATCGGGACGCCCTGCGAGAGCAGCAAGGTGGCGATGAAGTTGCGCTGCTGGCGGGCACGGAGGGTCAGGACCTGGTCGTTGTCCGTGTCCCCTTCCTCGCCGCAGTTCCAGGAGCGGTTGTGGGATTCGCCGTCGTTGTTGCCTTCGCCGTTGGCGTCGTTGTGCTTCTCGTTGTAGGACACGAGGTCGCGCATGGTAAAGCCGTCGTGCGCCGTGACGAAGTTGATCGAGGCCACCGGGCGCCGGGCGGAGCTTTCGTAGAGGTCCGCGGAACCGGTCAGGCGGGAGGCGAATTCGCCCAGGGTCGAGGGCTCGCCGCGCCAGAAGTCGCGGACCGTGTCGCGGTATTTGCCGTTCCACTCGGTCCACTGGGGCGGGAAGTTGCCCACCTGGTAGCCGCCCGGGCCGATGTCCCACGGCTCG
Source organism: Arthrobacter sp. 10T425 (assembly GCF_056393985.1). Classification (NCBI taxonomy): domain Bacteria; kingdom Bacillati; phylum Actinomycetota; class Actinomycetes; order Micrococcales; family Micrococcaceae; genus Arthrobacter; species Arthrobacter sp. 10T425. The sequence goes on along the minus strand of NZ_JBFTGZ010000002.1, from coordinate 391,165 downwards.
GCGATCAGCTTGACCTGGGAGACGATCGGGTCCTGCTGGATGAGTTCGAAGAAGGTGGACAGCTTGTCCACGTCGTAGAACTCGCGGGCCAGGGTGGAGGCGAGGTCGAAGCGGAAGCCGTCGACGTGCATTTCCGTCACCCAGTAGCGCAGGGAGTCCATCAGCAGCTGAAGGGAGTGCGGGTGCCGGACATTGAGGGAGTTACCGGTGCCGGTGTAGTCCATGTAGTGCTTCAGGTCATCGTCCACCAGCCGGTAGTAGGCCTGGTTGTCGATGCCCTTGAAGGACAGCGTGGGGCCGAGGTGGTTGCCTTCAGCGGTGTGGTTGTACACCACGTCCAGGATCACTTCGATGCCGGCCTTGTGCAGCTCGCGGACCATGGCCTTGAATTCCTGCACCTGGTGCCCGACGTCGCCGGAGGAGCTGTAGGTGTTTTGCGGGGCGAAGAAGCCGATGGTGTTGTAGCCCCAGTAGTTGTTGAGGCCCTTCTCCTCGAGCGTGCCGTCGTTGACGAACTGGTGGACGGGCATGAGCTCGATCGCGGTGACGCCGAGCTTCTTCAGGTGCTCAATCACGGCCGGGTGGGACACGCCGGCATAGGTGCCGCGCTGCTCTTCGGGAATTTCCGGGTGGAGCTCGGTCAGGCCCTTGACGTGCGCCTCGTAGATGACCGACTGGTGGTAGGGGATCCGCAGCTGGCGGTCGCCGTCCCACTCGAAGAACGGGTTGATGACGACGCCGTGCATGGTGTGCGGGGCCGAGTCGCTGTCATTGCGCGAGTCGGGGTCGCCGAATTCGTAGGTGAAGAGCGCCGGGTCCCAGTCGATCTGGCCCTGGACGGCCTTGGCGTAGGGGTCCATCAGCAGCTTGTTCGGGTTGAAGCGGTTGCCGTGTTCGGGTTCGTACGGGCCGTGGACCCGGTAGCCGTACTTCTGTCCGGGCTGGACCTGCGGCAGGTAGCAGTGCCACACGTAGCCGTCCACTTCGGTCAGTTCGATCCGGGTTTCGGTGAGGTCGTCAGCGAGGAGGCACAGTTCCACCCGCTCGGCACGCTCGCTGAACAGGGCAAAGTTGGTGCCAGTGCCGTCAAAAGTGGCTCCCAGCGGGTAAGCCGATCCGGGCCAGACTTCCATGTGTACTCCTCGTGCGGAACGAATATTCTCTAGACAGACTACTTGTAAGTAGGGTTAGTATTTGCCCGGGCGCTCGGAGCGCCCCCGTTTGTTACAGCTCCCGCATCACCTCCGGAATGGCACGGGCGATGGCCGTTGCGGTCACTGGCCCCCCGCGGGAAGCCCGGACTCCGGCAAGACCGTGGATGCTGGCTGCCATCGCCGCGATCGCCGCCCATCTGGCGTCGGGGTCGATGTCATATGCACCGAAGCGCCCGACGTCGGCGCCCAACTGGGCCAGCAGCGCGCCGATGACTCCGGCCAGGACGTCGCCGCTGCCTGCCGTGGCGAGCCAGGGCGTGCCTTCGGACTGGCTGAAGAAGTCCTGGAAGGGGGAGGCCACAAGGGTCGTGGCGCCCTTGAGCAGCACGGTGGCTTCAGTCAGGCCCGCAGCCCGCCGCACAGCGCTGAGGGTGGATGCTTCGACGGCGGAGCGGTCCAACCCAGCCCCGAGGCGCTGAAGCAATGCCGACAGTTCGCCGGCGTGGGGTGTCAGGATCACTTGCGGGGCGAGCACATCAGGCAGGGCCGGCAACGCGCCGGCGTCGGCGATCGTCGGCAGGCCCGAGTCTGCGGCGTCACGGGCGCGCTGCAACTGCTCCTCATCGGAGTCATCGAGTCCGGAGCCAACGAGCCACGCCTGAACGTGCGTGTCGGCCACGGCGCCGGCGCTGCACACCACCTCGGGACAGGAACGGCGAACCAGGTCGGCGACGTCCGGCGGCCCCAGGTACCGCACCATTCCGGCGCCGGCTGCCAGGGCGCCCTGGCAGGCCAGCACCGCGGCGCCGGGATAAGCGCCGGAGCCCGCGACCACCCCCAGCACCCCCCGGGAGTACTTGTGCGCCCGCCGCTGCGGGCGTGGCAGGAGGGCGGACAGGTCTGCGGCCTCAAGCCGTCGCAGGGACGGCCATGGCAGCGCCTGCTCGATTCCGATCGGGACCACCCGGATGGCGCCCGCGAAGTCCGCGCCCGGGTCCGCCAGCAGGCCGGCCTTGGCGGCCCCAAAGGTCACCGTCATGTCGGCCGCCAGCACCGGTGCGTGCGCCTCCCCCGTGTCCGCGTCCACCCCGCTGGGGATATCGCAGGCCACCACCAAGGGGGAACGGGAGCCTGGCCGGGAACGCTCCAGGGCCGCGACCAGTTCGGCGGCCGGTCCACGCAGCCCGCCCTGGGCTCCGGTCCCGAGGACTGCGTCGATCACGACGTCGGCGCCGCCGGCCAGCGCGGCGAGTTCGGCCGCGTTGTCACCGGTGAGGGCCACGGCATGCCCGCCGGCCTTCCGGAACGCCGCCAGCCCGGTGTCGTGGGCCGCGCCCGCGGTGAGCACCGCCGTCGTGCGCATGCCGCGGCGGGCCAGCAGCGCGGCGGCGAAGAGCCCGTCTCCGCCGTTGTTGCCCTTGCCCGCCAGCACGGCCACGCTGGAGCCGTACAGCCGCTGCCCGCGGCTCCGCAGTTCGCGGATCACGGCGTTGGCGAGGCCGTACGCGGCCCGCTGCATAAGAACAGCGCCCGCACCGGAGCCCAGGGTGTCGTCGAGAAATGGCTTTTCGGCCTCTCGCACTTGGGTTCCGGTGTAGGCGCTGATCATGGTTTCAGTCCATTCGCGGTCGCTGGGGAATGCTCGGCGCTGGGGCCGGTTCTGCCTGGACGGCCGTCTCAGCCTTCGGCGACAACCGTCGCCGTGGCGATCCCGCCGTCGTGGCTCATGGACAAGTGCCAGCGCTTGACGCCCTTGGACTCCGCCACGGCCAGCACGGTGCCTTTGACCTGGACGGTGGGGCCGTTCTGGTCCAGCCCGATCCAGCAGTCCTGCCAGTTCATGCCGGCCGGCGCCCCCAGCACCTTGGCCACGGCCTCCTTCGCGGCAAACCGCGCGGCGAGGGACCGCGTGTTCAGTTCCCGCTCGGCGGGGACGAACAGCCTGTCGCGCAGCCCGGGGGTGCGCTCAAGCTGGCGCCCGAACCGCTCAATGTCTACGACGTCTACGCCTATGCCAACAATCATGGCGTTATTCTACGGTCACGCTCTTGGCCAGGTTGCGTGGCTGGTCCACGTCGTAACCCTTGGCCGAGGCGAGTGCGAGGGCGAAGATCTGCAACGGAACCGTTGCGAGCAGCGGCGCCAGGAGCGTGGGGGTCTCGGGGATGTAGAAGACGTGTTCGGCGTACGCCTTGACGGCCTCGTCGCCTTCTTCGGCGATCACGATCGTCTTGGCGCCGCGGGCACGGACTTCCTGGATGTTGGAGACCACCTTGGAGTGCAGCGAGTCGCGGCCGCGCGGGGAGGGGACCACCACGAAGACGGGCTGGCCTTCCTCGATCAGCGCGATCGGGCCGTGCTTGAGTTCTCCTGCGGCGAAGCCCTCGGCGTGGATGTACGCGAGCTCCTTGAGCTTCAGCGCGCCCTCCATCGCCACCGGGAAACCGACGTGGCGGCCCAGGAACAGCACGGACTTGGCGTCAGCCATGGACTGGCCGAGTTCCTTGATCTGGGCCTCGTTGTCGAGGATGCGCTGGATCTTGGCCGGGATCTTGCCCAGGTCGGCCAGGATGTCCTTGATCTCGCCCTGGAACTTGTTGCCGCGCAGCTGTGCCAAATAAAGGCCCAGCAGGTAGGCGGCCGTGATCTGGGCCAGGAACGCCTTGGTCGAGGCCACGGCGATTTCGGGTCCGGCGTGCGTGTAGAGCACGGCGTCCGATTCGCGCGGAATGGTGGAGCCGTTGGTGTTGCAGATGGAGACGGTCTTGGCGCCCTGTTCCTTGGCGTAGCGGACCGCCATGAGGGTGTCCATGGTCTCGCCGGACTGGGAGATGGAGACAATCAGCGTGTTCTCGTCCACGATCGGATCCCGGTAGCGGAATTCGTGCGAGAGCTCGACCTCGGTGGGAATCCGGCACCAGTGCTCGATGGCGTATTTCGCCACCTGCCCGGCGTAGGCGGAGGTGCCGCACGCGAGGACGATGATCTTGTTGACGTTCTTGAGCAGCTGCGGATCGACGCGGAGCTCATCAAGCGTCAGCTTGCCGTGGATGTCGGAACGGCCCAGCAAAGTCTGAAGCACGGCATCCGGCTGGTCGTGGATTTCCTTTTCCATGAAGGACGGGAAGCCGCCCTTTTCCGCCGAGGCCGGGTCCCAGTTGACGTGGTATTCCTTGCCCTCGGCGGGGGCGCCGTAGAAGTCCGTGATTTCCACGGAGTCGGCGGTGATCGTGACGATCTGGTCCTGGCCGAGTTCCACGGCACGCCGGGTGTAGTCGATGAAGCCCGAGACGTCGGAGCCGAGGAAGTTCTCGCCTTCGCCGAGACCGACGACGAGCGGGGAGTTCCGGCGGGCAGCGACCACAACGTCGGGCTGGTCGGCGTGGACGGCGAGGAGCGTGAAAGCTCCCTCGAGCCGCTGGCAGGCAAGCTGCATGGCCCGGGTGAGGCCGCCGTTGCCGGCGTCACCGCCGAGCTGGTTCCGGTACACGTCCCCGAGCAGGGCGGCCGCCACTTCCGTGTCGGTCTCGGATTCGAAGGTGACGCCCTTGCGCTGGAGCTCGAGCTTGAGCTCGGCAAAGTTCTCGATGATGCCGTTGTGGATCAGGGCCAGCTTGCCGCCGTCGGACAGGTGCGGGTGCGCGTTCTGGTCCGTCGGGCCGCCGTGCGTCGCCCAGCGCGTGTGGCCGATTCCCGTGAGGGATTCCGGCAGCGGGCGGGCGTCCAGCTCCGCAATGAGGTTGCTCAGTTTGCCGGACTTCTTCCGGGAAGAAATGGTGCCGTCGGCAACCACCGCAATACCGGCAGAGTCGTAGCCCCGGTACTCCAAGCGCCGCAATCCTTCAAGGACAACGTCCAAGGCATTGTGTCCAGCATTTACCCGGCCATCTGAGTGGCCCACATATCCAACGATTCCACACATGGTCATAAGCCTAGCGGGTTTCCGGGAGGGAGGACGTGGGCCGACGAGGCGTGACGGCCCCTGCACGGGGCTGCGGAGGGCCGGCCCCGTCTTCCACCGGCCAGCCCATTTCGCTCTCGGCGTTGTGAAGGGCAGAATCTCTAGGGTGACTTTGCAACGCAATGAAGCGAACGGGGAAGGTGCCTCCCCGTTCGTGGAGCTGGACCGGCAGACCTGGTCCCGGCTCGCTGCCCAGATGGAGCAGCCCCTTAATGAAGAGGATGTGTTCCGCCTTCGCGGCCTCGGGGACCCCCTCGACATCAAGGAAGTGCGCGAGGTCTACCTGCCGCTGTCCCGGCTCCTGCACCTTTATGTGGAAGCCGCGGGCCAGCTTCACGCGGCCACCACCACCTTCCTCGGCGAAAGCACCCAGCGCACGCCGTTCGTGATCGGCGTGGCCGGTTCGGTGGCCGTGGGCAAGTCCACCATCGCCCGCGTCCTGCGCGAAATGCTCCGGCGCTGGCCCGGCACCCCCAACGTGGAGCTCATCACCACGGACGGATTCCTCTACCCGCTCGCCGAGCTCAAGCGCCGGCAACTGCTCGAGCGCAAGGGTTTTCCGGAGTCCTACGACCGCCGTGCCCTGCTGCGCTTCGTGAGCGAGATCAAGGGCGGCGCCGAGGAAGTCCGGGCCCCCTGGTATTCCCACGTCACCTATGACATCGTCCCCGGCAAGGAAGTGGTGGTGCGCCGCCCGGACGTGCTGATTGTCGAGGGGCTGAACGTCCTGGCCCCGGCCCGGCCGCGGCAGGACGGCAGGCAGGGCCTGGCCCTGAGCGACTTCTTCGATTTCTCCATCTACGTGGACGCGAAAACTTCGTTTATCGAGGAGTGGTACGTAGACCGGTTCCGCAAACTGCGGAGCACAGCCTTCGCCCAGCCGGAATCGTACTTCCACCGTTACGCAACACTCTCCGATGCCGAGGCCGAAGAGACCGCCCGTGAGATCTGGAAGCGCATCAACGAGCCCAACCTCGAGGAAAACGTCCTCCCGACCCGGGGCCGCGCGCAACTGGTCCTCACCAAGGACGCCGACCACTCCATCCGCCGGATGCTGCTGAGGAAGGTCTAGCACAGATGTGCTACGACGACGCGGACGGGACGGCGGGACGGCAGGAAGCCGGCCCGGAATCGCCGAGCCGTCGGGCTTTCAGCCGCCTCCTGCTGGCCGGGACGAGCCTCGCGGCGCTGTCCGCCTGCACCCCGGCCCAGTCCTTCACGCCGTCCGGCACGCCGGGGCCGACGCCGGGCACGGGCAGTTCGACGCCGACCGCCGCCGCTTCGACGTCGACCCCGCCGGCAAGCTCATCGTCGGCTTCCGTTTCGGAAAGCACCACTGCGGCGACGCCGGCGCCGTCAGCTGTCCCGCCATCGGCCGCGGCGCACCCTCCTTCGGCCGCGGCGCCGGGGCCGCAGCACTCCCTTTCGGACCCCACCAGCCCGTGGGTGATCGTCAACAAACACCGCCCGCTCTCCCCCGCCACCTTTGTGCCGCCGGATCTGGCCCGTCCGGCCGTCCGTTTGGCGACGTCGGGTGAGGCGGCGCTGGTGAACGGCGCGACGGCGGCAGCGGCTGAGAGGATGTTCGCGGCAGCGGCTGCCGACGGCGTCATCATCACCCTGGCCAGCGGGTACCGTTCGTTCGCGACGCAGCAGGCCACCTACGGCAGCTACGTGAATTCCCGCGGACAGGCGGAGGCAGACACCGCCTCGGCCCGGCCCGGCTACTCAGAGCACCAGACGGGCTGGGCGTTCGACATCGGCGACGGCAGCGGTGCGGACTCTTTCACGCCCCAGTTCAAGGACCGTCCGGCGGCGATCTGGGCAAAGGCGAATGCCCACCGCTTCGGCTTCGTGGTCCGCTACCCGTGGATGCTGCATGAAATAACCGGGTATTTCTACGAGCCATGGCATCTGCGCTTCATCGGCAAGGAGGCGGCCGCGGACATGCGCGCCCGCGGCATCGGCACGCTCGAGGAATACTTCGGCGTGGAAGCCGCCCCGGCGTACTTGTAGGGCGGCGCCCGCCTACCCGTGGGGCAGCGTCGGTCCGCGCGGAATTTCCCCATCTTTGCCACCACGACGCCGGCACACGCCGGCGCAACCGGCCCACACGCCGTCGGACGCGGGCATAGGTGGGGAAACCCGGCGTCGCCGGGCACAGCGATTCGCGGACGAAACGGTTGCCGGCCGGCTACTCGGGGACGAGCTCCAAAGCCAGTTCGGTCCGGACCACCTGGGCCAGTCGCTCCGCGACGCCCTGGGCGGTTTTGTGGTCTGCGGCCTCCACCATTACGCGCACCACCGGCTCGGTGCCCGAGGGGCGCAGCAGGACGCGTCCGGTGTCGCCGAGTTCGGATTCTGCCGCGGATACTGCCTGCGCCACCACCGCATCGCCCTTGACCCGGGTACGGTCCACGCCCTTGACGTTGATGAGGACCTGGGGCAGCTTGGTCATCACCGTAGACAGCTCCTTGAGCGGGCGGCCGGTGAGTGCCACCTGGGCAGCAATCTGCAGTCCCGTCAGTACGCCGTCGCCGGTGGTGGCGTGGTCGGCAAAAATTACGTGCCCGGACTGCTCGCCGCCAAGGCTGTAGCCGCCGTTGCGCATTTCCTCGAGGACGTAGCGGTCCCCCACGCCGGTTTCGCGCAGGCTGATCCCGGCATCGCGCAGGGCGATCTTCAGGCCGAGGTTGCTCATGACGGTGGCCACGAGGACATCATCCCTAAGCTTTCCGGCGTTCTTGAGTGCCACGGCGAGGATGGCCATGATCTGGTCGCCGTCCACCTCGTTGCCTTCGTGGTCCACGGCGAGGCAGCGGTCGGCGTCGCCGTCGTGCGCGATGCCGAGGTCCGCCCCGTGGTCCAGGACGGCCCGCTTGAGCGGGCCGAGGTGCGTGGAGCCGACCCCTTCGTTGATGTTGAGCCCGTCAGGTTCGGCGCCAATGACGATCACGTTGGCCCCGGCGTCCTTGAACACCTGCGGGGAACAGCCGCTGGCCGCGCCGTGGGCGCAGTCGAGGACGACCTTCAGGCCGTCCAGGCGGTGCGGAAGCGTGCCGAGCAGGTGCACGATGTAGCGGTCCTCGGCGTCGGAGAAGCGCTGGATGCGTCCCACCTCACCGCCGACGGGCCGGAAGGGCTCCTTGCCGAGCTGCACTTCGATGGCGTCCTCGACGTCGTCGGGCAGCTTCTGGCCGCCGCGGGCGAAGAACTTGATGCCGTTGTCCGGCGCGGGGTTGTGCGAGGCGGAGATCATGACGCCGAAGTCGGCGTTGAGGTCCGCCACGAGGTAGGCGGCGGCCGGGGTGGGCAGCACGCCGGCGTCGTAGACGTCGATTCCCGAGCTGGAGAGCCCCGCTTCCACGGCAGCCGCGAGGAACTCGCCGCTGGCTCTCGGGTCGCGTGCCACAACTGCGATCGGCCGCTTTCCGGTCGTGTTGCGGTCATGGCCAAGTATGACGGCGGCGGCCTGGGCCAGCTGCAAGGCGAGCTCGGCGGTCAGCAACCCGTTCGCCAGGCCCCGGACTCCATCGGTTCCAAATAATCTAGACATCGGACCAAGCTTAGTCGATGGCCGGCCACACGAGGGGGTGCACGCCATCAATCCGCCGTAGAGGCGACGATCCCGGCACATGGAAATGGCCACCCAAGCCAAGCGGGTTGGCCGACTACTTGGTTTTGAAGTTTCTTGTACTCTACTTTCCCCAAAAACCTACTGCCTTTTCCAGGATGCGTTTAGGCTTCGTGGCATGAAACCTAGCTCTGGGGGCTTGGCGCTCGAAATCGTAGTACCGGTCTTTAATGAACAGGCCGTACTCGAAAGCAGCATCACTAAGCTCGCGAATTACTTATCGCAAGAAATGCCTTCGACGTGGCAAATTACGATTGCGGACAATGCAAGCACGGACAATACTTCTACTATTGCCCAACGCTTAGCGGCGCAGTTGCCAAATGTTGTTCACCGACGGCTTGAGGTCAAGGGACGCGGGTTCGCGCTGAGGGATGCGTGGAGCGCATCCTCGGCCAACGTCGTCGCATACCTCGATGTCGATTTGTCAACGGACCTCGCCGCCCTGCCCCCACTCGTAGCTCCGCTGCTGTCTGGCCACTCGGACATTTCCATCGGAACCAGACTGGGGCAGAGTTCCCGGGTGAGCCGCGGGCCAAAGCGCGAGTTCATTTCACGGTCCTACAACTATCTGCTCCGACGGACCCTTCAGGTGAAGTTCTCCGACGCCCAATGTGGATTCAAAGCCCTCCGCGCAGACGTAGCTAGGAGGATTCTCCCCCACATCGAGGACAACGGCTGGTTTTTCGACACGGAAATGCTGATCATCGCCGAGCGCTCCGGCCTGCGGATCCACGAGATTCCCGTGGACTGGATTGACGACCCCGACAGCCGAGTCGATATCAAACAGACCGCGTTGGATGATCTGCGTGGTCTGGTACGCGTTGCCGGAGCTCTTTTCAAGGGGACCATCCCGGTTCAAGCCATCTATGCAGAACTGGGTCGCAGGCCGATCGCCCCTCCGGGACGGCCCAGCTTCTTTGGCCAAGTACTCCGGTTCGGAATCGTCGGGGCGCTGTCCACCATCGCCTTTGCGCTGCTGTACCTTGTCCTTCAGGCTCCATTCGGTGCGCAGCAGGCAAATTTCATGGCCCTGTTGCTGACCGCCATCGGCAACACAGCGGCCAACCGCCGTTTTACGTTTGGCATTAGCGGGCCGGTCAAGCTATTCACACAGCAAATCCAAGGTCTGGTCGTGTTCCTGCTCGCGTGGACCATGACGTCGTCGTCGCTGGCCATCCTCCACACGGTCAACGCCGACGCCCCTCCGAACCTTGAACTGATAATCCTTACCGGGGCAAATATTCTCGCAACCCTGATGAGATTCGTGCTGCTGCGAGTCTGGGTATTCCGCGACAGCCGCAGCGGCGGCCGGACCGCCGCACTCGCCTTGGCGCCCGCCCAAGGAGCAGCCCAGTGAGCCGCATCGCGGCTGACACCGCGGGTGCAACCGGTACACGCGGCGTCGGGTCCCAGCATCGGACGCCGGAACTTGTGGCCAGAGTTATTCGCGGCCGGTTGGCGGATCCAGTCTGGGAGCGGCCGGCACTGCTGATTCTCCTTACTTGCACAACGCTGCTCTACACCTGGGGGCTTGACCGTAACGGGTGGGCGAATTCGTTCTATTCAGCGGCTGCGATGTCCGGCTCGCGCGACTGGACCTCGTTCCTCTTCGGTTCGTCCGATCCGAACAACGCCATAAGCGTGGACAAGCCCCCGCTCAGCCTCTGGGTCATGTCACTTTCGGTCCGGATGTTCGGGCTCAACTCCTGGAGTTTGCTCCTCCCGCAGGCCGTCATGGGCGTCGTCAGCGTCTATCTCCTCTACCGCATGGTCCGCAAGCGCTTCGATGCCGCGACATCACTTTTGTCCGGCACATTCCTGGCAGTCATTCCAGTTGCCACGGTGATGTTCCGCTACAACAACCCAGACGCGCTGTTGACGCTGCTCATGATTGGCATTGTCTATTTGACACTCGAAGCTGTGGACAGCTCCCGGATTCGGTGGCTCCTGCTGGCTGGAGTCCTTACGGGCGCGGCGTTCCTGACCAAACAACTCCAAGTTCTCCTGGTGTTGCCGGCCGTGGGGATGACCTACCTGGCCTTTGCGCGCGTTCCTGCGGTTAAGCGTTGCTGGCAACTTTTGGGCGCACTCGGGGCTGCCGCCGTGACCGGGGGATGGTGGCTGCTTGTGGTCCAGCTGACGAGCCCCTCCCAGCGACCGTTCATCGGGGGATCAAGGAACAATAGCGTCATCGAACTGACCCTTGGCTACAACGGGCTGGACCGCCTCACTGGCGCGGATGCCAGCAGGACAATGGCTCCTGGTGCGGGGACCGCCGACAAACTGGACGCTGGCTTCCAACGGTTTCTCCAGCCGCAGTTCTCCGGTCAAAGTGGTTGGTTCCTTCCGTTGGCCATTGCGGGGCTCTGCCTGGCCGTCTGGTATCTGAGGCGGCGCCAAGGGCGGCCCGGGGCACGCGCGCTTCTCCTGGCCTGCGGCATCTGGTTTGTCTGCGCAGCAACTGTGCTGGCCTTCATGTCGGGAATCGTGCATCCCTACTACGTACTCACGGCAGTGCCGCCCCTGTGCGTCCTGGCCGCGGTTGCCTTGATGCACTTCCTTCGTGGCCTGCAGCGGACCAGAATTCGGATTCTGACCGGCCTCACCTTGATCGTGAGCATGGCCTTTGCCTGCATCACCGCCGCCTATTCGGTGCAGGAGATTCCGTGGATGCCGGTCGTCATGCTCTGTCTATGGGGCCTAGCCATCGCTGCAGTCTTCGTTCGGGCCCCGGGGCCCCGAGTGGCAAAAGCGTCCTCACTTCTTCTCGTGGCCACGCTGTTCACCGGGCCCGTCATCTGGTCGATGAATACAGTTCTGAACTCTCACACAGGAGCAGGAGTTAACGCCGGACCCAGCATCTTCGGATTTCGGACAGATGACCGGTCCCGCTCGTCCCCCGATACGCCCTCAAGCCTCCTGACGGTTGTGTTCGGTGACGTGCCGTCACCGGCACTGTTGGAACGCCTCCGCCAGTCGCCCTCGTCCGCTGCGTGGGCGGCAGCCGTGGTGGGTTCAGAGTCGGCGGCCAACTATCAACTGGGGCTGGGCCGGGCAGTCCTGCCACTCGGCGGCTTCGATGGCACAGACCCTTTCCCGACCCTCGAGCAGTTCAAAGTCTTTGTCATGGAGGGCCGCATAGGATCCGTCGTGATCCAGGGTCTGCCGCCGCTCACTGTTGAAGGGCGCGGCGAGTCAGCTCGAATCGTCGAATGGGTCAGGCAGCGGTTCGTTGCCGAGGACATCGACGGAGCACAGTACTTCCAACTCACCAAATAAGGGGCCCTTGAAACGGCGAAAGCCCGTCCCGCCGAGTGGCGGAACGGGCTTTCGGAGGGGCGCTTTGCGCCCCAAGCGGGATTAGCGCTTGGAGTACTGCTGAGCCTTGCGAGCCTTCTTGAGACCAGCCTTCTTACGCTCGATGACGCGGGCGTCACGACGCAGGTAACCGGCCTTCTTCAGGGTGGCGCGGTTGTTCTCGGTGTCGATCTCGTTCAGCGAACGGGCGATGCCGAGGCGCAGGGCACCGGCCTGGCCGGAGATGCCGCCACCGTGGATACGGGCGATGACGTCGTAGGCGCCGTCAAGATCGAGGATCTTGAAGGGCTCGTTGACATCCTGCTGGTGCAGCTTGTTCGGGAAGTAGTTCGCCAGCTCGCGGCCATTGATGGTCCACTTGCCGGAGCCCGGCACAACGCGAACGCGTGCGACGGCTTCCTTGCGACGGCCAACTGCAGCGCCGGCAACGGTCAGTGCCGGGCGTTCCTTCTTCGGCGCAGCTGCTTCCGCAGCACCGCTCTCCGAGGTGTAGCTGGTCAGGTTTTCCTCAGCCTCAACGGCTTCGGTGGTCAGTTCTTCGTTCTGAGCCACGATTCTCCTTGATAAAAAGTTGGTTGGTGGCCAGGACTACTGGGCGACCTGGGTGATTTCGAAAGTCTTGGGCTGCTGGGCGGCGTGGGGGTGCTCTGCACCGCGGTACACCTTCAGCTTGCCCAGCTGCTGTGCAGCGAGAGAGTTCTTCGGGAGCATGCCCTTGATGGCCTTCTCCACGGCGCGAACCGGGTTGGACTCAAGCAGCTCCGCGTAGTTGACGGAGGTCAGGCCGCCCGGGTAGCCGGAGTGGCGGTATGCGCGCTTCTGCTCCAGCTTGGCGCCGGTGAGGGCAACCTTTTCAGCGTTGATGATGATGACGAAGTCGCCCATGTCCATGTGGGACGCAAAGGTGGCCTTGTGCTTGCCGCGCAGCAGGATTGCGGTCTGGCTGGCAAGACGACCAAGGACAACGTCGGTGGCGTCAATGACGTGCCACTGGCGGTTGATATCGCCGGGCTTCGGGGTGTACGTACGCACGGTGTTTGCCTCGTTCTTGTTCTGGCGTTCTTGTTTTAGGCGTCACTCTTACGGTGCACCTACTATCTATGCGCTACCGGAACAGAGGTGAGGGCTCTATGTAACCAGTCATCCTGAGGTCTCGAATGTGCACGTTGAGTAGCTATCCTGCAACCGGATTCTCAAGCGGGCACGCACCATCGAGATAGGACACGCACAACGACTACCAAGAATAGCCGACTGCGGCCTCTTGGGTCAAAATGGGGTGTCCGGATGCATCCTGTCTGCCCCTCTCGTTGCGCAGACTGTCCCATGCCGGCCCGCCGCATCCCTGGAGGAACCGTGTCCCACCCCGTCACCGCCGGCTCCATCTCCCTGCTCTCCGTGCAGCCGACCGGACCGTCAACCGGGATCCTCTTTATAGCCGGCATTGGCCTCCTGGGAGCGTGCCTGGGCCAGTTGGCAGAGCTCCTCATCGGGCGCGTACTCCCCCATGTCAGCGGACCGCTGACGGTACGACTGAGAATTACGACGGCGGCGGCCACTTTTGCACTCTCGGCCCTGCTGGCCTGGCGCTTCGGGCCCTCCCCCGAGCTCCCCGCCTATGTCTTACTGGCGGTTGCCGGCGTCCAGCTGGCGCGAATCGACCTTTTGCACCATTTACTGCCCAACCGGATGGTTTTACCCCTATTGGGAGCCGGAATTGTGCTTCTTGGGATCGCCGCAGGGATGTCCGGCGAGGCAGGTAGCCTGCTACGCGGAGCTGCCGGCGCCTTAATTTTGTTCGTTTTGTACCTCTTTCTTGCCCTGACCAGCCGAAACAGCCTCGGAATGGGTGATGTGAAGCTCGCCGCGCCGCTTGGCCTGTACTTGGGCTACCTAGGCTGGCCCCACTTGTTCTACGGCGGAGCACTGGGATTCGTCGCCGGAGGTCTCGCCTCGGCCGTCATTATGCTGAAAAACCGCGGAAACAAGCCAAAGGAAGTGGCCTACGGGCCCTCCATGCTGGCAGCCGGCCTGGCCGTTATCCTGCTGCTGCCCTAGGTAGCCTCCGCACGCGCAAAGGTGCCGATTAAGTAAGACGCCTTATTAAACCAAGTAATCGGGCCCCGCCCCTACTTGGAAACTGAGTACACCTCTCAAATGCGGGCAGGTGGTGTCCACATTTTCCTTCCAAAAGTCGAGTATCGAACTTCATTGCCGTGCCGTTTGCGGCCGTGCAAATGTTGTTCCAACGAAGCTCCAGCAAATACGCAAAGGGGATTTGCCGGAAATTCGTTCACTATTCAAATCTCTGGAAAAGGAAAAGAAAATGACTGGTCTCATGGTCTCAATGCTCGCTTTTGTCTCTGGAATCAAGAACCGCCTCTCGGACGAGGAAAAGGGCGCCACCGCCGTTGAATACGGAATTATGGTGGCCCTCATCGCGGTGGTCATCATCGTCGCGGTGACCACCCTGGGCACCAACCTCAACTCGGCCTTCCAGAACATCGTCAACAAGACGACTCCTGTCGGTTAGCCCGAAGCCACCACTCTGCCGGCTGTTCCCTGCATCGGGGCAGCCGGCAGAGGCGTTAGTGGGCGGGCAGCCGCACACAACCCTGACGCCAGCGCGTGCGTCCACGCATTGTTGAGGTGTATCAAGAGGTGAGGAAGTAACCATGAAATCCCGACTACTCGCAGGGCTAGCTGCGCTGGTCTTGGCGATCGCCGGCACACTGATGCTGGTCAACTACGTATCGAATGCCGACCGCCGGGCACAGGAATCACTCGAACCTGTTGACATCGTCGTCGTCGACACTCCGGTTCCAGCCGGAACAAAAGTGGAAGACCTGGCCTCGCATGTCCAGGTCCGGTCCATCCCCAGTGCGGCTAAGGCCGAAGGTGCGCTGACTTCGCTTGACGGTTCCAGCGGGCAAGTCACGTCCGTCGCATTGGAACCCGGGGAGCAGGTCCTTGCGAGCCGTCTCGTCGATCCGTCGCAACAGACCACGCCTGGAGCTGTTAAAGTCCCTGACGGCATGCAGGAAGTCACTATCCTCCTCCCGCCGGAAAGCGTGGTGGGCGGCACTCTCCGGGCTGGTGACCTTGTGGGCCTCTACGTCACCCAAATTGACCCGGCGTCGTCACAGATGGCCAGCACGCAACTGGTTTTCGACAAAGTACTCGTCACCGCTGTCCAGCAGGCCCCGCCTAGCGATGGAGCTGCAGAGAAGGGGATGTCTGCCGTTCCCAACGGCTCATCGTTCGTCACCCTGGCCCGCAATTCCACTGACTCGGCCAAAATCATTCTGAGTGCCCGCGTCGGCAATATTTGGTTGACCAAGCAGTCAGTGAAGACCCCGGCCAGCGACCGCACGCCAGTCAGCACGATCGGCATCTTCAAATGAGCCGCTTTCTAGCCCTTACCGCAGCAGCCGAGTTCGAGCACCGGCTCGCCACGTCGCTGGGAACAGCCCATGAGCTCCAGGTTGCCGAACCCGCAATGCACGGCGAAACCCCCGCTGGAGTGCTTGCCCGTAACAAAGGCGGCGCCGTCGATGTCATCATCTTCGGTCCCGACGCGAACGCCGAGCATGCGTTGTCCCTGGCTGCCAGCCTGGATCAGCTGTACCCCGACATAGTGATCGTCCTAGCGGGGGGCTCGACGCCCGAACGGACACTGGCCGCCATGCGGTCCGGCATTCGGGACGTGATTAGTCCTGATGCGGAACCGGACCAAATGCGCCTGGCACTAGAACGCGCAGCCCTTGCCTCCAGCACCCGCAAACTCGCGGCTGCCGAGGAAGCTAGTCAGCCACGCGCCCGCGGACGGGTGATCCCCGTGATGTCGCCTAAGGGCGGCGTGGGGAAAACCACCGTCTCGACCAACGTTGCCGTGGGCCTGGCCAAACTGGCCCCGATGGGCGCCGTAATTGTTGACCTCGACCTCCAATTCGGAGATGTCGCCTCCGGCATGGGGCTGGAACCGGAGTACACCATCAGCGACGCGGTGACGGGAGAGGCCTCGAATGATTCCATGGTGCTGAAGGCCTTTCTCAGCAGGCATCCGTCGGGTGCCTACGCCATGTGCGCCCCAAAAAGGCCTGCGGAAGCGGACCTGGTCAAGCCGGTGCACGTGACTACGCTGATAAACCAACTCTCGCTGGAGTTCCCCTACGTAATTTTGGACACCGCACCAGGCCTCGGCGATGTGGTCCTGGCCGTCCTGGAGCTGGCGACCGACGGCATTTGGGTATGCGGCATGGACATCCCCAGCATCCGAGGACTGAACCACGGGCTGGAAGTCCTGCGTCAACTGGACCTCATGCCACCGTCGAACACCATCGTTCTGAATTTCGAAGACAAGCGAAGCGGCCTGACTGTGCAGGATGTCGAGGCCACGGTCGGCCTTCCCGTTGACATCCTGCTGCCTCGCTCCAAGACGCTGCCGTTCTCAACGAATGTCGGGGTCCCACTGCTTCATAACAATCGGAGGGATCCTGCCCTAAAGGGCCTCAGAAACCTGGTGGACCGGTTGCAAACGGGTGCTGGGTCGTCACTTTCCGGTAAGAACGTCCCCCGAAGGGCGGATATCTCATGAGTCTCATCAACCGGCTGGAAGCCGCAGGCATGACTGCCGAGGGCCGCATGCCAACAGGCCATCCACAAGGCAAGCCGGCACCGCTAGCTGCACCCGTGCCTTCGAAAAGTGGTGGTGGGCACTTCGAGGACTCCTCAAAGGCGCCGCTGATCGCGACCCCGGACGCACTCGCCGGCATCAAGAAACGCGCCGCGGACGAGCTCACCACCCGCCTGGGCGGCCGGATTACGGATAACAGCCTCGACGAAGGCGACGTCCGGCGGATGGTCCGGGAGGCCCTCGGGGCATTCATCGACGACGAGCAGGTCCCCCTGACGCCCGAGGAACGACGCCGCCTGATCCGCGAGATCGTCGACGAAATCCTGGGTTTTGGCCCCCTGCAACGGCTTCTGGATGACCCCCTGGTATCGGAAATCATGGTCAACGGAGCCAACAGAATCTATGTGGAGCGCGGCGGCCGGCTGCACTTGACCGGCACCACCTTCAGCTCGGATGCCCATCTGCGGCGGGTTATTGAACGCATTGTTTCGAGGATCGGGCGCCGCATCGACGAGTCGTCGCCGCTGGTTGATGCCCGTCTTCAGGACGGTTCCCGCGTCAACGCTGTCATTCCGCCGCTGGCGGTGGACGGCCCGTCCTTGACCATCCGCAAGTTCTCGGCTGCCCCGCTGACCGTGAACGACCTGATCACGTTTGATTCCATCTCTCCGGCCATGGCCCAGGTGCTGGATGCGTGTGTCAAGGCCCGTCTGAACATCATCGTGTCCGGTGGCACCGGCACCGGAAAAACCACTCTGCTCAACGTCCTGTCCTCCTTCATTCCCGACGACGAGCGAATTGTCACTATCGAAGACGCCGTGGAATTGCAACTGCAGCAGGATCACGTGGTCCGCTTGGAAAGCAGGCCGGCAAATATTGAAGGCCGAGGAGCCGTCGATATTCGGGATCTCGTGCGGAACTCCCTGCGTATGAGGCCGGACAGGATCGTGGTGGGCGAAGTCCGCGGCGGTGAAGCGCTGGACATGCTCCAGGCCATGAACACCGGCCACGACGGATCTATCTCCACCGTGCACTCGAATTCGCCGCGGGACGCCATCGCCCGGTTGGAAACCCTGGTGCTCATGGCAGGGATGGATCTTCCGTTGAGGGCTATCCGCGAGCAAATCGCGAGCGCTGTCCACGTGATCGTGCAATTGAGCCGGCTCAAGGACGGAACACGCCGAGTGACCCACATCACGGAAGTCCTGGGCATGGAAGGTGACGTCGTGACGCTTCAGGACGCTTTCGTCTTCGACTACGCTGCCGGAGTCGACGCCGACGGACGGTTCATCGGAAAGACCGTGGCCACCGGTGTTCGACCGCGTTTCGTTGAAAAATTCGCCGAAATGGGGATCGCCCTGCCGGCAGAGATGTTTGCCCCCATATCCCGGGTTCAGGGGCGGTGAGGACAGTGATGACGGATACTGCGCTGCTTTCGGGAACGGCCCTCATCCTCCTGGCGGCCGTCCTCGCCCTCTTTGTCGCGTTCAAGCCACGCTACGCGGACATCCAGCTCAGCCGGAGGAGGCCGTACGCGCCTCAAGGAAGCACTTCGGTCATTTCCAGGCTGAGCGGGGTTACAGTCGCCGCCGTTGAGCGCAGTGTTCGTTCGGGGCACAGTGGGCCGTTCGGCCGTGAAGCGCTCAGCGGAGCCGGCTTGAAGTCAACCCCGGCGGAGTTCATCGTCCTGGTGCTTGCTGGCAGCCTCGCCCTAGGGACCACCGGGCTCATGGCCCAGAACTTCTTGATGGCCGTTCTGCTGGCCGCCACGGCTCCGGTGGGTGCGCGGATGTTCGTGGCCATCAGGACCGGACGTCGCCGTGCCGCATTTGAAGGCCAGCTAAGCGACATGCTGATGTCGCTTTCGGGCAGCCTGCGCGCCGGCCACGGCATCGCGCAGAGCCTCCACAGCGCCAGCGTGGAGATGCCCGCCCCGATGTCAGAAGAGCTCGCCAGAATCGTCAACGAGCAAAGGGTCGGCCGAAGCGTCTCGGAATCAATGGCCGAGGTAGCCAAGGGAATGCGCTGCGAGGACTTCGAGTGGCTCAGCCAGGCGATCGAGATCAACCGTGAGGTTGGGGGCGACTTGGCAGGTGTCATCGACCATGTAGCCGACACGGTGCGGGAGCGGGCCCAGATCAAGGGACAGGTCCGTGCGCTGGCAGCAGAAGGAAAGTTTTCCGCCTACATCCTGATCGCACTGCCATTTTTCGTCGCAGCTTTCCTGCATCTGACCAATCCGGCATATGTGGGCACCCTGACGGAGTCCGTCCTTGGGTGGATCTTCATCTCCGTCGGCGTGATCATGATGGCGATCGGTTCCTTCTGGATCAGCCGCATGGTCAAGATCGTTTTCTAGGGAGTAGAAACCATGACCGCAACAGTATGGCTACTGATCGCCACCGTCGTTCTTCCGCTGTCCTATTTCACCTGGTCGATTATCTCTATCGACCGCGTCTCCGGCCGGATGATCCAGTCGAGGCTCACCGCCGTCTCGAGCCACCAGGCCGGCGTCACCCAGAAGGCGCCGCGCCTGATGACCATGCTCGGCCGGACACTGACACCGGCCGCCTATGTCGCCCGTTTGGACCGGCTCTTGGCTAATGCGGGACGACCCGCATCCATGCCGTTGGACCGCCTGCTGACATTGAAACCGCTCGCAGCCCTGGGCGCCGCGCTCTTTGCCATCGCTCTGGGAGCTGCCAGGAGCCCGCAAGGCGGTTTGCTTGGCTTCGGTCTCGCAGCTGCCTGCTACTTCCTACCCGACCTGCTGACGTACAACAACGGCACCAAGCGCCAGGCGAGAATCGGGCTCGATCTGCCCAATGTGCTGGACCAGTTGCTGATATCGGTCGAAGCGGGCCTGGGCTTCGAGGCCGCAGTTGCCCGCGTCGGGGCGAGCGGCAAGGGTCCGTTAGCCGAGGAAATGGTCCGCACGCTGCAGGACATCCAGGCCGGCCGAACCCGGCGTGAGGCTTACAAGGCCTTGTCCGAGCGGTCCACGGTGCCAGAGTTGAAAAGTTTTGTGTCGGCCATTATCCAGGCCGACGTGCAGGGCCTGTCGATAGCCCGCGTGCTGAAGCCCCAGGCGGACCAGATGCGCATAAAACGCCGTCTTCGTGCCGAGGAGAAAGCCATGAAGCTTCCCGTAGCTGTGGTATTTCCCTTGCTCCTCTTCATTTTTCCGACTCTATTTATCGTCATTCTTGGTCCCGCGGTCATCAACGCCATCAGCACGTTTTCCGGTCGTTGAGCACTATTTCAGAACCGTAAGGCAATGGACCCGACGCCCGGGAGGGCCGGGATTCACCGGCCACATTGAAGGAGGAGCACATGTTTAGGTTTCCGGCACCCATCCCAAAGAATCGGGATGGTCGGCAGCGGGGGGCGGCAGCTGTTGAGTTTGCCCTCGTTGTCCCCGTCCTACTGTCCATGCTTCTCGGGGTGATCGACTTTGGGATGGCGTACGGCCAAACCATCAATCTTCAGGGAGCTGCGCGTGAGGCCGCGCGGCAGGGAGTCACAGAAGGCGACGTCCTCGCATCCGCCAACAATGCCCGGGGAGGCGAACTGGACAACAGCAAACTCCAGGTGAAGTTTGCCGTGGACACTTCCGGGGGAGCTCCCGGCGTCATGGTTGTCTGCCTGCGCTACCCACAGTCTTCATTGTCGGGTTTCTACTCCTGGGCCCTGGCCGGGGTCTTCGAAGCGAAGGCCGTTATGAAAATGGAAAGTACCGTAGCCGTGACTTCGGGGGCACAGAACTGGGGCGGCGGGTCATGCACTCCGTAACGCCAGCATCGAACCAGGCTCCAGAGTGTCACGTCGAGCGAAATGAGAAGCACATGGGCACTGTAAAGCCTCGTAAGCAGGCAACCGGTGAACGCGGAGCGACGGCGGTCCTGTTCGCCCTCCTCGTGCCCGTGCTCTTCGGGGTGCTGGCCATGGCCCTCGATATCGGCAAGCTGGTCTCCGAGCACCAGCACCTTAGCAATGCGCTGGATGCTGGCGCACTCGCTGGCGCATCCTCGCTCCCGGACGACCCTGCCGCCGCCCGGAATGCCGCGATAGCATACGCCAAAGCCAATGACGCCCAGGCGGACCCCGCGGTCACATTCTGGTGTGTGGTCGCTTCTACCGGGGCTGCCAAGACCGTGGCCAGCGGCCAAGTCCCCAGTGTTTGCAACCCAGGAACCACGGCCGGGGCAAGATGCAGCGAAACGATCTGTGCCATTCCGTGCATTACGGGGGGCGGCCGAACGTGCAACACGATCACCGTGACCGACGACAAGGATGTCCCTTTCTCGTTCGGCCCCGCGATCGGCATCAGCACCGGAAACACAGGCTCGCTGGCGGCCAACGCCTGCAAAGGCTCCTGCGGGGCGCAGTCCCCGAACCCCATGGACGTCGCACTGGTGGCGGACCGTACGGGCAGTATGAGCGACACTGACCTTGCCAGTATGAGAACCGCCATTCAGACCACACTCAAGACCATGACCAAGGACCAACAGTACGTAGCCTTGGGCACAATCGGCCGCAGCAGCTCCACCACCGGCTGCATCACCACCCCATCGGGTTCGGCTACCAGTGGCCCTTGGATTCCCGTCCCGTTCTCCAACGACTACACCACCACAGGCGCACCACCTGCGCTCAACAACAGCAGCGCACTCGTCAAGGGTGTGCAGTGCCTGGCGCACTCGGGCAGCGGCACGTACTTGGCCTCGCCCATGAAGGCCGCGGCCCGGTATCTGCTTGGTCTGGATGCCAACAACCTGGGGAGCCTGCCGTCGCGCGCAGGAACACCCCGTAAGGCAATTGTCCTGGAGACGGATGGTCAACCGAACGAGACTGGCGTAGGGGGCTCCACCTTGGTGAGCGACCCTGCCGACGTCAAGAACTCAGACGGAGCGCTTGCCTGTAACAATTTGAAAGCCGTTGCAGCCGACGCAAAGTTGCGGAATATCCTCATTGTCACCGTCGCGTACAACGCAGCAACGTCAGCCCGATGCGGGGGGACTGGCTCAGCGTACGTGCGCGACGTCCTCGCTGCCGCTGCCTCCGAGAAGTCCTCAGGCATCCCAAGCACCGCAAGCAACGACTGTTCGACGCCGGCTCTGGCGGCTGCGGAGAACTCCGACGGAGATTACTTCTTCTGCGCCTCAGACGGAGCGGACCTCGGCCCGATCTTTGTCTCAGCGATCAATGCGATCAGCTCGAACTCCCGGCTGATACGTATTCCCGGCTGACCACTCGATCGGCCGAGCACGGGGCCGCCAGCCGCGGCTCATGCCCCAGATACCGGACCCCCTTGGACCAGAGCCAAGGGGGTCCCTTGGTGCGGACGATGTATGGAATGCTGCAAGCGCAGTATGGGCGCAGGGAATGTACAGGAATCGTGCAGTTTGGGAAGCCTTGGCACAGGATGCGTCAAGCACGAATCCCCGGCGTGTCGTCGATTGCTAAGTTCCTCTCAGCGCTGGTGCAGGACCAGCCTCCCAACTCGCTCAGGAGTCTCAATGCGTTCCTTCCTCTCCGCTTTCGCAACCCGTCTTCGCCGCGATCAGCGCGGCGCCACCGCCGTCGAATACGGCATCATGGTCTCCCTCATCGCCGTCGTCATCATCGTCGCAGTCGGCCTCCTGGGCGGACAGCTGAACTCCACCTTTGAGTCTGTGACCTGTTCGATGAAGGGCGGCACCATGTCGACGGCGACTCCTCCGGTCTGCTCGAAGTAGGAGCCCAGTGCGACCGGACAGGGTTGGGGAGGACTCTGATCTTCCCCAGCCCTGTCCGGTTAAGGCATCAATCCGAGAGGCAGGAAGGCGGTCCCAATGCCCAAAACATCGGAACGGGGCGCCGTCGCGGTGGAATTCGCTCTTCTCGCCCCGGTCCTTGTGATGATTCTGCTGGGCATCATGGAATTTGGCCGTGCCTACAACGTGCAGATTTCGCTCTCCAGCGCGGCCCGCGAGGGCGTACGCGTGATGGCCATCAACAACAGCGCCTCCTCAACGCGTACGGCAGTCAAGAATGCCGCAACCGGCCTCCAACCGGTCCTGGCCGACTCCAACATCACGATCAACCCCACGCCCTGCACCTCCGGGGCGCAGGTAACGGTCAAGATCACCTACTCGCTCTCCACCATGACCGGCATCGCAGGCCCGTTCACTTTGGAAGGCAAAGGAGTCATGCTGTGCGGCGGCTAAGAATGATAACCACCGACGGCGAGCGCGGGGCCGTCAGCGTGCTGGTCGCAATCCTCATGGTGACTTTGTTGGGGTTTGCCGCGCTGGCGGTCGACGTCGGGATGCTGTACGCGGAGAGGACCCAGGATCAGAACGGCTCTGATGCTGTCGCTCTCATGATCGCCCAAAAGTGCGCGAAAAACATCAACGACGCCGACTGCTCCCCCACTTCAACACTCGCCCGAAGCCTGGCCAACGGCAACGCCAGTGACGGCGCGAGCAACATCGCGGACCTCGTACTGGATAAGGCCGCCCGCACCGTGAAAGTAACGGTGGGGGCCCAGGAAGCAGGAAAGCCGCCCAACCGGGTTTCCCTCTTCTTCGCCCGGGCCTTGGGCCTTTCAACCGCCGAAGTAACCGCTACATCCCGCGTGGAGTGGGGAACACCGTCCACGGGCACGATCCTTCTGCCCCTGGCCATTGCCCAATGCAAGCTCAACCTGCCGCCAGGTTCGCTGGCTGGCGCCGAACAGGTCCTGGACATGGATTCCGGCGGCTGTGGCGAGATCCCGGGTGGCTTCGGCTGGATTTCGGACAGCGATGCAAAATGCGGAGTCACCCTGTCAGCCGGACAAGCAAACAACTCTGGCGTTTGGTTTTCCAGCAACACGGGCGCGAGCGCACCAGGCGAATGCACCGCTGCGGACTTGAGCAAGATGAACGACCAAACAGTCCTTTTCCCGCTGTACGACGTGGCGACCGGCAACGGCTCCAGCGGCAAGTACTACGTGAAGGGATTTGCCGCCTTCCATGTCACGGGTTACCACTTTGCCTCTAACAGCTGGTCATTAGGCGGGACGCTCAAGAACAAGACCATCAGGGGCTACTTCGTGCGATATGTCTCTTTGTCCGACGCCTTCGCACTCGGCGCAGCACCGGACTACGGGACCTCAATAGTCCGCCTTACCATTGGAGTGCCCTAACAGTGAAGTCACGCTTATTGGCAGGAATCGCGGCCCTGGTGCTGGCCGTCGTCGGAGCCATCCTGGTAGTCAGCTACGCGCAGGGCGCCGACAGCAGGGCGGTGCAGGGCCTGCAGCCCGTCACCGTTCTCGTGGTGTCGAAAGCTGTGCCGGCCGGCACGTCGGTCGCGGCCTTGAAAGCATTCGTGACCAGCCAGGATCTTCCCGGAAAAGCCGTCTCGAAGTCGGCTCTCACGAACCTGGACGGGCTGGCCGGCAAAGTCACCGCCGTCGACCTCCTCCCTGGCGAACAGCTCGTCGCCGAGCGGCTGATTGAGCCGGAGGCACTAAAGGCGAGCGGAGCGATTGAAGTGCCTAAGGGCCTGCAAGAGGTTTCCTTCCAGCTCGAGCCCCAGCGGCTCGTCGGCGGCCGTCTCGCGGCGGGCGACCATGTGGGTGTCTTCATCAACCTCAAGGACGGCGGCCTCGAGGCGAAGGCAGACAAAGAGACTACCCAGCTGACGGTACACAAGGCTCTCGTGACGGCTGTCCAGCGCGCCCCGGTGGTGGCCCCGTCCCCGCAGCCCTCTGCCGCCGGCTCCCCCGCGGAAGCCGAGGACACGTCGCTCCCCACCGGCTCCATGATCGTTACGGTCGCCGTGAATGATATGGACGCCACAAAGATTGTCTATGCCGCAAACTTCACGGAATCGGCCAGCATCTGGCTGAGCAAGGAACCGCTCAACGCCACGGACAGCGGCCGCCCCGGCATCGTAACGCGACCAGAGGTGTACAAATGAGCCGCTTTGTCCTGATTTCGCCGAACACTGATTTCGATGCCCGCGTCCGCCAGGCCCTGGCCGGCGGCCTTCCGGGCGGCCTGCAGACCTTCGCGTTCGTCAATCCCGCGAACCCGGCGGAGCTCTTCGCCAGCCTCAACCAGGAACGGCCCGAGGTCTTGATCCTGGGACCGGATGTGCCGGTGGAGGACGCCCTGCGCCTGGCGACGGTATTCGACGTCCAGCTTCCCGAGCTCAGCGTCATCCTGGTCGGCGAGGCCGATCCGAACTTCGTCCTGCTGGCCATGCGGGCCGGCATCCGCGACATCCTCAGCCCGGCGGCGGACCCGGCCCAGATCCGGGTGCTGCTGGAGCGGGCCTGCCAGTCGTTCGCCACCCGCAACCGAACCACGGCGGCCAGCCAGCCTGACAGCGCCAGGGGGTTGGTGATCGGCGTCTTCTCCCCCAAAGGCGGGGTCGGCAAAACCACGATCGCCACCAACATCGCCATCGGACTCGGCAAAGTGGCGCCCATGGGCGTGGTCATTGTGGACCTGGACCTGCAGTTCGGGGACGTGGCCTCAGGCCTGTACCTGCACCCGGAGCACACCGTGACCGACGCCGTCTCGTCCGCGGCCAGCCAGGATTCCCTCGTCCTCAAAGCCTTCCTCACCGTCCATCCCGGGAGCATCTACGCCCTCTGCGCCCCCCGGACGCCCGAGGAGGCCGACGACATCACACCCCAGCAGGTCACGCGCCTGCTAGAACAACTGGCCGAACAGTTCCAATACGTCGTGGTCGACACCGCACCCGGGCTCCCGGAGGTCGGGCTGGCCGCCCTCGAGCAGTGCACCGACGCCGTCTGGGTGACTGCCATGGACGTGCCGAGTATCCGCGGGCTGCGCTCCGGCCTGGATATCCTCCGGCGCCTGGACCTGCTGCCCGAGACCCGCCACGTGGTGCTGAACATGGCGGACTCGAAGTCCGGGTTGAGCGTCCAGGACGTCGAGGCGACCATCGGCGCGCCCGTGGACGTCAGCATCCCGCGGTCCAAGGCAGTGGCGTTCTCCACCAACCGCGGCATCCCGGTCCTCCAGGACGGACGCAAAGATCCTGCCATCAAGGGACTGAAACAGCTCGTCAACCGGTTCGATCCCGCCTGGCGCGCCACCGCCCAGAAGAAACTGCACCGCCGGGTGGTGGTCTGATGAAACTGTCCGAACGGCTCCGCTCCGCCGAGGGAACGATTGCGTCCGCCCCACGGGCCGAATCCCCGCAGGCCGCATCTCCGTTGGCCATGTCCCCCACCGGAGGAAGCGCGACGACGGCGGCAGCGCCGGCCGCCGTCGTGCTCCAGAAGACTGACCGCCCACCGCTGCCGGCTTTCCCGGAGCACCAGGACTCCCGCGCCCGGGGCCAGCAGCCCGTCGACGCTTTCGCCGCCCTCAAACAGCGGGCCGCCACTGCGTTGTTCGAGCGCATGGGAACCCGCTTCAACGATTCGGCAACCACGGAAGAGGACCTCCGCACCTCCGCGCGGGAGGAGCTGACGCGCATCATCGACGCCGAACAGGTCCCCCTGTCCGCCGAAGAGCGCTCCCGGCTGGTCCGCGACGTGGCCGACGACGTCCTGGGCTACGGCCCGTTGCAGCGCCTCCTGGACGATCCCGCCGTCACGGAAATCATGGTCAACCGGATGGACCAGATCTACGTGGAACGCAACGGCAAACTGACCTTGACGGAGTCGCGGTTCAGCTCCGAGGACCACCTCCGCAAGGTGATCGAGCGCATCGTTTCCAAAGTGGGCCGGCGCATCGATGAGTCCTCGCCCCTCGTGGATGCTCGGCTCGAGGACGGGTCCCGCGTCAATGCCGTTATCCCGCCGCTCGCCGTCGGCGGTTCGTCGCTGACCATCCGAAAGTTCAGCAAGGTGCCGCTGACTGTCCGGAACCTCATCGAGTTCGGCACGTTGACGCCGGAAATGGCGGAACTGCTGAACGCCTGCGTGAAGGCCAAGCTCAACATCATCGTCTCGGGCGGCACCGGCACCGGCAAAACGACACTGCTGAATGTCCTTTCCTCGTTCCTGCCCCACGACGAGCGGATCGTGACGATCGAGGACGCCGTCGAACTCCAGATCCAGCAGGAACACGTG
Organism: Arthrobacter sp. 10T425; assembly: GCF_056393985.1. Lineage (NCBI taxonomy): Bacteria > Bacillati > Actinomycetota > Actinomycetes > Micrococcales > Micrococcaceae > Arthrobacter > Arthrobacter sp. 10T425. The sequence continues at coordinate 364,384 of NZ_JBFTGZ010000002.1, read as the reverse complement.
GTGCGGCTGGAAAGCCGGCCGTCGAACACTGAGGGCAAGGGCGAGGTGACCATCCGCGAACTGCTGCGGAACTCCCTGCGCATGCGACCGGACCGGATCGTGGTGGGCGAGGTCCGCGGCGGCGAATCGCTGGACATGCTCCAGGCCATGAACACAGGCCACGACGGGTCGCTCTCGACCGTGCACTCCAACTCGCCCCGGGATGCCGTGGCCCGTCTGGAGACGCTGGTGCTCATGGCCGGCATGGACCTGCCGCTGCGCGCCATCCGGGAACAGATCGCCTCGGCCGTCAACCTGATTATCCAGATCTCCCGGCTGCGGGACGGCACCCGGCGGATCACCCACGTCACGGAGGTCCAGGGCATGGAGGGCGACATCGTCACGCTTCAGGACGCCTTCGTGTTCGACTACGGCGCCGGCGTCGACGCCCACGGCCGGTTCCTTGGCAGGCCCGTCCCCACCGGCATCCGCCCGCGTTTCATCGACCGTTTCGAGGACCTGGGCATCCATGTCTCCCCCGCTGTGTTTGCCGCGCCGCTGACCCCGGCTGGAAGGGCGTGATCTGTCCATGACTCTGCTGCCCATCGGCGTCGGCCTGCTCTTCAGCGCAGTGGTGGTCCTGGGATTCGCGCTGCTCTCCCCCGGCGGGGCCAGTGTCCCCCTGGACCGGCGCAGGCCCGTCCAGGGTCAGGCCGACTCGCAGCTGACGCGGTTCGCCGGCTCGGCCGTCCACCTGGTCGACGGATTCTTTTCCGGCCGCAAAGTCCGGCTCTTCAACCGCGAGTCGCTGGAACAGGCCGGCCTGCGCCTGGGCCAGGCCGACTTCTACGTCCTGCTCCTGGCCGGAGCGGTTGCGGGGGGCCTCGCCGGGTTCGTCGTCGCGGGCCCGTTGCTGGCGGTCCTTCTGGTGCTCCTGGCGCCGGTCGTGGGCCACCTCGTGCTCCGCATCCTGGCCGGCAAGCGCCGCACCAAGTTCGACCAGCAGCTCGGCGATACCTTGCAGCTGCTGTCCGGCGGCCTCCGGGCCGGGCACAGCATCATGCGCGCCATTGACGCCGCCGCGTCCGAATCCCAAAGCCCGACGTCGGAAGAGATGCGCCGCGTGGTTACAGAGACCAGCCTGGGTCGGGACCTCCTGGACTCCCTGAGCGACACCGCGGACCGGATGCGGAACGAGGACTTCGTCTGGATCGCCCAGGCCATCCAGATCAACCGCGAAGTGGGCGGGAACCTGGCCGAAGTCCTGGACCAGGTCAACGAGACCATCCGCGAGCGCAGCGAGATCAAAGGACACATCAAATCCCTCGCCGCCGAGGGAAAGTTTTCCGCGTACATCCTCATGGCCATGCCGATCGGGATCGTGGTGATGCTGATGCTGGTCAATCCCGGCTACATGAACCCGATGTTCACGCACCCGCTGGGCTGGGGCATGATGGCGGCCTCCGTCATCCTCATGACCATTGGCGGGCTGTGGATGCGAAAAATCATCGACCTGAAGTTCTGAGGCGGCTATGGCACCTGCTGTACTACTTGCCACGCTGCTGGTGGCGTTGCCGCTCGGGTATCTGGCGTGGTCGCTGCTCTCCGTCGACCGGAGGTCACAGCGCGCCATGCGGGAGATGCTCGCGCATGGCACCGACCCGGCCGAGCTCACCCATCGGGAGCGCAGCAGCCTGCTGGAACGGGCCGGCTACCGGCTGACTCCCCCGGCGTACGTCCGCAAACTGGACCGGCTGTTGTCCCTCGCCGGGCGCCCCGCGTCACTGCCGTTGGGCCGCGTGCTCGCGGCCAAGCCGCTCCTTGGGCTGCTGGGCGCCCTGCTGGGCTTCTGGATCAGCGCCAACAGCCCGACGCCGGTCCTCAAGCTCGTGGGAATCTTTGTGTTCCTGCTCGGCTACTTCATCCCCGACCTCCTGCTCTACAGCAGAGGGCAGGAACGCCAGAAGACCATGCAGCTGGAACTGGCCAACACGCTGGACCAGATGCTGATCTCCGTGGAAGCGGGCCTGGGCTTCGAAGGCGCCATGGCCCGGGCCGGCGAGAACGGCAAGGGCCCCCTGGCGGAGGAACTTATCCGGACCCTGCAGGACATGCAGGTAGGGCGCAGCCGGCGCGAGTCATACGTGGCACTGGCGGAACGGACCAACGTGCCCGAGCTGCGCAGCTTCGTCCAGGCCGTGGTCCAGGCCGACACCTACGGCATTGCCATCAGCCGGGTGTTGCGGGTGCAGGCGAAGGTCATGCGGGTCAAGCGCCGGCAACGGGCCGAGGAGAAGGCCATGAAGCTGCCCGTCACCATCCTGTTTCCCCTGCTGTTCTTCATCTTCCCCGTGCTTTTCATCGCCATCCTGGGCCCGGCCGTCATCAACGCCATCGACACGTTCAGTGGCCAGTAAACGGCCGCCGACACGGCCACGGCCGGCACCAGCGGCAGGGATTGGTTCCCCTCGGGAAAGCCTCAGGGTTTCCGCAGGATAGACCGGGCTGCAAGGCATCGGCCGCATCAGCAAGTAGCGTGGTCACATGTCCCTTCCAAGCGCTTGCCCCGACGACGGAGATGCGGGCATTGCCCTCGCTCCCACCACCTCTCCGGGACTGCCGGCGCCTGCCCTCACGGCATCCAGCGCGGCAGCGGCCTTCCCAGAGGTCTTCCCGGAGGTCCTCCCCGAGGACCTGCCGGCGGCCCCGCTCGTGGACCCTGCCGCGCTTCAGGACCTGGGTGCACAGCTGGAAAATCCGGCCGTGGCGAAGGGATTTGCCAGGGACTACACCCGGATGTGGGACCAGCGCTACCGCTCGCTGGCCTCGGCCCTCGAACGCGGGGATCTCGCGGGCTCGATGGACGCTGTGCTGAGCCTGAAGACGTCCTCGGCCATGGTCGGAGGCCTGCGCCTGGCCCAGCTCGCCGGCGAACTGGAGAACGCCCTCAGGGCCGGAGACATTGGCCGCGCACTGTCGCTCCTGCGCGACGTCGCCGCGCGCGGCGGGGAAACCGTCGACGAGCTCCAGTTCAGCTACGTCCTGTGGGACAGCTAGGACCGGCGGGACCGCTGCCGCCTACAGGTTTCCCGGGCGCCGGGCGCCGGAAGCCCTTCCAGGGGCTACCGCGCCGGCGACAGCCGGTAGCCCACGCCGCGGACGGTCTGCAGCCAGCGCGGCTGCACGGGGTCCTCGCCGAGTTTCCTCCGCAGGTTGCCGATATGCACCTCGACGGCGCGTTCGTCGGATTCGCTGATGTAGGCGTCCGCCCGGTAGTAATCGCCCCGGACCACGCGCACCAGCTCGGTCTTGGACCGCACGGCGCCGGCGCCCTTCAGGAGCGCCTGCAGGAGGTCGAACTCACTGCGGGTCAGGCTGACCGCCACGCCGTCGACACTCACGGACCGGGTCTCGGGGTTCAGGTCCAGGCCGTTGTGGTGCAGCACCGGACTCTGGGACGCTACCGGGGCGGCGGCCGCCCCAGAATCCACCGCGGATCCGTCCGCGGCGCCGAGGTCCTGCCGGGGCCGGCGCATCATGGCACCCACACGGGCGCGCAGCTCCCGCGGCCGGAATGGCTTCGCCAGGAAATCATCAGCCCCGGTATGAAACGCCGTCAGGGTGTCCAGTTCGTCGGTTCGCGCTGTCAGCATGACCACGTACGCGTCACTGAACTGCCGGATCCGGCGCAGCACCTCGAAACCGTCGATGTCGGGAAGCCCGACATCGAGGGTGACCACGCTTGCCTCCCGTGCCCTGACGACGTCGACCCCTTCACGTCCGCCGGCCGCCGAGTGGACTTCGAACCCTGCCTGGCTCAATACGGCTTCGACAAGGTTCCGAACATCTTCGTCGTCTTCTACAACGACGGCGACTCCCATGTCGGTCATGGCCCCCCTCATGTGTCACGCTACGCTGCCGTTCGCGGATGCGGCGGCAGCAATTATCTCGCCGGCCCCCACCAGCAATGTCAGAATACCCACCCTAAGGGGCAAATTCGCGGCTGCCCGGTAACAGAAATGGCAAAACTTCGATTTATGTCAAATTTGCGTGACACAGGGTGTAAAACTGGAGCAACGGGAAGGGGGCACGGCGTCTTTGCTTAGACAGCGGCTGATCCGCAGTGTGGATCGACACGGGAAGGCTTTGGGGCCGCGCGGGCGGGTCCTCGTATGCCAGTTGCCGCTGGCCGTGATGCTGGCCGCAATCGTCATGGCTGCCCCGGCCGCCTGGCCCGGCCTTCCGGACAGCATCCTGTGCCGGTACGCCTTTGCCCTGCAGGCCGCCCTCCTCGTGGCCTGCGTACTGGTCCCCTGGCAGCGTTTTGGGCCGTTGGCGCCGCTCGTCATCCCTGTCCTGGACCTGGTTGCGATTGGGTTGCTCCGGGATGGCACCTCCGCCGGGCTGCCGGATCCAGGTGTGCTCTCCGTCTTGCCCGTGGTGTGGATTTCGGCGTCCAGGCTCTCCGCCCCCGCGAGCCTTTCATTGAGTTTCTCGGTGCCCCTCCTGGCCGCCCTGCCCTGGCTCCTGGCGGACCGGCCGGCACCGCTTGCGGCCCGCACGGCCGAAGCCCTGCTGGTGCCCCTGATGATGCTCGCGGTCTCCCTGGCCATGCGTTTCGCGCGGGCGCGCCTGCGGCGCGAGCAGCGGCGGATCAAGTCCAAGGAAGCCGAGCTGGAGGTCCTGCTCGCGGACAGCCGGGAGCGCGAACGGCTCCTGAACACCATTCTTGACACCGTCGACGTCGGGATCGTGGCAGTGGATGCCAGCGGCCGCCGGCTGCTCACGAACACGTGGCAGGCCGAACTCGAGGAATCCGCGGCCGCGGCGCCCCGTCCTACGGCCGAACCGGCGAGGGAAGTACTGCCGGAGGAAGAGGGCCGGCTCGTGCTGACCGGTCAGGACCGAAGCACCCCCCTGCCGCTGGAGCGCCGTCCCATCCGGCGGGCGCTGGCCGGCGAGTCGTTTGCCGACTACCTTGTCTGCTTCGGTGAGGCGGCGGCCAGCCGCGTGGTCTCTACCGGGGCCCGGCCCCTGAAGAACGACGCCGGCGACTTCCGCGGCGCCGTGGTGGTCTTCAACGAGGTCACCGGCCTGGTGGACGCCCTGGCAGCGAAGGACGAGGTCGTCTCCACTGTCTCCCACGAATTCCGCACGCCGTTGACGTCCATCATCGGCAACCTGGACCTGGTGCTCGCCGACACCGAGGGCCTGGACAGTCCGGTGGTCCGCCGCGTCGAAGTGGCGCAGCGCAACGCGGAGCGGCTGCTGGCCCTGGTCTCGGACCTTCTCATGTCCGCCAGCGCCGCCGTCCATGTCCATCCGCGCCGCACCGACCTCGCCGGCATCGTGGAGGCGAGCCTCGGCTCGGCCCAGGCCCACGCCCAGGCGTCCCGCGTCTGCCTCGCCACGGACGTCCAGGGTCCGCTCTGGGCCCACGTGGACCCGCTCCGGATCAGCCAGGCCCTGGACAACCTCGTTTCCAACGCGATCAAGTACTCGCCCGACGGCGGATCGGTGCGGGTCTCCGCCAGCTCCGGCGACGGCCTGGTGCGCCTTCACGTCGAGGACACCGGGATGGGCATGACCGCCGCCGACGCCGGGCGGGTCTTCACCCGTTTCTTCCGCAGCCCGGCCGTCCGGGACGGATCCATTCCGGGCGCCGGCTTAGGGCTGTCCATCACCAAGGCCATCGTGGAAGGGCACGGCGGATCCATCTCGTGCCGCACCAGTCCGGGCCACGGCAGCACTTTCACCCTCGAGCTTCCCGCCTAATTTAGGCCCGCAGGCCCACCGCCTTTTCGTGCCCACATGGCTGTGGTGGCGTCAGAGATTCCCCACCTTTGGTGGCCGACGCCGGCGTGTTGCGCCGACCCGCCGGCGTAGAGCGGCCTCGCTCCGGCAAAGGTGGGGAAAATCGGTGGCGCAGTTTAGGCCCGCAGTGCCCGCGTCAGTTCGGCCCGGGCCAGCATGCCGCTCTCTGTCGGGTAGGCCACTTCCTCGAGCACCAGCGGGTGCGGGGCTGCGAGAACGGAGCGGGCGTCGCGCTGCCGGGCGAGGAGCCGCTCGTAGAGCCATTCCGGGGCCTCTTCGCCCTCCCCCACGTACAACGCCGAGCCCACCAGGGAGCGGACCATGTTGTGGCAGAACGCGTCAGCCTGAACGGTGACGACAATGACGCCGTCCGCGCCGCGCTCGAATTCGAAGCGCTGCAGTTCACGGATGGTCGTGGCCCCCTCGCGGGGCTTGCAGTACGAGCGGAAGTCCTGCAGGCCCAGCAGCGGCGCGGCGCCCTCGTTGAGGAGACCGACGTCCAGCGGAACCTTGTGCCACAGCGTCGAGGCGCGTCCCAGCGGGTCCCACAGCGCGGGGCCGTCCGCGATCCGGTACGAATAGCGGCGCCAGAGGGCGGAGAACCGGGCATCGAAGCCAACGGGTGCCGTGCTCACCCGGTGCACCTCGATGGCGCCGCTGAGGTCGCCCAGGCCACGGCTCAAGGCACCGCGGATGCGGCGGAGCAGGGCGACGGCGGGATCCAGTTCGGCGCCCCGGTTCAGGCCCAGCCACTCCGCCTCGCTGAGGTCCAGGTGGACCACCTGGCCGCGGGCGTGCACCCCGGCGTCGGTGCGCCCGGCAACCGTAACCCGGACGGGGCGTCGGATCAGCAGCGCGAGGGCCTCCTCCAGGACGCCCTGGACGGTGCGCAGTCCCGGCTGCACGGCCCACCCGCTGAACGGGCCGCCGTCGTACGCCACATCCAGCCGGATACGCAAAAACCCGCCGCCCCCCAAGACGGGGGCAGCGGGTTTGAGCTCGTTCATAGACTTAAGTCTATAAGAAAGATTTAGCGAATTACTTCGCGTCCTTCTCGGACTCAGCGGCTGCTTCCTCAGCGGCCGGAGCCTCTTCGGTAGCGGCTTCGGTCTCAGCGACTGGAGCCTCTTCGGTCTCAGCAGCCTCTTCGGTCTCGGCAACCGGAGCTGCGTCGGCCTTTTCGGCGTCCTTCTTGTCAGCGTCGCGCTTGGCAGCAGAGGTAGCCTCGGCTACCACGGCCTGCTTTGCGGAAACCGGCTCGAGAACCAGTTCGATGACAGCCATGGGAGCGTTGTCGCCCTTGCGGTTGCCGATCTTGGTGATGCGGGTGTAGCCGCCATCGCGGTTTTCCACTGCCTGTGCAATGTCGGTGAACAGCTCGTGGACGACGCCCTTGTTGCTGATCAGGCCGAGTACACGACGGCGGGACGCGAGGTCGCCACGCTTGGCGAAAGTCACCAGGCGCTCGGCGTACGGCTTCAGGCGCTTGGCCTTGGTCACCGTGGTGGTGATCCGCTTGTGCTCGAAAAGTGCGGCGGACAGGTTCGCGAGCATAAGACGCTCGTGAGCCGCTCCGCCTCCGAGGCGCGGACCCTTAGCGGGGGTAGGCATTATAGTTTCTCCTCATTGGAAGCCGTTGGGCTGCGCACACCAGGGTGCATCCAGCCAGCCGGCCAAGATCTGTTGGTTAGAGCTCGTCGTCGCTGAACGCGGCGTCGTCCTCTTCGATGGCTGCGGCACGTGCTGCGAGATCGAAACCGGGAGGGGAGTCCTTGAGGGACAGGCCCAGTTCGACCAGCTTGGCCTTGACCTCATCAATGGACTTCGCGCCGAAGTTGCGGATGTCCATGAGGTCAGCCTCGGAGCGGGCAACGAGTTCACCCACGGTGTGGATGCCCTCACGCTTGAGGCAGTTGTAGGAACGGACCGTCAGGTCCAGATCCTCGATCGGCAGTGCCATGTCGGCTGCCAGGGCAGCGTCCGTCGGCGACGGACCGATCTCGATACCTTCAGCTGCGGTGTTCAGCTCGCGGGCCAGACCGAACAGTTCCACCAGGGTGGTACCTGCCGAAGCAACGGCGTCGCGCGGGGCGATTGCCTGCTTGGTCTCGACGTCGACAATGAGCTTGTCGAAGTCAGTGCGCTGCTCAACACGGGTAGCTTCCACGCGGAAAGTAACCTTCAGAACCGGCGAGTAGATCGAGTCGACCGGGATGCGGCCGATCTCGGAGTCGCCGGACTTGTTCTGAGCTGCCGAAACGTAGCCGCGACCGCGCTCGATGGTCAGTTCGAGTTCGAACTTGCCCTTCGAGTTCAGCGTGGCAATGTGCAGATCCGGGTTGTGGAATTCGACGCCGGCCGGCGGAGCGATGTCCGCGGCGGTGACGACTCCCGGTCCCTGCTTGCGCAGGTAAGCAACAACCGGCTCGTCGTGCTCGGAGGAAACCGACAGGTTCTTGATGTTCAGGATGATCTCAGTGACATCTTCCTTGACACCCGGAACCGTGGTGAACTCGTGCAGCACGCCATCGATCCGGATGCTCGTTACAGAGGCACCGGGGATGGAGGAGAGCAGGGTACGGCGGAGGGAGTTTCCGAGGGTGTAACCAAAGCCCGGCTCAAGCGGTTCGATGATGAACCGTGAGCGGTTTTCGGAGACGACCTCTTCGGAGAGGGTGGGGCGCTGTGCAATGAGCACTTAGGTTTCCTTTCGGCGAGCATCCGCTATATGACGCAACACAGGTGGTGGAAAGATCGGTCTGAAGACTTAACGCGGCCGGGCCTGCCCGGACCGGTGAGGGTCCGGGCAAGCTCCTGGGCGCTGGAAAGCCTTAGACGCGGCGGCGCTTCGGCGGACGGCAGCCGTTGTGGGCGCTGGGGGTGACGTCCTGGATGGAGCCAACCTCGAGGCCAGCGGCCTGCAGCGAGCGGATGGCGGTTTCGCGTCCGGAACCCGGTCCCTTGACGAACACGTCAACCTTGCGCATGCCGTGCTCCTGTGCACGCTTTGCGGCGGCTTCGGCGGCCATCTGGGCAGCGAACGGGGTGGACTTACGCGAGCCCTTGAAGCCAACCTCACCGGACGAAGCCCAGGAGATGACAGCACCGTTCGGGTCCGTGATGGACACGATGGTGTTGTTAAAGGTGCTCTTGATGTGCGCCTGGCCCAGCGCGATATTCTTCTTGTCCTTCTTACGCGGCTTGCGAACCGCGCCACGAGTCTTCGGGGGCATTTTTTCTCCTACAGAAAGTTATCGGGGGAAAACCGAGTTAATCCCTCAGGGATTAACGGGCCTTCTTCTTGCCTGCGACGGTGCGCTTCGGACCCTTGCGGGTACGCGCGTTCGTCTTCGTACGCTGACCGCGCACTGGCAGGCCCTTGCGGTGGCGAATACCTTCGTAGCTGCCGATTTCAACCTTGCGGCGGATATCAGCGGCTACTTCGCGGCGAAGGTCACCCTCAACCTTGTAGTTGCCTTCAATGTAGTCACGCAGCTCAACCAGCTGCGCGTCGGTCAGGTCCTTGACCCGAACGTCAGCGCTGATGCCGGTAGCAGCCAGGGTTTCGTGTGCACGGGTCTTGCCCACGCCGTAGATGTAAGTAAGCGCAATTTCCAGCCGCTTTTCGCGGGGAATGTCTACGCCAGCGAGACGAGCCATATTGGCAGTACTCCTTGTATAAACCGGAGGTCGTAGGCAGTACACCCGCATGTTCAGTGCGGCCCCAGCCTCCGACCGGGGGTTAGCTGTCCGGGCTCATACGTCCCAGTTCAGCTTGTGCTGCCTTTATTTACTTGCGTGGGTTAGCAACCCAGGATTTCCCGTGAAGGAAATTAGCCCTGGCGCTGCTTGTGGCGCGGGTTCTCGCAGATCACCATGACCCGGCCATTACGGCGGATCACTTTGCACTTTTCGCAGATCTGCTTGACGCTCGGCTTGACCTTCATGGCGTTCCTTTGCGTGTTGCAGTTGGTCAGCTGGACCGGCCCTCGGCTGTTGCCCTGGCCGCCCAGTGTTTACTTGTAGCGGTAGACGATACGACCACGTGTCAGGTCGTAAGGGCTCAGCTCCACCACTACGCGGTCCTCGGGGAGGATCCTGATGTAGTGCTGGCGCATCTTTCCAGAGATGTGTGCCAGAACGATGTGCTTGTTGGTGAGCTCAACGCGAAACATCGCATTGGGCAGCGCCTCGGTCACAACGCCCTCGATCTCAATGACCCCGTCCTTCTTGGCCATACCCTCCGCTAACTGTTGTTGCCGCAGCCTCCCGGTTTGCACCGGTCATGACCGCGGACGTTTTTGATTGATTGGCTGGTGCCACCCGACCCCAAAAGGGCACAACGGGGCAGACAACCAACAGACAACACTACGCCATCGCGGCCCGATTGTTAAATCCGAAGTTAAATCCGCCCATCGTAGCGCACTCAGCGTCCGTACGCACCTAGCGTCCCGGCCGCCGTCGTCACTGCCTCCGCCTGCGAGATCCCGTCGAGGATGGCCAGCCGGACGACGTCGGCGGCCGCGCTCTGCAGGGTAATGAGGCTGATCTGCCGGGCCGCCGGCGTGCTGCGGTCAAGCGCGACGGCGCCCGTCGCCAGCGCGAACACGGTATCGCCGTCGGCGAGGGTGTGGCTTGGATTCAAAGCCCGGGCCAGTCCGGCATGGGCCGCCGAGGCGGTGCGTTTGCAGTCCGCCTTGTCCAGGACGGCGTCCGTGGCGACGACGACGAGCGTGGTGTTGAGCGGCGGGGGCGTACCGCCAACGCCGTAGTCTGCGGCTTCGGCCTCACCTCCCGCCCCAACAGCCGAAACCCTCTGCGTGCTCGCTCCTTCGTCGCTTAGACGCACGCTGCCGGGTTCCGCCTGCTGCGGCGATGTGCCCCACGGCAGTCCGAGCGCGTTGACGACCGCAATGGCGCCGACGGTCACCCCGTTTTCTAAGGTGAGGGAGGCTGTGCCCACTCCCCCTTTGTACGTGCCCCTGCCGATTGCCGCTCCTGTGCCGGCGCCGACGTTGCCGCGTTCGACGTCGTGCCCTTCCGGCTGCCCGGCGGCGGCGGCCGTCGCCGCGTAGCCCATCGCCTCTCCGGGGCGGGCGGAGAAATCGCCGCCGCGGCCCAGGTCGAAAATCGCGGCCGCCGGCACGATCGGAACAAGCCCGCCGGGGACCGTGAAGCCTCGGCCGTTCTCCTCGCACCAGCGCATGGCGCCGCCCGCGGCTGCGAGGCCAAAGGCGCTGCCCCCGGTCAGGACCACGGCGTCCACGGTCTGGGACAGCGTGGTGGGATCCAGTGAGTCCGTCTCATGCGTCGCAGGCCCGCCGCCCCGGACGTCGACCGAGCCGACGGTGCCCGGCGGCGGGAGAACCACAGTCACTCCGCTCAGCCAGCCGTCGCCGGACTTCTGGACCTGGCCTATCCGGATGCCGGCCACGTCTGTGATGGCTCCTGTTGCTCCCATGGCTCCATTGTGCGCCCCGGCTGACCTGCGACACGCAAAATCCCTGGCGCTACCGTATTCCGGTGTCGCCAGGGATTTTGCGCGTCGCCAGAAATCCCGCGAGTCGCCGTGTGAGTCGGGCCTAGGGAATCGGGACGGGCACGACGCCGAGCGGCGCCAGTTTCGCCGCTCCCCCGTCAGGTGCCGAGAGGACCCAGATCCCCTTCTCGTGCACGGCCACCGAGTGCTCCCACTGGCAGGAGCGCTTGCCATCCGTGGTGACGACGGTCCAGTCGTCGTCCAGGATTGCGGTCTCGATGCTGCCCCGGACCAGCATGGGCTCGATTGCGAGGCACAGCCCCGGGCGGATCTTCGGCCCGCGGTGGCCGGTGCGGTAGTTCAGCACGTCCGGCGCCATGTGCATCTCGGAGCCGATTCCGTGCCCTACATAGTCCTCCAGGATGCCCAGCGGTTTGCCCGGCACGGAGGAGACGTAGTCGTCCACGGCGTTGCCGATATCACCCACGAATTTCCCGGTGGCCAGGGCTGCGATGCCACGCCACATGGCTTCCTCGGTAACCTCGGAGAGGCGAACGTCTTCGGGATCGGCGGTGCCGACAATCACGGTCCGCGCCGAATCGGAGTGCCAGCCGTCCACGATCGCGCCGCCGTCGATCGAGATGATGTCGCCGTCCGCCAGGACCCGGCCGCCGGGGATGCCGTGCACCACCTCTTCGTTCACCGAGGTGCAGATCGTGGCCGGGAACCCGTGGTAGCCGAGGAAGTTGGACTTGGCGCCGGCGTCCTGAAGCACGGCGGCGAAGACCTCATCCAGCCGGGCAGTGGTGACGCCGGGGGCCGCGGCGGCCACCGCCGCATCCAGTGCCCGGCTCAGGACCAGTCCGGCCTCGTGCATCGTGCGCATCTGGGCGTTGGTCTTGTATTCAATGCGTGCCTGGCCGAATGCCATCGCTACCTCAAAATTTTCTCTCGCGGTCCGGGCGGGCTGGATCCCGGACCTCCACCATGGGTCATCAACCCAAGTCTTCAAGCTCTATTCTCCCGTACCGGTTCAACGGTTCGGAACGGCCTCGCTGCGGGGCCGCCCAACGCCGAAGGGCGCGTTCCGTACCCGATGGTACGGAACGCGCCCTTCTGCACTGCGTCTCTGTTCTGCGTCAGCCGCAATGAGCATGCGTGGATCAGGGGGTGAGGATCAGGCGGCCTGGGCCGACTTGATCGCTTCCATGACGCGCTCGGTGACTTCGTCGATGGCACCGATGCCGTCCACCTGGGTCAGGATGCCACGTTCGGCATACTTGGCCACCACAGGTTCGGTCTGCTCGTGGTACAGGTCCAGCCGGTGACGGATAACGCCTTCGTTATCGTCGCTGCGGCCGGTTTCCTTGGCACGGCCCAGGAGGCGGGTAACCAGTTCCTCGTCGTCAGCGGTGAGCTGGAGCACGACGTCGAGCTTCTGGTCAGCGCCAGCGAGGATGTCTTCGAGGTAGTCCACCTGCGCGGTGGTGCGCGGGTACCCGTCGAGCAGGAAGCCTGCCTCGACGTCGTCCTCATTGAGGCGGTCGCGCACCATCTTGTTGGTGACGCTGTCCGGGACGAAGTCGCCGGCGTCCATGTACTTCTTGGCTTCGACGCCGAGCGGAGTCTCACCCTTGACGTTGGCGCGGAAGATGTCTCCGGTGGAGATCGCAACGACGCCGAGGCGTTCTGAAATGCGTTCCGCCTGCGTTCCCTTGCCGGACCCGGGAGGTCCGATAATCAACATTCTCGTCATCGCAAAAGCCCTTCGTAGTGACGTTGCTGTAGTTGCGCATCAATCTGCTTCACGGTCTCCAGACCGACGCCCACCATGATCAGGATCGAGGTGCCGCCGAACGGGAAGTTCTGGTTCGCGTTAATCAGGACCAGTGCAACCAGCGGGATCAATGCCACGAAGCCGAGGTAGAAGGCGCCGGGCAGGGTGATCCGGGATAGGACGTACTGAAGATAGTCCGCGGTCGGCTTGCCGGCGCGGATGCCCGGAATGAAGCCGCCGTACTTCTTCATGTTGTCCGAGACCTCTTCGGGGTTGAAAGTAATCGCAACATAGAAGTAGGTGAAAAACACAATCATGGCGAAATACAGTGCCATATAGATCGGGTGGTCGCCCTTGGTGAGGTTGTTGTTGATCCACTCAACCCAGGGCTGTACCGGCTCGCCGGCCTTGGGCTGGTTGAACTGTGAGATCAGCCCCGGCAGGTAGAGCATGGACGAGGCGAAGATGACGGGCACGACGCCGGCCATGTTCACCTTGATGGGGATGTAGGTGCTGGTTCCGCCGACCGTGCGGCGGCCGATCATCCGCTTGGCGTACTGCACCGGGATCCGGCGCTGGGACTGCTCCACGAAGACCACGAGCGCCACGGTGAGCAGGCCGATGATCAGGACCAGGAAGAACGTGCCGGGGCCCTGGGCCTTCCAGATCGCACCGAGCGAGCCGGGGAAGCCTGCGGCGATGGACGTGAAGATCAGCAGGGACATGCCGTTGCCGACGCCCTTTTCCGTCACGAGCTCGCCCATCCACATGATCAGGCCTGTGCCGGCCGTGAGCGTGATGATGATCAGGACCGTGGTGACGATCGAGCTGTCCGGGATGATCGGAAGCTGGCAGTTAGGCAGCAGCTGGCCGGAGCGTGCCAGCGACACCAGTGTCGTGGCATTGAGCAGGCCAAGTGCGATCGTGAGGTAGCGGGTGTACTGGGTCAGTTTCGACTGCCCTGACGCGCCCTCCTCATACAGCTGCTGGAAACGGGGAATGACCACCCGGAGCAGCTGGACGATGATGCTGGCGGTGATGTACGGCATGATGCCGAGGGCAAAGATGGACACCTGCAGCAATGCACCGCCGCTGAACAGGTTGACGAGCTGGTAGATCCCGCCCGAGGTCTGACCGTTCTGCAAGCATTGCTGGACATTCTGGTAGCTCACACCAGGCGAGGGGATGAAGGCACCCAAGCGGAAGATTGTGATGATTCCCAGCGTGAACAACAACTTGCGTCGCAGATCAGGCGTGCGAAAGGCCCGGCCAAATGCGCTAAGCAAGCGTCCTCCTGAGTAATAAGTAAAGTCGTGTGAGACAGGTCAAATAAACCCAACAACCGAGTCTAACGGGTGGATGCGCCCCGCGAACAATCGGCGGGGCCCGGAAAATGAAAAAAACTCCCGGCACCGGGGGCCTGAGCCCCTGGTACCGGGAGTTTCAACAACGGGCAACTGCCCCGCCGCCTCGTTAGAGGGCGGTGGTGCTTCCGCCTGCTGCAGCAATCTTGTCAGCAGCGCTGGCCGAGAATGCGTGGACGGTGACGTCAACCTTGACGGTGATGTCGCCGGTGCCCAGCACCTTGACGGGCTGGTTCTTGCGAACGGCACCCTTTTCGACCAGGTTCTCCACGGTGACAGCGCCACCTTCCGGGAACAGCTCGTTGAGCTTGTCCAGGTTTACAACCTGGTACTCAACCCGGAACGGGTTCTTGAAGCCGCGCAGCTTCGGCAGGCGCATGTGCAGCGGCAGCTGGCCGCCGGCAAAGCCAGCCTTGATCTGGTAGCGGGCCTTCGTACCCTTGGTACCGCGACCAGCGGTCTTACCCTTGGAACCTTCACCACGACCAACACGGGTCTTGGCGGTCTTGGCACCCGGGGCGGGACGCAGGTGGTGAACCTTCAGTGCGTTCTGCTTCTCAGCGGCGCCCTGTGCCTTTTCGGCGGTGTTCTTCTCTGCCATTTACTTCGCCTCCTCTACCTTTACCAGGTGCGGAACCGTGTTGAGCATCCCGACGGTCACGGCGTCGGCGGTGCGGACAACGGTGTGTCCGATCCGCTTCAGGCCGAGGGACCGCAGGGTGTCGCGCTGGTTCTGCTTGCCGCCAATGGCGGACTTGATCTGAGTGATCTCCAACTTTGCGTCGGAGACAAGCACGTTCTTAGCCATGACTCAGACACCTGCCTTCTGGTTCAGGAGCGCCTTGACCATTGCCGGCGGGGCGATCTCGTCGAGCGGCAGGCCGCGGCGTGCTGCCACTGCTGCCGGCTCTTCGAGGCGCTTCAGCGCGTCAACGGTCGCGTGAACGATGTTGATGGCGTTGGAAGAACCGAGCGACTTGGAGAGGATGTCGTGGATGCCCACGCACTCCAGTACTGCACGGACCGGGCCACCGGCAATAACACCGGTACCGGCGGAAGCCGGGCGCAGCATGACGACGCCTGCGGCGGCCTCACCCTGAACGCGGTGCGGGATGGTGCTGCCGATGCGGGGAACGCGGAAGAAGGACTTCTTGGCCTCTTCAACGCCCTTCGCGATAGCGGCAGGAACTTCCTTTGCCTTGCCGTAGCCGACGCCGACCATGCCGTTGCCGTCACCGACGACGACGAGGGCGGTGAAGCTGAAGCGACGACCACCCTTGACGACCTTGGAAACGCGGTTGATGGTTACGACGCGCTCTACGAACTGGCTCTTCTCGGCCTCGCGGCCGCCGTCACGGCCACCACGGCCGCCACGGTCGCCACGGCCCTGGCCGCGGTCGCCACGCTCGCCACGACGAGCGCCACCACGGCGGTCGTCAGTGGTAGCAGGCGCAGCGGTCTCAGTTGCCGGAGCAGCTACAGCTTCAGTCACCTGAATGTCCTTTTCGTTATTTTCGGTCACAGTGCCAGCCCACCTTCACGTGCGCCGTCAGCGACGGCGGCGATCCGGCCGTGGTACTTGTTACCACCGCGGTCGAAGACAACTGCTTCGATACCGGCAGCCTTGGCACGCTCGGCGACCAGTTCGCCAACGCGCTTGGCCTTGGCGGTCTTGTCACCGTCGAATGCACGAAGGTCGGCTTCCAGTGTGGAGGCGCTTGCCACGGTCAGGCCCTTGGTGTCATCGACAACCTGGACGAATACGTGACGTGCGGAGCGGTTGACGACCAGACGCGGGCGTACAGCCGTTCCGGAGATGCGCTTGCGGATACGAAGCTGGCGGCGGCTGCGCTGGGCAGACTTGCTCTTGTTCGTACGCTTCTTGTTAATTGCGATCGCCATGGTTACTTACCAGCCTTTCCGACCTTGCGGCGGATGACTTCGCCTGCGTAACGGATGCCCTTGCCCTTATAGGGGTCCGGCTTCCGCAGCTTGCGAATGTTGGCAGCAACCTCGCCGACCTGCTGCTTGGAGATACCTGAAACAGAGAGCTTGGTCGGGGTCTCAACTGCAAAGGTGATGCCGTTCGGTGCCGAGACGTTGACCGGGTGGCTGTAGCCCAGAGCGAACTCCAGGTCAGAACCCTTGGCCTGGACGCGGTAACCGGTACCGACAATCTCAAGCTTCTTCTCGTAGCCTGCGGTGACACCCTGGATCATGTTGGCGATCAGGGTGCGGGTCAGGCCGTGCAGCGAACGTGAGGCGCGCTCGTCGTTCGGGCGGGCGACAGTCAGGGTGCCATCTTCCAGGGAAACCTCGATCGGGCTGGCCACAGTGTGGCTCAGCTCGCCTTTGGAACCCTTGACGCTGACGACAGAGCCGTCAACCTTGACCTCAACGCCGGCAGGAACGGTGATGGGGAGACGTCCAATACGTGACATTATTCTCTTCCTTTCCCGTTACCAGACGTAAGCGAGGACTTCGCCGCCCACGCCCTTCTTGCCGGCCTGCTTGTCAGTCAAGAGGCCGGAAGAGGTGGACAGGATTGCGACACCCAGGCCACCGAGCACGTGCGGCAGGTTGGTGGACTTTGCGTAAACGCGCAGTCCCGGCTTGGAAATACGACGAACGCCAGCGATTGAACGCTCGCGGTTCGGACCGAACTTGAGCTCGAGGGTCAGCTTCTTGCCAACCTCAGCGTCTTCTTCTTTCCAGGAGGCGATGTAACCTTCAGCCTTCAGGATGTCGGCAACGCGTGCCTTGAGCTTGCTGTACGGCATGGTCACGGAATCGTGGTATGCCGAGTTAGCGTTGCGCAGACGCGTAAGCATGTCTGCGACGGGATCTGTCATTGTCATGTGGGCTCTTGCCCTTCCTCATAACGGTTTCCGCCGTGCTGGTTGTCCCGAACAGAATTCGGAAAGGAGCGCGGGCGGACCTTTTACGTAGCTAGATTAGTCTTCGGTCTTGAACGGGAAGCCAAGCGCCTTCAGCAGCGCGCGGCCTTCGTCGTCGGTCTTGGCAGTGGTCACGACGGTGATGTCCATACCGCGAACGCGGTCAATGGAATCCTGGTCGATCTCGTGGAACATAACCTGCTCGGTCAGACCGAAGGTGTAGTTGCCGTTGCCATCGAACTGCTTGCCGCTGAGGCCACGGAAGTCGCGGATACGCGGCAGGGCCAGCGTGACCAGACGGTCCAGGAATTCCCACATGCGGTCCCCACGCAGAGTTGCGTGTGCACCGATCGGCATGCCTTCGCGCAGCTTGAACTGTGCGATCGACTTGCGGGCCTTGGTTACCTGCGGCTTCTGGCCGGTGATCAGGGTCAGATCGCGGACAGCGCCGTCGATCAGCTTGGAGTCCTTGGCGGCATCTCCAACACCCATGTTCACAACGACCTTCACCAGGCGGGGAACCTGGTTGACGTTCTGGTACTTGAATTCCTCAGTCAGCGTGTTCTTGATGGAATCGGCGTACTTGGTCTTCAGACGAGGAACGATCTTGCTTGCCGGAGTCTCGAGAGTCTCAGTCATTAGATGTCCTTCCCTGAGCTCTTGGCCACGCGGACGCGCACGTCACGCTTCACGCCATCGCGCTCAACGGTCTCGGTGCGGAAACCGACGCGGGTGGGCTTCTTGGTGGACGGGTCAACCAGAGCCACGTTGGAGATGTGGATCGAAGCCTCGACGACCTCGATGCCACCGGTCTTGGTGCCGCGCTGCGACTGACCGACCTTGGTGTGCTTGGTTACGCGGTTAATGCCTTCAACCAACACGCGGTTGGTCTCCGGGTACACGCGCAGAACCTTGCCCTGCTTACCCTTGTCGCCGCCGCGCTCAGCCTTGGCGCCAGTGATGACCTGAACGAGGTCACCCTTTTTGATCTTAGCCATGGACTAGAGCACCTCCGGAGCCAGAGAAACGATCTTCATGAACTTCTTGTCGCGAAGTTCACGACCAACCGGTCCGAAGATACGGGTACCGCGGGGGTCACCGTCGTTCTTCAGGATGACGGCTGCGTTCTCGTCAAACTTGATGTAGGAACCATCCGCACGGCGGCGTTCCTTCTTGGTACGGACGATGACAGCCTTGACGACGTCGCCCTTCTTTACGTTGCCGCCCGGAATTGCGTCCTTGACGGTAGCGACGATTACGTCGCCAATGCCTGCGTAGCGACGGCCAGATCCACCGAGAACGCGAATGGTAAGGATTTCCTTAGCACCCGTGTTGTCGGCGACCTTGAGTCGCGACTCCTGCTGAATCACTATTTACTCCTTGCGTCGCGCTGGTTCTCAGACCGAAAATCTTCCTACGGAATGAGCCTTGCGGAACGGTTGATCGGGGTGTCTCTTGACCTGCCTGGATTTTGCCAGACCAGGCCTAAACGCCCGTGCCAAAAACATTTGCTTCCCAGGCGGTTCCCGACGAGTCGGGGCGCAAGAGGGCACTATGCCGTGGCACGATTGTTTACGAGGTTGATGACGGCGCGCAAAAGGCGCCATACAAACTCAAAATCTTAGCACGTTTTGGGCGTATCCCCATATCACAGCCATGGAGCCCGCACACCCCTCCCGCGCAGCCGCGACGCCGCCACGCCGGACAGGCTTTGGGCCCGCCCGCCGCCGCGCACCCCGGGAACCCGGCCCGCCGGCGTCGTAAGCCCCCAGTCGTAAGCCCCCAAAGGCTGCTTCGCGTGACGGGCACGGTAAACGGCTGCCGCCAGTCGCAGGCTGCCGGCTGCGGCGGCTGCCGGCTGCGGCGGCTGCCGGCAACGCAGAAGCCCCCGCTCCCCCAAAGGGGAACGAGGGCTTCTGCTGTATCACCAGACAAACAGGTGCAGGTGTTACTTGGCCTTCTCGAGGATCTCGACCAGACGCCACCGCTTGGTAGCGGACAGCGGGCGGGTCTCGGCGAGGAGCACCAGGTCGCCGATGCCGGCGCTGTTCTCTTCGTCGTGAGCCTTGATCTTGGCGTTGCGGCGGATGACCTTGCCGTAGAGGGCGTGCTTCACGCGGTCTTCGACCTGGACAGTGATGGTCTTTTCCATCTTGTCCGAGACGACGTAGCCGCGCTTCGTCTTACGGTAACCGCGCTCGTCAGCCTTGGCTGCGTCGGAAACAGTTTCCGTCACGTTCTCGTCCTTTTCACTCACTTGGCATCCTCCTCGGATTCAACCGTTTCAGCCTTCTCAGCCTTCTTGGTTGCAGCCTTCTTGGACTTCTTCTCTTCCTTGGCTTCCACAACCGGTGCGGCAACCTCGGCACGAATGCCGAGCTCGCGCTCACGGAGAACGGTGTAGATGCGGGCGATGTCCTTCTTTACCGCGCGCAGACGACCGTGGTTCTCCAGCTGACCGGTGGCGGACTGGAAACGCAGGTTGAACAGCTCTTCCTTGGCCTTGCGGAGTTCTTCAACGAGACGCTCGTTGTCGAAACCGTCCAGCTGTGCGGATGCAAGTTCCTTGGATCCTACTGCCATTTCTACTCACCACCTTCGCGACGCACAATGCGTGCCTTCAACGGCAGCTTGTGGATTGCCAGGCGCAGGGCCTCGCGAGCTACCTCTTCACTGACACCGGAGAGTTCGAAGAGAACCCGGCCCGGCTTGACGTTTGAGACCCACCATTCCGGAGAACCCTTACCGGAACCCATGCGGGTTTCGGCCGGCTTCTTCGTCAGCGGACGGTCCGGGTAAATGTTGATCCAGACCTTTCCGCCACGCTTGATGTGGCGGGTCATCGCGATACGGGCAGATTCGATCTGACGGTTCGTGACGTAGGCCGGGCTCAGCGCCTGGATGCCCCACTCACCGAAGGAGACCTGGGTGCCGCCCGTAGCAGCGCCGGAACGACCCGGGTGGTGCTGCTTACGGTGCTTGACTCGACGTGGGATAAGCATTTAAGCCTGTCCTCCTTCTACTGACTGTGCCGTGCCTGCGGCACCGGCTTCGACAGCCGGAGCTTCGGCGGCAGGTGCTGCCTCGGCTGCGGGGCGGTCGGGACGACGGCGGCGGTCACCACGGTCGGCGCCACCCGGGCGGCCCGGGCGGTCGCCGGCACGGCCACGGGACGGAGCAGCAGCTGCCTGCTGAGCCAGTTCCTTGGCAGTGACGTCGCCCTTGTAGATCCAGACCTTCACGCCGATGCGGCCGAAGGTGGTCTTGGCCTCGTAGAAGCCGTAGTCGATGTTCGCACGCAGGGTGTGCAGGGGCACACGGCCTTCGCGGTAGAACTCCGAGCGGGACATTTCTGCGCCGCCCAGTCGACCCGAGCAAGCGATCCGGATGCCCTTGGCACCGGCGCGCTGTGCGGACTGCATGGCCTTCTTCATCGCACGGCGGAAAGCCACGCGGGAAGTCAGCTGCTCAGCAACGCCCTGGGCAACAAGCTGGGCTTCCATCTCGGGGTTCTTGACCTCGAGGATGTTCAGCTGAACCTGCTTGCCCGTGAGCTTCTCAAGCTCGCCGCGGATGCGGTCTGCTTCAGCGCCGCGGCGGCCGATGACGATGCCCGGACGTGCCGTGTGGATATCCACGCGGACACGGTCGCGGGTGCGCTCGATTTCGACCTTGGCGATACCGGCGCGCTCCATGCCCGTGGACATGAGCTGGCGGATACGGATGTCTTCGCGAACGAAGTCCTTGTACCGCTGGCCGGCCTTGGTGCTGTCGGCGAACCAGTGCGATACGTGATCGGTGGTGATGCCGAGTCGGAACCCGTGCGGGTTAACTTTCTGTCCCACTTAGCGAGCCTCCTCTTTCTCCGGGGTAGCGACTACCACGGTGATGTGGCTCGTGCGCTTCTTGATCTGAAATGCACGACCCTGGGCTCGCGGCTGGAACCGCTTCATGGTCGGGCCTTCATCAACAAACGCTTCGCTGATGATGAGGTCACCTTCGTCAAACGCCACGCCGTCGCGGTCCGCGAGGACCCGGGCGTTGGAGATTGCCGACTGAACTACCTTGAATACCGGCTCCGAAGCTGCCTGGGGGGCAAACTTCAGAATTGCCAGAGCCTCATTCGCTTGCTTACCACGAACAAGGTTGACGACGCGCCGGGCCTTCATAGGCGTTACGCGGATGTGACGCGCAATTGCCTTGGCTTCCATTGCTTTCCTTCTCTCGTCTTTGACGTAAGTGCAGGCGCCTAGCGGCGCTTGCCCTTACGGTCGTCCTTGACATGGCCGCGGAATGTCCGCGTGGGAGCGAATTCGCCGAGCTTGTGCCCGACCATCGACTCAGTGACAAACACGGGGATGTGCTTGCGTCCGTCGTGTACGGCGATCGTGTGGCCGAGCATGTCGGGGACGATCATCGAACGGCGGGACCAGGTCTTGATGACGTTCTTGGTGCCCTTTTCGTTTTCCCTGGCTACCTTTACAAAGAGGTGCTGGTCAACGAAAGGACCTTTTTTCAGGCTGCGTGGCATGTGTCCAGGCTCCTATCGCTTGTTCTTGCCAGTACGACGGCGACGAACAATAAGCTTGTCGCTCTCTTTGTTGGGACGGCGGGTGCGGCCTTCGCGCTTACCGTTCGGGTTGACGGGGTGACGTCCACCGGACGTCTTACCCTCGCCACCACCGTGGGGGTGGTCAACCGGGTTCATGGCGACACCACGGACGGTCGGGCGAACGCCCTTCCACCGCATACGGCCGGCCTTGCCCCAGTTGATGTTCGACTGCTCGGCGTTGCCGACCTCGCCGACGGTTGCGCGGCAGCGCACGTCAACGTTGCGGATTTCGCCGGAAGGCAGACGCAGCTGGGCGAAACGGCCTTCCTTTGCAACGAGCTGGATCGATGCGCCGGCGGAGCGGCCCATCTTGGCGCCGCCACCCGGACGCAGTTCGACTGCGTGGATTACGGTACCGACCGGGATGTTGCGCAGCGGAAGGTTGTTGCCGGGCTTGATGTCAGCGTCGGCGCCGGCCTCTACGAAGTCGCCCTGGGACAGCTTGTTCGGGGCGATGATGTAACGCTTGGTGCCATCAACGTAGTGCAGGAGGGCGATCCGAGCCGTGCGGTTCGGGTCGTACTCGATTTCGGCAACGCGGGCGTTGACGCCGTCCTTGTCGTGGCGACGGAAGTCGATCAGACGGTACTGGCGCTTGTGTCCACCACCCTTGTGACGGGTCGTGATCTTACCGGAGTTGTTACGGCCACCCTTTTTCGGGAGGGGACGTACCAACGACTTTTCCGGCGTCGACCGCGTGATTTCAGTGAAGTCCGCTACGCTCGAGCCGCGACGGCCCGGGGTAGTCGGCTTGTATTTACGGATTCCCATAATTTATTTCCTCGTTAAAGTGGTCTCCGCTACGAAAGCGGACCGCCGAAGATGTCGATAGTGCCTTCTTTGAGGCTCACAATTGCACGCTTGGTGTTCTTGCGGGTACCCCAGCCGAATTTGGTGCGCTTGCGCTTACCGGCACGGTTGATGGTGTTGATCGATTCGACCTTGACGGAGAAAATCTTCTCCACGGCCAGCTTGATCTCGGTCTTGTTCGAGCGGGGGTCCACCAGGAAGGTGTACTTGCCCTCGTCGATCAGGCCGTAGCTCTTTTCCGAGACAACGGGTGCAAGCACGACGTCGCGCGGGTCTTTGATGGTGGCTGCACTCACTTGGCATCCTCCTCGTTCTTTGCAACCTTGTCAGCAACGAATGCTTCGTAGGCAGCCTTGGTGAAGACTACGTCGTCGGAAACGAGAACGTCGTAGGTGTTCAGCTGGTCTGCGTACAGAACGTGAACTTCCTCGAGGTTGCGCACGGACAGTGCAGCAACATCGTTGGCGCGCTCAATGACAACGAGCAGGTTCTTGCGCTCGGAAACTCCGCGCAGGGTTGCCAGTGCTTCCTTGGAGGACGGCGTGGAGCCGGCAACCAGGTCAGCAACGACGTGGACGCGGCCGTTGCGGGCGCGGTCCGAGAGTGCGCCGCGCAGTGCAGCAGCAATCATCTTCTTGGGGGTGCGCTGGCTGTAGTCACGCGGCGTGGGGCCGTGGACAACGCCACCACCGGTCATGTGAGGAGCACGGATGGAACCCTGACGGGCGCGGCCGGTGCCCTTCTGCTTGAACGGCTTGCGACCTGCACCGGAAACCTCGGCGCGGGTCTTGGTCTTGTGGGTACCCTGGCGAGCAGCAGCGAGCTGGGCAACGACGACCTGGTGCAGCAGCGGCACGTTGGTCTGTACGTCGAAGATCTCTGCAGGCAGGTCAACCTTGACAGTGCTAGTCATTGAACTAGGCTCCCTTCACGGCGGTGCGTACGAGTACGACCTGGCCGCGGGCGCCGGGAACGGCGCCCTTGATCAGGAGCAGCGACTTCTCGACGTCAACCGCGTGGACCGTGAGGTTCAGCGTGGTGTGACGAACGGCGCCCATGCGGCCGGCCATTTTCATGCCCTTGAAGACGCGGCTCGGGGTGGATGCGCCACCGATTGAACCGGGCTTACGGTGGTTCTTGTGGGCACCGTGGGAAGCTCCAACGCCGTGGAAGCCGTGACGCTTCATAACACCGGCGAAGCCCTTACCCTTAGTGGTGCCAACGACGTCGATCTTCTGGCCGGCTTCGAAGAGCTCTACGGAGAGCTCCTGGCCCAGCTCGTAAGAGTCAGCATCTGCAGTGCGCAGTTCTACGACGTGGCGGCGAGGCGTGACGCCTGCCTTTTCAAAGTGACCAGCCAGCGGCTTGGTGACCTTGCGGGGATCGATCTGGCCGTAGCCGATCTGAACGGCGACATAGCCATCAGTTTCTGCGTTGCGCAGCTGCGTGATGACGTTCGAGTCAGCCTGGACCACAGTGACGGGGATGAGCTTGTTGTTCTCGTCCCAGACCTGGGTCATGCCGAGCTTCGTGCCCAGCAGGCCCTTTACGTTACGGGTTGCGGTCATAGTCTCTCAGCACCTCCCTACAGCTTGATTTCGATGTTCACGTCGGCCGGCAGGTCGAGACGCATGAGCGAATCAACAGCCTTGGGCGTGGGGTCGATGATGTCGATAAGACGCTTGTGCGTGCGCATTTCGAAGTGCTCGCGGCTGTCCTTGTACTTGTGCGGAGAGCGAATAACGCAGTAAACGTTCTTCTCCGTCGGCAGCGGCACGGGGCCAACTACAGTTGCGCCTGCGCGCGTGACCGTCTCAACGATCTTCCGTGCTGAAACGTCAATGACCTCGTGGTCATATGACTTCAGCCGGATGCGGATTTTTTGTCCCGCCATGTCGCCTGACTCTCTTTCAGTCTGTGCTTCCCCTGATTAGGGCTGCCCTGTTCACTTACTAGTTGTATGGCTGCCGAAGCATTTGAAGTCGTGACTACCACCCGCCGCACAAGCTGAATCCGGAAAGATCCGGGTTCCTCAACCTGCCGACGCAACCGACCCCCGCGGTCGGGCGTGTCGCATGTTTTCACACGTACGCGTCCGCAATTCCATGGGGAGTGGGTTATGTTTGGTCTCTTACTTGGACCCTGGCATCCGGCATTATCCGGATCGGGACGCGAAAGAGCGCTTGAACAACTCATCTAGTATGCCGGAATTTGCGGGCAGAAGCGAATCAGCCCTCTGCACGGCGGTGCAATCACTGCCGGAGGGCCATTGTCCTGAATCGCCGTCGAATGGATGATAGGGGCATGACTGTGCAGGACTCTGTAGCAGTTCAGGCCCTCGCCGCACGCCTGAGCCCGGGATTCACCCTGGGTGTTTCCTCCGCGGCATTCCAGATCGAGGGCAGCCTTGCCGCCGGCGGCCGCGGGCCCTCCGGCTGGGACGCCTTTGCCGAAAAGCCCGGCAACATCCTGCACGGGCACTCCCCCGCCGTGGCCTGCGACCACTACAACCGCGCCGAGGAAGACATCGAACTGATGCGGGATCTCGGGATCGATTCCTACCGCTTTTCGATCTCGTGGCCGCGGGTCCAGCCCGAGGGCAGCGGCCGCTTCAATTCGGCCGGGCTGGACTTCTACGACCGCCTGATCGACCGGCTCCTCGCCGCCGGCATCTCCCCCATGGCCACTCTCTACCACTGGGATACGCCGCTGCCCCTCGAGCACCGGGGCGGCTGGATGAACCGTTCGACGGCGGAACGGTTCGCCGAGTACAGCGCGGCCGCCGGCAAGCGGTTCGGCGACCGCGTGGCGCAGTGGGTGACGCTGAACGAGCCCGCCTCGGTTACCCTGAACGGCTACGCCCTGGGCGTCCACGCACCCGGCCGAGGCCTGCTCTTCGATGCCCTGCCGTCGGTGCGGCATCAGCTCCTGGGGCACGGGCTGGCGGTTCAGGCGCTGCGCGCGGAGGGCGTCGCCGGCGCCGTCGGGGTCACGAACCTGCATTCCCCCGTCCGGCCTGCTTCGGGTTCGCCAACAGACAGGATGCTGGCCAGGGTGTTCGACTTCGTGCTGAACCGGCTCTACGCTGACCCGATCCTCCTGGGCCGCTTTCCCCGGCTGCCGCTGATCGCCCGGCCGTGGTTCCGTTCAATGCGGAGCATCAGCGACGCGGATCTGGCCACGATCCACCAGCCGCTGGATTTCTACGGCCTGAACTATTACTACCCCGTGAAGGTGGCCACGGGACGCGGCGTCGACAGCCCCTCGGCAACCGCAGAGGCGATGCTGAAAGTCCCGTTCCACATGGCCGCGTTCCCGGAGTATGAACGCACAGGATTCGGCTGGCCGGTCGCTCCGGACCACCTGGGGATCCTGCTCCGGGAGCTGAAGGACCGGTACGGGTCCTCGCTGCCGCCGCTCTACATCACCGAGAGCGGGGCGAGCTTCCCCGAACCGGACCACGTCACCGGCCCCATTCCCGATGCCGGCCGGATCAGCTACCTCGCCGCACACCTCAGCCAGGCGGTGGAGGCGACCTCCCCCGGGGGCGTGGCCCACGACGTCGAACTGCTCGGCTATTACGTCTGGACGTTGATGGACAACTTCGAATGGGCGGCCGGCTACTCGCAGCGCTTCGGCCTGGTGCACGTCGATTTCACGAGCCTCAAGCGCACGCCGAAAGACTCGTACTACTGGTACCAGGCCCTCGCGCGGGCACGCCGGGCCTGAGCCCCGCCCGGCCGCTGCTACTGGTTGCGGTTGGACCTATTGATGCGCTTGGCGCGCTCGATCTCCTGGCGGAAGTGCCTCTTCGCCCAAAAGAACGCGACAACGACCGCGGCGGCGATCAACAGAAAAATGAACCAGCCCATGGTGAGCTCCCTTCCCTTCCTGCAAAGGTATCAGGAACTTAAAAGGAACAGCCCCGCTGCAAGTGCAGCGGGGCTGTTCCCGATCCTCTTCTCAGCTGCCAGACGGCTGGCTGATCAGGGGCAAAGCATCAGATCGGCAAGTAATTACTTGATGATCTTGGTGACGCGTCCTGAACCAACGGTGCGGCCGCCTTCGCGGATAGCGAAGCCGAGGCCCTCTTCCATTGCGATCGGCTGGATGAGCGCAACGGTCATCTCAGTGTTGTCGCCGGGCATAACCATTTCCGTGCCTTCCGGCAGGGTGATAACGCCGGTTACGTCCGTGGTGCGGAAGTAGAACTGCGGGCGGTAGTTGGAGTAGAACGGGTTGTGACGTCCGCCTTCGTCCTTGGAGAGGATGTAGACGTTAGCCTCGAAGTCGGTGTGCGGGGTGATGGAACCCGGCTTGACGACAACCTGGCCACGCTCGACATCGTCGCGCTTCAGACCGCGGAGCAGGAGGCCACAGTTCTCGCCGGCCCATGCTTCGTCGAGCTGCTTGTGGAACATCTCGATACCGGTAACCGTGGTCTTCTGGACCGGGCGGATGCCGACGATCTCGA
This sequence comes from Arthrobacter sp. 10T425, assembly GCF_056393985.1. NCBI lineage: Bacteria > Bacillati > Actinomycetota > Actinomycetes > Micrococcales > Micrococcaceae > Arthrobacter > Arthrobacter sp. 10T425. The sequence goes on along the minus strand of NZ_JBFTGZ010000002.1, from coordinate 337,178 downwards.
CCTCGGAGTTGATGGCGAGGGTTCCACGCTCGGCGCGGCCCGTAACAACGGTGCCACGGCCGGTGATCGTGAAGACATCTTCGATCGGCATCAGGAAGGGCTTGTCACGGTCACGTACGGGGTCCGGAACGGACTCGTCGACAGCAGCCATGAGGTCCTCAACGGACTTGACCCAGACGGGGTCGCCTTCGAGGGCCTTCAGGCCGGAAACGCGAACAACCGGAGCCTCGTCGCCATCGAAGCCCTGCGAGCTGAGCAGCTCGCGAACTTCCATTTCAACGAGGTCGAGGAGCTCTTCGTCGTCAACCATGTCAGCCTTGTTCAGCGCGACCAGCAGGTAGGGAACGCCAACCTGGCGGGCGAGCAGAACGTGCTCGCGGGTCTGAGCCATCGGGCCGTCAGTGGCGGCAACCACGAGGATTGCACCGTCCATCTGAGCAGCGCCGGTGATCATGTTCTTGATGTAGTCAGCGTGACCCGGAGCGTCTACGTGTGCGTAGTGGCGCTTCTCGGTCTGGTACTCAACGTGGGAGATGTTGATGGTAATGCCGCGCTGACGCTCTTCGGGAGCAGAGTCAATCGACGCGAAGTCACGCTTCTCGTTGAGAGTCGGGTACTTGTCGTACAGCACCTTGGAAATGGCGGCCGTCAGCGTCGTCTTACCGTGGTCAACGTGACCAATGGTACCGATGTTAACGTGCGGCTTAGTCCGCTCGAACTTTGCCTTTGCCACAGGTTCCTCCTAGAACGTTTTCAAATTGACTTACCCTTCGGCCGCGCTTGTCGCGGCAGAAACTCCAGTAAGTCTACTTGGGGGGCTTTGGATTGATGAAATTGCAGATTCAGGTACTAATGCTAGTGCCTAGAGCCTGTTCGTGCAGGCGGCCGAACTCCGGCCTGGCCGGACTACAGCTGACCGGAGTCCGGCCACTTGCACCAGATGTGTCTCCGCTGGCGGAGACGCACCCGAGTTTCTTGTTGCTGCGAGGCGTCTAGAAGACTACTCGCCGCGGTTCTTCTGGATGATCTCGTCGGCGACTGCCTTCGGGACCTCGGCGTAGCTGTTGAACGTCATGGAGTACACAGCGCGGCCCTGGGTCTTCGAGCGCAGGTCACCGATGTAGCCGAACATGCCGGACAGCGGGACGTGTGCGCGAATAACCTTGACGCCCTGGGCATCTTCCATGGACTGCATCTGGCCACGGCGGGAGTTGAGGTCACCGATAACTTCACCCATGTATTCCTCAGGGGTGCGGACCTCGACATCCATCAGCGGTTCGAGCAGGACAGGGTTCGCCTTGCGTGCGGCTTCCTTGAAAGCCATACGGCCGGCGATCTTGAACGCCATTTCCGAGGAGTCAACATCGTGGTAAGCGCCGTCAATCAGCGTCGCCTTGATGCCGACAACCGGGTAACCGGCCAGGACGCCGTCGTTAAGCGCATCCTGGATGCCGGCGTCGACCGACGGGATGTACTCGCGCGGAACGCGGCCACCGGTGACCTTGTTCTCGAACTCGTACAGCTCGCCACCTGAGGTGTCCAGCGGCTCGATCGCGATCTGGATCTTTGCGAACTGGCCGGAACCACCGGTCTGCTTCTTGTGCGTGTAGTCGTGACGCTCTACAGCACGCTTGATGGTTTCGCGGTAAGCAACCTGCGGCTTGCCAACATTTGCCTCGACCTTGAATTCGCGGCGCATGCGGTCCACCAGGATGTCCAGGTGGAGCTCGCCCATGCCGGCGATGATGGTCTGGCCGGTGTCCTCGTTGAGGGAGACCTGGAAGGTCGGGTCCTCAGCGGAGAGCTTCTGGATGGCCGTGGAGAGCTTCTCCTGGTCACCCTTCGTGTTCGGCTCGATCGCAACCGAGATCACGGGCTCCGGGAAGCTCATGGACTCGAGGACAATCTGGTTGGCCGGATCGCACAGGGTGTCGCCCGTGGTGGTGTCCTTGAGGCCGATCGCTGCGTAGATGTGGCCGGCGGTAGCGCCCTCGACGGGCATTTCCTTGTTGGCGTGCATCTGGAACAGCTTGCCGATGCGCTCCTTCTTGCCCTTGGTGGAGTTGACCACCTGCGAGCCTGCTTCCACGTGACCGGAGTACACGCGGACGAAGGTCAGCTGGCCGAAGAAGGGGTGCGCGGCGATCTTAAACGCCAGTGCGGAGAAGGGCTCTTCAGAGGAGGGCTTACGGGTAAGCTCCTTCTCTTCGTCGCGGGGATCGTGACCGATCATCGGCGGGACGTCGAGCGGGTTCGGCAGGTAGTCCACCACAGCGTCGAGCATGGGCTGAACGCCGCGGTTCTTGAATGCAGAACCACAGAAGACCGGGTAGATCTCAGAGTTGATCGTCATCTTGCGGATGCCGGCCTTGAGCTCATCGATGCTGATCTCTTCGCCCTCAAGGTACTTCTCCATGAGTTCCTCGGAGGACTCGGCAACGGTCTCAATGAGCGTTGCGCGGTACTCTTCGGCCTTCGCCTGGAGGTCAGCCGGGATCTCGCGGATCTCGTACTTGGCGCCCATGGTGACGTCACCCTTGGCGTCGCCGGGCCATACCAGCGAACGCATGTAAAGGAGGTCGACGACGCCGATGAAGTCGTTCTCGGCGCCGATCGGCAGCTGCATGACGAGCGGCTTGGCACCGAGGCGGCTGATGATGGTGTCGACGGTGAAGTAGAAGTCAGCGCCGAGCTTGTCCATCTTGTTGACGAAGCAGATGCGCGGAACGTTGTACTTGTCAGCCTGGCGCCAAACAGTCTCGGACTGCGGCTCCACGCCTTCCTTGCCGTCGAACACGGCGACTGCGCCGTCGAGGACGCGCAGGGAGCGCTCAACCTCGACCGTGAAGTCCACGTGGCCGGGGGTGTCGATGATGTTGATCTGGTTGTTTTCCCAGAAGCAGGTCACGGCGGCAGACGTGATGGTGATGCCGCGTTCCTTTTCCTGTTCCATCCAGTCAGTCGTCGAAGCGCCGTCGTGCGTTTCGCCGATCTTGTGGTTCACACCCGTGTAGAAGAGGATGCGCTCGGTAGTAGTGGTCTTGCCGGCATCGATGTGGGCCATGATGCCGATATTGCGGACCTTGCTAAGGTCGGTAAGCACGTCCTGTGCCACGGTGTCTCCCTTTCGGATGGACTGCACGTTCGCCGCCGGCTCAGTCGAGCCGGCGGCGTCCGGGAAGTATTACCAGCGGTAGTGTGCGAAGGCCTTGTTGGACTCGGCCATCTTGTGGGTGTCTTCGCGACGCTTCACAGCGGCACCGAGACCGTTCGAGGCATCCAGGATTTCGTTCTGGAGGCGCTCGGTCATGGTCTTTTCGCGGCGGGCCTTGGAGTAGCCAACCAGCCAGCGGAGGGCGAGGGCCGTGGAACGGCCCGGCTTGACCTCAACGGGAACCTGGTAGGTGGCGCCACCAACACGGCGGGAGCGGACCTCAAGCGAAGGCTTGACGTTCTCCATAGCCTTCTTGAGGGCTGCAACGGGGTCGCCGCCGGACTTGGCGCGAGCACCCTCGAGTGCACCGTAAACGATGCGCTCGGCGGTGGACTTCTTGCCGTCAACCAGCACCTTGTTGATGAGCTGGGTGACCAGCGGGGAGCCGTAAACGGGATCTAGAACTAGCGGCCGCTTGGGGGCCGGACCCTTGCGAGGCATATTACTTCTTCTCCATCTTTGCGCCGTAGCGGCTGCGAGCCTGCTTACGGTTCTTGACACCCTGGGTATCGAGGGCGCCACGGACGATCTTGTAGCGGACACCCGGAAGGTCCTTCACGCGGCCGCCGCGGACGAGCACAATGGAGTGCTCCTGCAGGTTGTGGCCCACACCGGGGATGTATGCGGTGACTTCAATGCCGCCGTTGAGGCGTACGCGAGCAACCTTACGCAGAGCCGAGTTCGGCTTCTTCGGGGTCGTCGTGTAAACGCGGGTGCAAACACCGCGGCGCATCGGGCTGCCGTTAAGCGCGGGAGCCTTGGTCTTTTTGACCTTAGGCGTGCGGCCCTTGCGGACCAGCTGGTTAATCGTAGGCACTCTCGTGTTCTCCGTTTTATCCGGAGCGGCCGTTGGCGGCCGCTCTCTTGTCGCTGCGCCTCGCCGCCCGAGCTTTGAAGTTCTCTCCAGAGCAGCTGAGGCGAAGCCTTAATAGTCGGACCGCACGCCGGGGTCCAAGGACTTTCGACCCGAACTGCCCCTAGGCATGCGAAAATGTGGCATACGTTGCACAAGAACCCTGCAAACCGGAAACGTCGTCCTGGTTGAACCTTTCAGCTGCAAGCTGTCTGGCTCAAACCGGCGCACTCATCCACTGCCACAATAACAATTAGTCTCAAGTCTAACACGGACGGGTCCCAGCCCTTAATCGGCGGGGTTTTACCACTGGAAAGGCCCCGCGCCCACCGAGGTGGGAACGGGGCCTGTCAGTCACTCAGCTCAGCGGAAGTCGCTGCCGAGATCGTAGTCATCCAGCGGGATGGCGTGGAACTCGGGAGCTCCGTCGCCGCCCAGCGAGTCGTAGGAGAAGTCACTGAATGCGCTGGGGCCGGTGAACAGGTTGGCCTTTGCTTCTTCAGTGGGTTCCACGGTGACCTCGGTGTAGCGCGGGAGACCCGTGCCGGCCGGGATGAGCTTACCGATGATGACGTTTTCCTTGAGGCCGAGCAGCGGATCGCTCTTGCCTTCCATGGCCGCCTGCGTCAGGACGCGGGTGGTCTCCTGGAAGGAAGCTGCGGACAGCCAGGACTCGGTCGCCAGAGACGCCTTGGTGATGCCCATGAGCTCGGGACGCCCGGATGCCGGCGTCTTGCCCTCGGACACAACGCGGCGGTTGGCCTCTTCGAAACGGCTGCGTTCGGCGAGCTCGCCGGGCAGCAGATCCGATTCGCCGGACTCGATGACCGTGACGCGGCGCAGCATCTGGCGGACGATAACCTCGACGTGCTTGTCGTGGATACCGATGCCCTGGCTGCGGTACACGCCCTGGACTTCATCCACCAGGAACTTCTGCGCGGCACGAGGACCCATGATGCGCAGCACCTGCTTGGGGTCGACCGGGCCGTTGATGAGCTTCTGGCCAACGCTGACGTGATCGCCGTCTTCGATGAGAAGACGTGAACGGCGCAGCACCGGGTAGGCGATCTCTTCAGATCCGTCATCCGGGGTGATGACCAGGCGCATCTGGCGCTCGGACTCTTCGATGGTGATGCGGCCGGCTGCTTCAGCAATCGGTGCGACACCCTTCGGAGTACGGGCTTCGAAGAGCTCCTGGATACGGGGCAGACCCTGGGTGATGTCGTCGCCACCGCTGGCGGAAACAGCACCACCGGTGTGGAACGTACGCATGGTCAGCTGGGTACCCGGCTCACCGATGGACTGCGCGGCAATGATGCCCACGGCCTCACCGATGTCGACGGTCTTGCCAGTGGCCAGCGAACGGCCGTAGCACAGGGCGCAGGTGCCGACGCTGGACTCACAGGTGAGTACGGAGCGGACCTTGACCTCGGTGATGCCGGCTGCGAACAGTTCGGCAATGACGACGTCGCCGCAGTCGGTGCCGGCAGCTGCCAGGACCTTGCCCTTGGAGTCGACGACGTCGACGGCCAGGGTGCGGGCGTAGGCGCTGTTCTCGACGTTCTCGTCCAGGACGAGGACGCCGTTGGCGTCGGCCACCGCGATGGCGGTCATCAGGCCGCGCTCGGTACCGCAGTCCTCTTCGCGGACAATGACGTCCTGCGACACGTCCACCAGACGACGGGTCAGGTAACCCGAGTTGGCGGTACGCAGGGCGGTGTCAGCCAGACCCTTACGGGCACCGTGCGTGGCGATGAAGTATTCCAGCACCGAGAGGCCCTCGCGGTAGGAGGACTTGATCGGACGCGGGATGATTTCACCCTTAGGGTTGGCCACCAGGCCACGGATACCCGCGATCTGACGGACCTGCATCCAGTTACCACGTGCGCCCGAGGACACCATGCGGTTGATCGTGTTCATCGGGGACAGGCTGTCGCGCATCGCCTGGGCGATCTCGTTCGTTGCCTTGTTCCAGATCTCGATCAGTTCCTGGCGACGCTCGTCGTCGTCGATCAGGCCCTTGTCGTACTGGCCCTGGATCTTGGCGGCCATGGTCTCGTAACCGGCGAGGATCCGCGGCTTGTCCGTGGGCACCTCGATGTCGGAGATGGCAACGGTCACGCCGGAGCGGGTGGCCCAGTAGAAACCGGCATCCTTCAGGTTGTCCAGCGTTGCCGCCGTGATCACCTTCGGGTAGCGCTCGGCGAGGTCGTTGACGATCCGGGACAGCTCGCCCTTGTCGGCAACATCCTCAACCCACGGGTAATCCGCGGGCAGCGTCTGGTTGAAGATGACCTGGCCGAGGGAGGTCTCGACCAGTGCCATCTGACCGGGCTCCCAGCCCTCCGGGGCTTCCCAGCCGGCGTAGGGCACGAAGCCCTCGAGCCGGATCTTGACCTTGGAGTTCAGGTGCAGCTCGTGAAGGTCGTAGGCCATGATGGCTTCCGCGACCGAGGAGAAGATCCGGCCTTCGCCAGCTGAACCGACACGCTTGGTGGTCAGGTGGTAGAGACCGATGATCATATCCTGCGACGGCAGGGTCACCGGGCGGCCGTCAGACGGCTTCAGGATGTTGTTCGAGGAGAGCATCAGGATGCGGGCCTCGGCCTGGGCCTCGGGGCTCAGCGGCAGGTGGACTGCCATCTGGTCGCCGTCGAAGTCGGCGTTGAAAGCGCCACAAACCAGCGGGTGCAGCTGGATTGCCTTGCCTTCAACAAGCTGCGGCTCGAACGCCTGGATGCCGAGACGGTGCAGGGTAGGTGCACGGTTCAGCAGCACGGGGTGCTCGGTGATGATCTCTTCGAGGACGTCCCAGACCTGCGGACGGTAACGCTCCACCATGCGCTTGGCCGACTTGATGTTCTGGGCGTGGTTGAGGTCCACCAGGCGCTTCATCACGAACGGCTTGAAGAGCTCCAGGGCCATCTGCTTGGGCAGACCACACTGGTGCAGCTTCAGCTGCGGGCCGACGACGATGACCGAACGGCCGGAGTAGTCGACGCGCTTGCCGAGGAGGTTCTGGCGGAAACGGCCCTGCTTGCCCTTGAGCATGTCGCTCAGGGACTTCAGCGGACGGTTGCCCGGTCCGGTGACCGGACGGCCGCGGCGGCCGTTGTCGAAGAGGCTGTCAACAGCTTCCTGAAGCATGCGCTTCTCGTTGTTGACGATGATCTCCGGAGCACCGAGGTCAAGCAGGCGCTTGAGGCGGTTGTTGCGGTTGATCACGCGGCGGTAGAGGTCGTTGAGGTCGGAGGTCGCGAAGCGGCCACCGTCCAGCTGGACCATCGGGCGCAGTTCCGGCGGGATCACCGGGACGGCGTCCAGCACCATGCCGAGCGGGCTGTTGTTGGTCGTCAGGAACGCGTTGACCACCTTGAGCCGCTTCAGGGCACGGGTCTTGCGCTGGCCTTTGCCGTTGGCGATGATGTCGCGCAGCATGTCCGACTCGGCCTGCATGTCGAAGTTCTCAAGACGCTTCTTGATGGCCTCGGCACCCATGGAGCCTTCGAAGTACATGCCGTAGCGGTCGCGCAGTTCGCGGTACAGGCCTTCGTCACCTTCGAGGTCGGCGACCTTGAGGTTCTTGAAGCGGTCCCAGACCTGCTCGAGGCGCTCGATTTCGGCGTCGGCACGCTTGCGGACGTTCGCCATCTGGCGGTCAGCGGAGTCGCGGGCCTTCTTCTTGTCGGCAGCCTTCGCGCCTTCGCCTTCGAGACGGGCAAGCTCGTTCTCAAGGTCGCGGGCGATCGTGGCGATGTCCGAGTCGCGGTTGTCGATCAGCTGCTTCTTCTCGATGTCGTGCTCAACCTGGAGGTTGGGCAGTTCTTCGTGGCGGCTGTCGGCGTCGACGCTCGTGATCATGTAGGCGGCGAAGTAGATGACCTTTTCGAGGTCCTTCGGTGCCAGGTCAAGGAGGTAGCCCAGGCGGGAGGGAACACCCTTGAAGTACCAGATGTGCGTGACCGGGGCGGCGAGTTCGATGTGGCCCATGCGCTCACGGCGGACCTTCGCACGGGTGACCTCAACGCCACACCGCTCGCAGATGATGCCCTTGAAGCGCACGCGCTTGTACTTACCGCAGTAGCATTCCCAGTCGCGGGACGGGCCGAAGATCTTCTCGCAGAAGAGGCCGTCCTTCTCGGGCTTGAGCGTGCGGTAGTTGATGGTTTCCGGCTTCTTAACCTCGCCGTACGACCAGCCACGGATGTCTTCCGCGGTGGCGAGGCCGATCTGCATGAGGCCGAAGGAGGATTCGCTGGACATATGGTCCCTGTTCTCTCTTGTTCTCTAAATTCTGAAGTCTTGGGTTACGGGAAGAGGGAGGTGGCTTACGACGGCGAGTGCGAACCCGCCGTCGTAAACCCCCTGCTAAACCTCTTCTACGGAACTGGGCTCTGCACGAGACAGATCGATGCCCAGTTCTTCCGCAGCCGTGAAGACTGCGTCATCAGAGTCACGCATTTCAATTGTGGTTCCGTCCGTGGAAAGCACTTCCACGTTCAGGCACAGCGACTGCATTTCCTTGATCAAGACCTTGAAGGACTCAGGAACGCCCGGCTCGGGGATGTTCTCGCCCTTGACGATGGCTTCGTAGACCTTCACACGACCGTGGATATCATCCGACTTGATCGTCAGCAGTTCCTGGAGCGTGTACGCGGCGCCGTAAGCTTCGAGCGCCCACACTTCCATTTCACCGAAGCGCTGGCCACCGAACTGTGCCTTACCACCCAGCGGCTGCTGCGTGATCATGGAGTACGGGCCGGTGGAGCGGGCGTGGATCTTGTCGTCCACCAGGTGGTGGAGCTTCAGGATGTACATGTAGCCGACCGAGATCGGATCCGGGAACGGCTCGCCGGAGCGGCCGTCGAACAGACGGGTCTTGCCGGAAGAGTTGATCAGGCGGTCGCCGTCGCGGGTGACGTTGGTGGAATCGAGCAGGCCCGTGATTTCCTCTTCACGCGCACCGTCGAAGACCGGCGTCGCCACAGTGGTCTGGCCACTCTCGCGCGGCAGGTTCGGCAGCTGCTTGACCCACTCGGGCTCGCCCTCGATCTTCCAGCCGGTCTTGGCAACCCAGCCGAGGTGCGTTTCCAGCACCTGGCCGACGTTCATGCGTCCCGGAACACCCAGCGGGTTCAGGACGATATCAACGGGGGTGCCGTCGGCAAGGAAGGGCATGTCCTCGATCGGAAGGATCTTGGAGATAACACCCTTGTTGCCGTGGCGGCCGGCGAGCTTGTCGCCGTCGGTGATCTTGCGCTTGGCAGCGACGTAGACGCGCACCAGCTGGTTGACGCCCGGGGGCAGCTCGTCGTCGTTGTCGCGGTCGAAGACGCGGACACCGATCACGGTGCCGGACTCGCCGTGCGGCACCTTCAGGGAGGTGTCGCGCACTTCGCGGGACTTCTCACCGAAGATGGCGCGCAGCAGGCGCTCTTCCGGGGTCAGCTCGGTCTCGCCCTTGGGGGTGACCTTACCGACCAGGATGTCGCCGGCCTCAACCTCGGCACCGATGTGGATGATGCCGCGCTCGTCCAGGCCTGCCAGGACTTCCTCAGACACGTTCGGGATGTCACGGGTGATTTCCTCGGCACCAAGCTTGGTGTCGCGGGCATCGATCTCGTGCTCCTCGATGTGGATCGAGGACAGGACGTCCTCGGCCACGATGCGCTGGGAGAGGATGATGGCATCCTCGAAGTTGTGGCCTTCCCATGACATGAATGCCACGAGCAGGTTCTTACCGAGGGCGAGCTCGCCCTGGTCCGTTGCCGGGCCGTCAGCGATGATGCCGCCGACCTCCAGGCGCTGGCCTTCGCTTACCAGGACACGGTGGTTGTAGCAGTTGCCCTGGTTGGAACGGGCGAACTTGTTGATGCGGTAGTTGGTTTCCGTGCCGTCGTCGTTGAGCATGATGACCAGCTCAGCGGAGACCTCGGTAACCACACCGGCCTTCTTGGCGATGACAACGTCACCGGCGTCGACGGCTGCGGCGCGCTCCATGCCGGTACCGACGAACGGTGCCTCGGAACGGACCAGCGGCACGGCCTGGCGCTGCATGTTGGCACCCATGAGTGCACGGTTGGCATCGTCATGCTCGAGGAACGGGATCAGGGCGGTAGCCACGGACACCATCTGGCGCGGGGAAACGTCCATGAACTCGACGTCGGCGGCGGGAACCAGCACAGGCTCGCCTCCACCACCGCGGGCACGGACCAGGACGGTCTCTTCCGCGAAACGCTTGTTCTCGTCGAGCGGTGCGTTGGCCTGTGCGATCAGGACCTCGGCTTCGTCGTCGGCCGTGAGGTACTTGACCTCATCGGAGACGACACCCTCGGCGACAAGGCGGTACGGGGTTTCGATGAAACCGAACGGGTTGATGCGTCCGTAGGAAGCCAGCGAACCGATCAGACCAATGTTCGGGCCTTCAGGAGTTTCGATGGGGCACATACGTCCGTAGTGGGACGGGTGCACGTCACGAACTTCCATGCCGGCACGGTCACGGGACAGACCACCCGGGCCAAGCGCGGACAGGCGGCGCTTGTGGGTCAGACCCGAGAGCGGGTTGTTCTGGTCCATGAACTGGGACAGCTGGGAAGTTCCGAAGAACTCCTTGATGGCTGCCACGACGGGACGGATGTTGATCAGGGTCTGCGGCGTGATGGCCTCGACGTCCTGGGTCGTCATGCGTTCGCGGACAACGCGCTCCATGCGGGACAGGCCGGTGCGGACCTGGTTCTCGATGAGCTCGCCGACGGCGCGGATGCGGCGGTTGCCGAAGTGGTCGATGTCATCGATCTCGACGCGGAGCTCGTGGTCCTGGCCGTCGCGCTTGCCCATGAGGGTCTTCTCGCCGGCGTGCAGCGCAACCAGGAACTTGATCATGGCCACGATGTCTTCAACGTGCAGGACCGAAGCTTCCTTGTCGCCAAGGGAGCGGTCGATGCCAAGCTTGCGGTTGATCTTGTAACGGCCGACCTTGGCCAGATCGTAGCGCTTGGAGTTGAAGTACAGGTTGTCCAGCAGGGACTGGGCAGCCTCAACCGTGGGCGGCTCGCCCGGTCGCAGCTTCCGGTAGATGTCCAGCAACGCGTCTTCGCGGGTCTCGGTGGCGTCCTTCTCCAGCGTGGCGCGCATGGAGTCGTACTGGCCGAATTCCTCGAGGATCTGGCCTTCGGTCCAGCCGAGGGCCTTCAGCAGTACGGTGACGGACTGCTTGCGCTTGCGGTCAAGACGGACGCCGACCTGGTCGCGCTTGTCGATTTCGAGCTCGAACCAGGCGCCGCGGGAGGGGATGATCTTCGCGGTGAAGATGTCCTTGTCGCTGGTCTTGTCGGCGGTGCGCTCAAAGTAGGCGCCCGGCGAGCGGACCAGCTGGGAGACGACGACACGCTCGGTGCCGTTGACGACGAAGGTGCCCTTCTCGGTCATCAGCGGGAAGTCACCCATGAACACGGTCTGCTGCTTGATTTCGCCCGTGTTGTTGTTCATGAACTCGGCCTTGACGTACAGCGGAGCCGAGTACGTTGCGTCCCGGTCCTTGCACTCAGCCATGGTGTATTTGGGGTCAGCGAACTCCGGCTCGGAGAAGCTCAGGGACATGGTGCCCTGGAAGTCTTCGATCGGGGAGATCTCTTCGAAGATGTCGGACAGACCCGAGGAGGTGGCGACGCTGAGGTCGCCTTCTTCGACGGCCTTCGCAACGCGCGCCTGCCAGCGTTCGTTCCCGACCAGCCAGTCAAAGCTGTCGGTTTGCAGGGCGAGCAGATTCGGAACATCAAGGGGTTCGTGAATCTTTGCGAATGAGAGCCGGCGGGTTGCACCGTCGGTGCTGTCGGCATTGATAGCGGTAGCGTTGTTTACATTAGAGGTGCTCGAGGCGACCAAGAGGGATCCTTCCACAGACCTTCAGGCGTTGTCAGATCTCCCCCGTTATGCACTCTGCAGAATGACTCCGCAGCGCTACCAGTCCGGTTCCGCTATATGACCCGGGACCCGCGCTGTCCATAGCTGGTGCACGTGGTAGACGGCACATTGATGGAACAGCTGTCAGGCTAAGCCCACCGCTATATGAAGGCTGAAGGTAAACAGGGAAGACGCAAATATCTACGATACGGCAAAGCAACCTACTTGTCTACCCCACTTCCGGCGGGATTGCAAGCACGAAGTTTGGCGGAATTTCCACTGACTCCTGGCGGCGACCGTGTCCGCCCTGCCGAATGGATAGGTGACGGGGCTCACGATAACGTAGACATAAGTCGAAAGAAGATCGGAAGAAAACACCATGAGCAATCCTGCAGACAACAACGATGTTGTCATTCTCGCCGCAGCCCGCACCCCCCAGGGGCGCCTGAACGGGCAGCTGGCCAGCTTCACCGCCGTCGAGCTCGGCACCCACGCCATCCGCGCGGCCCTGGCCGCCAGCGGCGTCAAGGCCGACCAGGTGGACAGCGTGATCATCGGCCAGGTCCTGCAGGCCGGCGCGGGCCAGAACCCTGCGCGCCAGAGCGCCATCGGCGCCGGCATCGGCTGGAACGTGCCGACGGTGACCATCAACAAGGTCTGCCTCTCGGGCCTCACCGCCGTGATCGACGCCGCCCGGATGATCCGCAGCGGGGACGCCACGGTGGTGGTCGCCGGCGGCCAGGAGTCCATGACCCGCGCACCTCACGTGCTGCCCGGTTCCCGGCAGGGCTGGGCGTACGGAACGGTCCAGGCCCTGGACGTGGCCGCGCACGACGGCCTGACCGATGCCTTCGACGGGCAGTCCATGGGACTGTCGACCGAGAGCAAGAACCTGACCCTCGGCATTGACCGGGCCTCCCAGGACGAGGTGGCGGCCCAGTCGCACCAGCGTGCCGCCCGGGCCGCGAAGGACGGCGTCTTCGACGGCGAGATCGCCCCGATGAGCGTCAAGCAGCGCAAGGGCGATCCGATCGCCGTCACCTCCGACGAGGGCATCCGGCCGGACACGACCGTCGAGTCGCTGGCCGGCCTGCGCGCGGCGTTCGTCACTGACGGAACCATCACCGCCGGCAACTCCTCTCCCCTGTCCGACGGCGCTGCCGCCCTGGTACTGAGCAGCCGGAAGTTCGCCGAGGACAACGGCCTCGAGTATCTCGCGGTGGTCGGCAAGCCGGGCCAGGTCGCCGGTCCGGACAACTCGCTGCATTCCCAGCCGTCGAACGCCATCAAGAACGCCCTGGACAAGGCCGGCTGGTCCGCCGCGGACCTCGACTTCATCGAAATCAACGAGGCTTTCGGTTCCGTCGCGGTGCAGTCCCTGAAGGACCTCAACTATCCGCTGGAGCAGTGCAACATCCATGGCGGTGCCATCGCCCTGGGCCACCCGATCGGGGCCTCCGGGGCCCGGCTGGCCCTGCACGCGGCCCACGAGCTCAAGCGCCGGGGTACCGGCAAGGCGGCCGTGTCCCTGTGCGGCGGCGGCGGCCAGGGCGAAGCGCTGCTGCTGTACCGCGACTAAGACCGGTAACCGGCGGGCCGGGCGGGCCCGGACCACAGGGCGGCCGGGCGGACCGGGAACCGCCGCCAGGAGTCAGGAAGGTTTGACGCGATGCCAGAGCAGAAAACAACCAGCGGCCGCGAACGGTTCCTCGCCGACGCCGCGGCGCGGGGGCTGGACGTGGAGATCGTCGAACGCCTCGCCGCCCGCAGCCTTGAGGAGGCGGCCGGTATCCTCGGGATCCGGCCCGCGGATATCGTGAAGTCGCTCGTGGTCAAGCACAAGGACGGCAGTTTCCTGTTCGCGCTGGTCCCCGGAGACCGGCAGATTTCCTGGCCCAAGCTGCGGGCGCTGCTGGGCGTCAACAAGCTCTCGCTGCCGGCGGCGGATACGGCTTTCGAGGCCACCGGGTACGAGCGCGGGACCATCACGCCGCTCGGCAGCATCCGCCCCTGGCCCGTCTACGCCGACCAGACCATCACGGGCCGGCGGATCTCCATGGGCGCCGGGGAACATGGCTACAGCGCGTTCGTGGACGCGGATGCCCTGACGGCGGCGCTGGGCGCCGTCGTCGCCGACATCACTGAACCCAACTAGCCCGCCCGGGTTAACAACAACGCGGGGTCACTTGGAGCCCATCCCGACCGCCGGGATGGGCCGGAAGTGACCCCGCGTTGCTGTTTGACCGGGCGTCAGGCCGTAACCGTGAGGGGTGCCCCGTTGACGGTGAGGCGCCAGTTGGCCTGGCTGAACACGGCGACGTCCAAGGTCCCGCGGTCCACGACGTAGTCGATGATGCGCTGCCGGATCTCCTGCTGGCTGTTGGACAGCACGGGCGCGCTCTTCACGGCCGGGAAGTTGCCGCCCCCGCTCTGCCGGTAGTTGTTGATGGCCAGCGCGAATTCCTGCTCGAGCCGCAGCGGCTCGCCACCGTAGGTCAGCTTGACGATCCGGTCCCCTGCCGGCCGGGCGAGGTCGATCTCGTAGTTCAGCGGCGCGTCCAGGCCGTAGACAACGTCGTAGTTGTAGTCCGGCGTGCCGTTCGGTGCCGTGGCGGTCACGGCATTGGTGACGTCCTGGGCCCTGGCTGTGGTAGCGGTCACCGGTTTGAAGTACTGGGCGGACCACTCCAGGTATGCCTTGACCTGCGCGCCAGTGACCTTGACGGAGAGCAGCGTGTTGTCGAAGATGTATAGCCCTGCGACGTCGCGGATGGTGAGCGCCCCGGCCTTGACATCAACGGCGCGGGAGAAGGCCGCGGCAATGGACAGCACGGGCAGCCCGGCCGCAGGACCGTTGGCCAGCTCAGCCTTGATGGTGCTCGCCTGGACGTAGTTGATGGCGTCGATCGCTGCGGAGTCCTCCCAGCAGGCGGTGGCCGTGCTGAGCGGTGCCGTGGAGGTTCCGATGACCTCATTGACGTAGTTCACCGTGGCCTCATGCCCGGCCTCCACGGCCCGGACGACGGCGGGATCCGGGTTCACAGTCTTGGCGTCCAGCAAGTGCGAATGCGCCGACGTGACGGCCCACCGCCCCTGCACCTTGGCGAGCTCGAGGTCCATGACAGATACCCGCATGCCCCACTTGAGCGGCTCGGTCAGGAGCACCTGCTTGCCGGTGGCCTTGTTGGTGACGAAACGCTCGGGGATCTCCAGGTGGGCGTGCCCGACCAGGATGGCGTCAATGCCGGGCACTTCCTCCGCCAGCTGGGTGGAGGCGTTCTCCGGGAACGGCAGGGCGTCGCCGTAGGAAGACCCCGGAGTCGCCCCGGAATGGCTCGTGACAATGACGATGTCCGCGCCGGCGGCCTTCACCTGCGGAATGACAGCTTTGGCCTCTTCGACGATGCCGTTGAAATCGAGCCTGCCTTGGACGTTGTCGCGGTCCCAGAGGGCGCAGCCGGGCGTCACGAACCCGACCAGGCCCACCGTCACCCAGCCGTTGTCCGTCTTGACCCGCTTCAGGACGTACGGCGTGAAGGCGCGCTGGCCCGAGACGGCGTCGTGCACGTTGGCGCCCAGGAGCGGAAAGTCCAGCTGCTTCTCCCAGGTGCGCAGCAGTGGAATGCCGTAGTTGAACTCGTGGTTTCCCAGCCCCGCGGCGTCATAGCCGATCGCGTTCATGGCCAGCGCCATGGGGTGTTTCACGGTGGCCGAGATGGGCTGGATTTTGGCGAAGTAGTAGGCCAGGGGCGTGCCCTGGATGGTGTCCCCGGCGTCGATGGTCAAGGTGTTCGCCGCTCCGCGCTCGGCCCGCATTGCGTTGATCAGGGTGGCAGCCTGGGCAATCCCGATCTTGTTCCCGACGGCGTCGGCATAGGGCACGTTCTTGAAGTAGTCCCAGTTGAAGACGTTGTTGTGCAGATCTGTGGTGCCGAGCACTGTAAGCGTGAAGTGCTCCTTGCCGTCCGGCCCGCCCGTGGCCGCCCGTTCGCCAGCGGCCTGGGCTGCGGGGGCTCCCGCCAGTGCGGCTGCGGCAGCGCTGCCGCCGACGAGGGCGGCTGTGAGCATCGCGCGGCGGGAGGGTGCATCGTGTGGGTTCGGCATGGTGGGTGAACTCCTGAACGTAGGGGCCGGTGGGCACAAATCCACAGTCTAGGGGCGGCTTTACAACTGCGACAGGGGTATCAGAAAAACTTTGCCAAATCCTTGGACGCCGTTCATCCCGGGCGACGGGAGCGCTCCAGCCAGCGTGGATTCCGGTCCGGGAACGCAGGAAACCCCGCCCACTGAGTGGACGGGGTTTCCTTTGAGCAGTGCGGACCGCGATGGATCCGGACGGCGGGTGTTACTTGAGGGTAACGCGGGCGCCAGCTTCTTCGAGCTGAGCCTTTGCCTTCTCGGCAGCTTCCTTGGTGGCGCCTTCGAGAACAGCCTTGGGTGCGCTGTCAACCAGGTCCTTGGCTTCCTTGAGGCCCAGGGAGGTGATGGCGCGAACTTCCTTGATCACTGCGATCTTCTTGTCGCCAGCAGCTTCGAGGATGACGTCGAAGTCAGTCTTCTCTTCAGCTTCTTCTGCAGCAGCGGCGGGGCCGGCAACGGCAACGGCAGCAGCAGTAACTTCGAAGGTCTCTTCGAAGAGCTTGACGAACTCGGAGAGCTCGATGATGGTCAGTTCCTTGAAAGCTTCAATGAGCTCTTCGTTGGTGAGCTTCGCCATGGTGTGGCGTCCTTCCTATAGTGGTGCGCGGCGGCCCTGAGGCTCGCTGTCGCACCGGAGTCTTATGGAGAAGAGGACTAGTTCTCTTCGGGGGCTGCGGCTTCGGCCGGTGCTTCGGCCTCGGCTGCTGCATCTGCTGCGGGAGCTTCTTCAGCGGCGGGTGCTTCGGCTGCTGCCGGTGCACCGTTCTCTTCTTCAAGCTTGAGGCGCAGTGCGTCGATGATGCGTACAGCGGCGGCAGCAGGAGCCTTGAGGATTCCTGCAACCTTGGCGAGCTGCAGCTCACGGGACTCGAGTGCTGCCAGGGCAGCAACTTCGCTGGCGTTCAGTGCCTTGCCCTCGAAGTAACCGGTCTTGATGACCAGCTGCTTGTTGGCCTTGGCAAAATCCGTCAGGCTCTTGGCAGCTGCAACTGCGTCACCCTTGATGAACGCGATTGCAGTGGGGCCGGCGAGCTGACCGTCGAATGCTTCGACACCAGCTTCCTTGGCTGCAATGGCGGTCAGGGTGTTCTTGACGACCGAGAACTTGGTTTCCTGGCCGAGAGAGACACGCAGCTGCTTGAGCTGTGCAACGGTGAGCCCGCGGTATTCGGTCAGGACAGCGGCGTTCGATTCCTTGAAATCGTTAGTGATCTCAGCTACTGCTGAAACCTTGCTAGGCGTTGCCATAACCCTCCTTCCGGGGATAGTGCCGGTATGTCCGGGTCCCCGCTCAAAAGAGCTAAAAACTAAAAAACGCCCCGCGCAGATGCACGGGGCTTGTCTCGACGCGGTCCATGACCGCGGAGCTTTGCTTCGTTCACCTGCGCCGGCCGCCCTATGTTCAGGGTCCTTCGTCCGGAAATCCACTGCGCTCTCCCGGCGCGACTGCAGAAGTGAGTCTTGCTTGGGAGAGTGGATTTCCAACAACCGACGGTCTTTGGTCCTCCAAGCTTACGGGACACGGCGCGCGTGTTCCAAATCGTGCCCGGCGGGCAGTGCTGGGTGAACAGCCCTCAGCTGACAGCCGGTCCGAAGTTGGGGAGTTCTTTTTGCCAGAGACCCGTCACGCCCGCTGTCGTGAAGCCCAGCTGCTGGTTGACCTTCAGGAGGTAGCGGTTCTCCGGGGCGTTCCACGTGTACAGGACCCGGGCGTCCGGGAACTGTTCGCTGAGCCGTTCCATGTTGGCGACCTTGATCAGCAGCCCGAGCTTGTTGCCGCGGTGTTCCTGCAGCACTACCGTGTCGTCCTGGAAGACGACGTCCGGGCGCAGGGCCAGGACACTGATGGTGGTCAGGCCCACGAGCGTTCCGCTGGCGATGTGCTCGACGGCAGTGACCACCGTCCGGCGGCCCTGGGCTATGGTGACTTCCTCCGCTTCCCGGAGGATGCCGCCGTCGAACACCATTTCCTGGGCATCCGGCCCCGGCACTTCGTCCTCGCCTGCCTGGTTTTCCAGCGCGGCGACGGCCTCGAGCCACTGGTCAGGACACCGGTCCGTCCAGTGGTGCAGACGGTAGCGGCCGGCATTGGCTTCCTCGGCCTCGGCCTCGAGGTCGGCGACGAGCTTGGTGTCCAGCGGCAACGCGCAGGAGCTGAACTGCTCGATGTGCTGCAGGGTGTAGCCGGTGTGGCGGGCAAATTCCACGTCACGGCTGCCCAGCGGGACGAACCCGACACCGCTGCCGGGCACGAGCTGTTCGGCCTCCGGGTCCGTCAGGGTTGATCCCGGGTGGTTGGTGTCGATCAGGATCGTGTGGCGGCCCTCGTCCCGGGCAAAATGTTCGGCGGCCGCCAGCAGCTGCCTCCCCACGCCCTGGCGCCGGAATTCCGGCAGGATGTCGAGGGTGAATTCGGCGAGATCGAGGTTGTCCACGAGCGGCAGGGCGATGTCCGCCGTCCCGACAATCACGCCGTCGATCTTGGCGACGAGGATCACCTGGCGTTCGTAGGGGTCCGCCATCTCAAGCAGCTTTTCCTGCGGCGCGTAGGCGAGGTCGTCGGTGCCCCAGGTCTGCATCCGGACCCTGCGCCCCACCTCGATGGCGGCGAGAAAGTCGGCGGCATCGGGCGCGTCAAGGGAATCGGGGATCCACAGCTGCTCAATCCGTACATCGTTTGCCATAGAGGGCATCTTCCCAGCCGTTGTGCCACCCACCATCGGTACGGCCCGGCTCAAACCGGGCTTTCAACCGCCAGCATATGCTGGTTTGGGCCGCTGTTCCATTGGTGACGCAGGGCAGTTTCCGCTCCAGTCTGCGCCCGGCAGCTTCCGCCCCAGCCGGCGCCTGGTCAGTTCCGGATCTCATTGCCGGTGGCTGCGTCCGCGGCGGCAGCGGTCCGCTGCCATTCGCCGTCGTAGCCCGCCGGCCTGAAGCCCAACGCGATGTTGATGCCGAGCATATGGTCGTTTTCGGCGGCGTTGTACGTCAGGACGCGCCGGACCGCTGGGTAGGACTCCCCCAGCAGGCGCAGGTTGCGGATCTTGATGAGCATGCCAAGCCGGTGGCCGCGGTGGCCCACAGCGACGAGGGTATCGTCCTGGTTGGCCAGCCAGGGCTTGTCGGCTGTTGTCTGCAGGACGGTATAGGCGGCCAGTTCGCCGCTGGCCCGGTGCCGTGCCGCCACCACGAGGGAGGACTGGCCGGCGCGCCGCCAGGTGTCCTCGACGTGGCGGACCCGGGCGACGTCCCAGATTTCCGGCTCGTAACTCAGCGCACCGGAGGGGGCATCGGTGCTCATGCGGGACATGAGCACCGCGAGCTGGGCGGCATGTTCCTCCGGGCAGGAATCGGTCCAGTGCAGCAGCTCATAGTCCCCCGCGCGGGCCAGGGCGTCCCGTTCCAGGGCGTCGAGGTCCGCGGCGGGCGGGACGTCGAGCGAACTGAACCGTTCGACCTGCTCCAGGCGGTAGCCGGCTTTTCCGGCGAAGCGGACGCCCGGCGCGCCGGCGGGCAGCGCTCCGGTCCCCGTGGCGGGCTTGATGAGGTTGGTGCCATCGACGTCGAAATCGGCCGGGTGCTCGGTGAAGGTCTGCAGGATGGTCCTCCCGTCGGCGGAGGCCAGCGCCTCGGCGTGCTCCAGCAGTGCCCGGCCGATCCCCCGCCCGGCGAAGGCATCCAGGACGCTCACGTGCAGCAGCGCACTGCCCAGATTCTCCTGCAGTTCACAGCGGACCCAGGAGTTGGCCGCCATGCGCCCGTCGACGCGGACGAAGAAGAGCCGCAGCCGGGTGTACGCCGTGTCCCGCCAGTACTGCAGGCGGGCCGCCGCGGACGATGCCCGGTCCAGGTTGCCCCAAGTCTGCAGGATGAGCTCATCACAGAGTTCCATGAATTCGAGGAACTCTGCCGTATCAGCGGCATCGGTGTCGGCAGCATCAAGGCTGGCGGGCAGGGAGAGTTCCTCGATGAGGTACGACGGCGTAGTCACCGGGACAGCCTAACCGGCAAGTCCGGCGGCACCAAGGGTCCCGGATGCCAAACGTTTCGCACGCCACGGGGTCCCGGCGCAGGACGGCAAAAGGCCGCCCCGCAGTTGCGGGACGGCCTTTGGCTGGAACCGGCGACGTCAGCGAAGCCGCAGTTCCGTGGATCCGGTGAGGACTAGACCTCGGTCAGGACCTTGGTGACGTTGGGGTCAACCGAGATGCCCGGGCCGAACGTGGTGGCCACGGTGGCCTTCTGGATGTAGCGGCCCTTGGAAGCGGACGGCTTGAGGCGGAGGACCTCTTCCAGTGCGGCTGCGTAGTTCTCGGCCAGCTTGATGGCGTCGAACGAAACCTTGCCGATGATGAAGTGCAGGTTCGAGTGCTTGTCGACGCGGAAGTCGATCTTGCCGCCCTTGATGTCGTTGACGGCCTTGGCGACGTCAGCGGTCACGGTGCCGGTCTTCGGGTTCGGCATCAGGTTACGCGGACCCAGGACCTTACCGAGGCGGCCAACCTTGCCCATGAGGTCAGGGGTGGCGACGGCGGCGTCGAAGTCGGTCCAGCCGCCTGCGATCTTTTCGATCAGGTCATCGGAACCAACGAAGTCGGCGCCGGCCGCGATTGCGGCCTCAGCCTTGTCGCCCGTTGCGAAGACGAGGACGCGGGCGACCTTACC
Source organism: Arthrobacter sp. 10T425 (assembly GCF_056393985.1). Classification (NCBI taxonomy): domain Bacteria; kingdom Bacillati; phylum Actinomycetota; class Actinomycetes; order Micrococcales; family Micrococcaceae; genus Arthrobacter; species Arthrobacter sp. 10T425. The sequence goes on along the minus strand of NZ_JBFTGZ010000002.1, from coordinate 316,404 downwards.
GGTGCCGTGCGGCAGGTTGACGGTGCCGCGGACCATCTGGTCGGCCTTACGCGGGTCAACGCCGAGGCGGAAAGCGACCTCAACGGTGGCGTCGAACTTGGACGGGTTGGTGTCCTTGGCGAGCGTCACTGCCTCGAACGGCGCGTAGAACTTCTCCGCGTCGATCTTGGCCGCGGCTGCCTCATATGCTTTGCTGCGCTTTGCCATGCTGCTTATTTCTCCTTGTGCAGTTGTGGTCTCCGGACCGCGCTGGGCCCTGCCACAGGCGGCATTCCGGCTGGTGTATCCGTTCCGGAATTCCGCTCTTCATTGTTTAGGTGGTGCCGGCTGGCCGGCGGTGCTGACGGCGTCTTGACCGGTTTCCCGATCCCGGCGCATCAGCGGTGGGGAATTAACCCTCGACGGTGATACCCATGGAGCGGGCGGTGCCGGCGATGATCTTCGCTGCGCCTTCGAGGCTGGTGGCGTTGAGGTCTTCCATCTTGGTGGTGGCGATCTCGTTGACCTGGGCCTGGGTCAGCTTGGCAACCTTGACGGTGTGCGGGGTAGCCGAACCCTTGGCGACGCCTGCAGCCTTTTTGATGAGCTCTGCAGCCGGCGGGGTCTTGGTGATGAACGTGAAGGAACGGTCCTCGTAGACCGTGATTTCCACGGGGATAACGTTGCCGCGCTGGGCTTCCGTCGCAGCGTTGTACGCCTTGCAGAATTCCATGATGTTGACACCGTGCTGGCCGAGCGCAGGACCGATCGGCGGGGCCGGGTTAGCGGCACCTGCCTGGATCTGCAGCTTGATGAGGCCGGTGACCTTCTTCTTGGGAGCCAATGTAGGTCCTTCTCTCAAATACGTCCTGGGGCACAGGAGCGTGCCTCAGGTTGGTGGCCGCCATGGCAAGGCGGCCGGCCGCTCCGTGGCTGCTAAGCGGGCAGCCCGGGGCGAATTCTTGGGGAAAAGCTAGATCTTGCTGACCTGGTTGAACGCCAGGGTGACCGGAGTCTCGCGCTCGAAGATGGACACCAGCACCACGAGGGTCTGGGAATCGATCTTGATCTCGGAGATCGTGGCGGGGAGGGTCTCGAACGGGCCTTCCTTGACGATGACCGACTCGCCAACCTCGAAGTCGACGTCGACCTGGGCGGCGGCGTGCTTGACCGGCTTGCCCTTCTCGGCCTGCTCTTCTTCGAAGACCGGCGCGAGCATGGAGAAGACCTCATCGAGGCGCAGCGGGACCGGGTTGTGGGCGTTGCCCACGAAGCCGGTGACACCGGGGGTGTGGCGGACGGCACCCCAGGAAGCGTCGGTCAGGTCCATGCGGACCAGGACATAACCGGGGATGCGGACACGGTTGATGACCTTGCGCTGGGCGTTCTTGATCTCAACGACTTCCTCCATCGGAACCTGGATTTCGAAGATGTAATCTTCCATGTCCAGGGTCTGGATGCGGGTCTCAAGGTTGGCCTTGACGCGGTTCTCGTAGCCTGCGTAGGAGTGAATGACGTACCAGTCACCCTCCTGGCGGCGCAGCTTGGCTTTGAACTCGTCCGCGGGGTCGACGTCGGCCTTGGCGGCCGCCGCTGCCAGCACGTCGGCGTCAGCCTCATCAGCGTCGGTGTCAGCCTCATCAGCGTCGGCGTCAGCGTCGGCTGCAACTGCTGCCTCTGCGTCGTCTGCCGCTTCTGTTTCCGTGGCTACGGCCTCGTCAGTGACGTCGGATTCGGGCGCAGCAGACACAGCCTCGGACTCTTCCGCGGCTTCCACCGCGGCGTCCTGGCTCTTATCCAGCTCAGTCTCAGTTACCTCGAGCTCCTGCTCAGACACTTGGTCTCCTGCTTCCTCATTGCCTAACATGCCTATTTAAATGACTCAATTCCGCACACCCCGCGGAATCTCCGGTTTCCCGGGGCATCCACGCAGTCTGCGGACCGGTCGCCTTAGCTGTCCGTGGGGCCGCTGCCGCCGAAGACCCAGCTGACCGCGGTCCCAAAGGCCAGGTCCAGCAAGGTGACGATCACCATCATGATGGTCACGAACACCAGTACCACGAGTGTGTAGTTGATCAGTTCTTTACGGGTCGGTGCGACGACCTTCTTCAGTTCGCCAATGACCTGGCGGATGAAGATCGCGATACGAGCGAAGAAGCCGGGCTTGGCGGCATTCTTGGCGGGGCGGCCTTTGGAGCTGCTGGCAGCTGTTTCGGTCACCTGGTCCTCACTCATCCTCGCAATGATCGGATACCCGGCTCTGAACTGAACCATGGTTGCTGCGCTGGTTCCGGATAATCCGGAACAGCATGCGCAGGGCAGACAGGACTCGAACCTGCAACCTGCGGTTTTGGAGACCGCTGCGCTACCAATTGCGCCACTACCCTTCGGGGAGAAAAACCGCTCCGGCCGATGCGTCCCACAGGCTTCCCTGAGGCGCAGGCCATCATCGTGTTTTCAACACCGGAGAACCAGTCTACGCAACAACTGCGTCTACGTCGAACCGGCCCTCTTCGGACCCCTGCGTGCCTGCGAAAACCAACTGACAGCCGTCAGTCACATTCGGGTTCAGGCACCCCGGGGGATCCGCTGAACAGCATAGAGTAGATTTCGTCGAATCCCACATCCAGCCTTCCAGCTGCAAGCGAAGAACGGACCCGCCCATGTCTGCTGCCCGCATTTCCCAGCGCATTTCCGCCATAGCCGAATCCGCCACTCTGGCCGTCGATGCCAAGGCGAAGGCGCTGAAGGCAGCCGGCCGTCCGGTCATTGGCTTCGGAGCCGGGGAACCCGACTTCCCGACCCCCGGCTACATTGTGCAGGCCGCCATCGAGGCCGCCAGCCAGCCGAAATACCACCGCTACTCCCCCGCCGGCGGGCTCCCCGAACTGAAGCAGGCCATCGCGGACAAGACCTTCCGGGATTCCGGCTACCAGGCGGCGGCGTCCCAGGTGCTGGTGACCAACGGCGGCAAGCAGGCCGTCTACAACACCTTCGCCACCCTGCTGGATCCGGGCGACGAGGTCATTGTTCCTACCCCGTTTTGGACCACATACCCGGAGGCCATCCGGCTGGGCGGCGGCGTGCCGGTAGAGGTGTTCGCGGGCCCGGAGCAGGGCTACCTGGTCACCGTGGACCAGCTGGAAGCGGCCCTCACCGAGCGCACCAAGATCCTGCTCTTCGTCTCCCCTTCCAACCCCACCGGCGCCGTGTACTCGCCGGAGCAGGTCAAGGAGATCGGCCAGTGGGCAGCGTCCAAGGGCCTGTGGGTTGTCACCGACGAGATCTACGAACACCTGACCTACGACGGCGTGCCGTTCACCTCGATCGCCACCGCGGTGCCCGAGCTCGGCGACAAGGTGGTCATCCTCAACGGCGTCGCCAAGACCTATGCCATGACCGGCTGGCGCGTGGGCTGGATGATCGGGCCCGCGGACGTCATCAAGGCCGCCACCAACCTGCAGTCGCACGCGACGTCGAACGTCTCCAACATCCCCCAGGTCGCCGCCCTCGCGGCCGTGTCCGGGCCGCTGACCGCCGTCGATGAGATGAAGGTGGCATTTGACCGCCGCCGCAAGGCGATCGTCGCGGGCCTGAACGCGATTGACGGCGTTGACTGCCCGACGCCGAAGGGCGCGTTCTACGTGTACGCGGACGTCCGCGCGCTGCTGGGCAAGGAGTTCCCGTCTGCGAACGGCCCGGTGCGGCCGGCCACCTCTGCCGAACTCGCGGCGCTGATCCTGGACGAGGTCGAGGTGGCCGTGGTTCCCGGCGAGGCGTTCGGCCCGTCCGGCTACCTGCGCCTGTCCTATGCACTCGGCGACGACGACCTGGCCACGGGCGTCGCCCGCCTGCAGGACTTCCTCGGCAAGGCCAACTAACACGTCACAAACCCCGATGCGCTATCACTTCGGGTCCTTATTCCAGTGCGATAAGGACCCTAAGTGATAGCGCATCCTTGGGTTAAAGCAGGCGGCGCTCGGCGGCCCAGCGGGTCAGCTCGTGGCGGCTGGAGAGCTGGAGCTTGCGCAGCACGGCCGAGACGTGGGTTTCAACGGTCTTGATCGAGATGAACAGTTCTTTGGCCACCTCCTTATAGCTGTAGCCGCGGGCGATAAGGCGCATCACTTCGAGCTCCCGCGCCGAGAGTTTGTCGAGCTCGTCGTCGGCGATGTCCGCGGGGGCCGTGCCGAACGCGTCCAGGACGAAGCCCGCCAGCCGGGGTGAGAAGACGGCGTCGCCGCCTGCCACGCGGCGGACGGCGCCGCTGATCTCCGCGCCGGAAATGGTCTTGGTGACATAGCCGCGCGCGCCGGCCCGGATCACGGACACCACATCTTCTGCCGCGTCGGAGACGCTCAGCGCCAGGAACCGCGTGGTGCCCAGCAGGGTCGCCGAGCCGGCCAGGACCTCGCGTCCGCCGCCACCCCGGCCGCCGGGAAGATGAACGTCAAGGAGCACGACGTCGGGGCGCTGGACTGCGATGACGGCGATTGCCTCCTCCACCGTTCCGGCCTCCCCCGCGACGACGATGTCCGGGTCCAGGTCCGCCTTCAACCCGGAGCGGAAGATGGCGTGGTCGTCCACGATCACCACGCGAATCGGTGCGGGGTTTCCTGATGCTGATGCTGGGCTGGTCACGGTTTGGCCTCTCCGTTGGCGTTGTTGGCGGCGGCCGAGGCAGTTCCGGCAGAGGCGGCGGCGACGGGCAGCCGGAGCCGCACTTCGGTGCCGTCCGGGCTGCTGGTGATCGCGGCGGTGCCGCCGTGGCGGTTCATCCGGCCGATGATCGATTCCCTGACGCCGAGCCGGTCCGGGGGAACGGAATCCGGATCGAAGCCCGGGCCCCTGTCCTTGACGAAAACTTCCGCGGCGGCGTCGGTGACTTCCAGGTAGACGGACACGGCGCCGCCGCCGTGCCGGGCGGCGTTCAGCATGGCCTCTCGGGATGCCTGGACGAGGGCCTCGTGGCGTTGGGTCATGGCGCAGTCCCCCACGCTGACCACCTCGACGGCGTTCCCCAGGGCGTCCTCGACCTCGGCTGCGGCGGCCTTGATGCCGTCGGACAGCTGACCGGATTCCTTGTCGGCGTCCCGGTACAGCCAGCCACGCAGCTCGCGCTCCTGCGCGCGGGCCAGCCTGATGACATCGTGCTCGTTGCCGGCCCGGCGTTGGATCAGGGCGAGGGTCTGCAGCACGGAGTCATGGAGGTGGGCGGCGATCTCGGCACGCTCGGTGGCGCGGACCCGCCCCGCGCGCTCTGTTTCCAGGTCGCGCCAGAACTTCAGCCCCCATGGCAGAAGCACCAGGGCCACGCCGCCGAGCACGGCCACCGAGGCCAGGAGGGCGAGCCAGGTCTGTTCCCAGGACCCCGAGCCGGACACCATGACCAGCACGCCGGCCACGACGAGGGCGAGCCCGGCCGCGAGGCGGGCCCAGCCGCCGGCCTGGTCCGCTTTGGTCTTGTCCACGAGCCCCGCCCGGCGGGTCTCGTCCAGTTGCATCCAGGCGATCGCGGCACCGCCCAGGATCGCCGCGACCGGGATCAGGGTACCCAGCGGCACGTCGACCCCCAGGAGCCGGGCGATCAGGATCCCGGCGGCCAGCAACAGGCCCGCGCCCAGCAGGATCTCCTTGCCGAAGGGCATGCCGGAAACTTTGGACCGCCAGGACCCCGGCGCCGCCGTCGTTGGCGTTCCACTGGTTCCGGGGGCTCCAGGCATGCCGGGGGCGTCGGGCAGGTTTGCCACGCCTGGGGTGTCCGGGAAGCTCACTGCCGGAGCGATGGGCGACGCCGGGCGGCGGGCGTTGCGCCGGGCGTTTTCATCCGCAGTGGGGACCATGATCCAAAGCCAGGCGTAGAAGGCCACCCCGGCCCCGCCGGCGAGCGCAGCCACTGCCATGCCGATCCTGACCATGCGCACCGGCCAGCCCAGGTGGTTGGCGAGGCCCGCGCACACGCCGGCAATCACGCGGTCGCTGCTGCGGACCAGCGGCGGGCGGGCGGGCGCGGTTGTCATGCCTCAATCCAAGCACGGATCGGGGTTTCCCGGACGCGTTTGAGGGCCCAACCGGGGGCCACTCAGGGACCGTTCAGGGTGTTCCCCAGTAGAGGCCGGCGCCGGGAACGGGAAGGATCGAAGTATGAACCCGCACACTCCGCACCCCGATGAAGGCCCGGCCTCCGCAGACCGGCCGGCCACGGATCGATCCCACCCCGAACTTCCAGAATCGGAACTTCCAGAACCGGAACCTCCCGCCACGGATCTTCCGCACACTGAGCGTTCCGTCACGGACCTTCCGCATACGGAACGTCCCGACCCCGAACTTCCAGGCACGGGCCAGCCCGCTCCGGCCTTCTCCGGGCCGGGCGGCGCGCCGCCGGAGCCGCCGCGGCTTTACCCGCCCGGCGACCCGAATGGGCCGTTGCCCGGCCGGCAAACCCAGAATTTCTTCGACTGGATCCGCAGCCAGGGCATTTACCGCGGACGCGACCGCTGGATCGGCGGCGTGGCCAGCGGCATAGCCCACCGGCTCGGCGTCGATCCGCTGATTATCCGCGGCGTCCTGATCGTCCTGACCGTCTTCGCCGGAATTGGCGTTCTCGCCTACGGCCTGGCCTGGGCGTTGCTGCCCGAACCCGACGGCCGCATTCACGTCCAGGAGGCCGCCGCAGGGCGGTGGACAGCCGGCATGACCGGCGCGCTCATCACCTCGGTCATCGGTTTCCCCAGCCTGGGCACCGGGGTCTGGGGCTGGGACCGCTTCGGCTTCGGCGCCTTCGTCTGGACCGTCTTCTGGGTGGGCGGTGCCATCTACCTCGTCTACTACCTGACCCAACGCAACAAGATCCGGGACGGAGCCACTGGCATGCCTTCGCGTTACGACTCAGGCAGCCCGGCCGGCGCCGCGGCTTTTGCAGCTGGCCCCCGCACCGCCGCCGGGCCGCAATCAGCAGGCAGCTTCCCGCAGGGCGGCGGCCGGACGTATGGCGACCCGGCTGACAGCTCTCGAGTCACCGGCACCGGCCCGGGCTGGGGTCCGCCTCCGCCGTCGGGACCCATTGCGTCCGGCCCCGTCCCGCCCGGTCCTGTTCCCCCAGGCGGCTACGGACCGGGGTCCGGCGCCACACCGCCTGCACCGGCCGCGCGCAACCTTGGCCCGGGCGCTCCGGCGGTCGCCATCACCGTCGGCTCCGCCCTCGTGGTGGGCGGGGGCATCAAGGCCCTCGACGCCGCCAACGTGATCGATCTCGGCGATGCCGGCAACGCGCTGGTCTGGGCCTTCGGCGCGGCCATCCTGGGCCTCGGGATCCTGTTCGCAGGGCTGCGGGGCCGGACCTCCGGGATCCTGGGCTTCTTCGCGGTCGTGGCCCTGCTGATCGGCGCCATCTTCAGCGTGGTCCCGCACGGGGACCGGTTCCGCTTCCAGAACGCCGACTGGACGCCGGCGAGCATTCAGCAGGCCCAAGGCGGCTTCGAGATCACCGGCGGCGCCGGAACCGCGGACCTGACCAAGCTGGCGCTGAATCCGCCCCTGGGCTCCGACGTCGTAGTTCCGATCGACGCGACGGCCAGCAACCTCACCGTCGTCATCCCCGCCACCGTTCCGGTGCACATCCAGGCGGACATGACCATGGGCAACCTCCACGACGGCAACCAGGACCGCGGCGGCATGACGACGCAGCAAAGCGACTACAACACCGCGAAACCGGGCGCCCGGCTGGTCCTGGAGATCTCCGGCACCGTCAGCAACGTGACCATCAAGGAAGGCAACTGACATGAGCAGCTATGACGACTCGCCGCTGGCCGATGCCGGGCACGACCCCGAGGCGGGTTCGCCCGCCCGGGTGGGCACAGTGGTCTGGGGACTGACAGTGGTGGCATTGGCTGCACTGATCATCATTTCCCGGCTCGGCCTCGTGGCCCTCAACGGCACCTATGTGCTGATCGGCCTGATGATCGGGGCCGGGGGTGCCCTGGTCGTGGGCGGCCTGGTCTCGGCACGCAGGCGTGACAATAAGTCAACTACAGGGAAGTCTTGACCCATGGATAAATTCTTTGACACCATCCGGGGCCTCGGCCTGAAACGTGGTCCGCAGCGCTGGGTTGGCGGCGTTTGCGGCGGGGTTGCCGCCAAACTGAACGTTGATGTGGCCTATGTCCGGATCGCCTACCTGCTCCTGAGCCTGCTCCCTGGCCCGGCGTTCGTGGTCTACCTCGCGGCCTGGCTCCTCCTCCCGGACCAGCGCAACGCAATCGTCCTCGAAAGCTTCCTCTCGAAGCGTTCCTCCCGGCCCTGACATCCATCACAGGCCGGCCAATCACAGGCCGGCCCGGCCCCGCGGCCCGGCCCGGCGGCAACCTTCCCCGGTAGCTGCGCCGCACCACGAAAAGGTGCCCCCGCCATCATGGCGGGGGCACCTTTTGTAACCGTTTGTGTCCTGCCCCACACCCGCCACTAGACTCTAGGGTGAGCTCAGCGTGGCGCTCTGCCTGTACCCCTTCAAACCAGGATTTGAGCCAAGACATGAAAATTGGAATCCTCACCAGCGGCGGAGACTGCCCCGGCCTGAACGCCGTCATCCGTGGCGCCGTCCTCAAAGGAATCGCGGTCCACGGCCAGCAGTTCGTAGGATTCAAGGATGGCTGGCGCGGCGTTGTCGAGGGCGACATCGTGGAAATTCCCCGCACCATGGTCCGCGGCATCGCCAAGCAGGGCGGCACCATCCTGGGCACGTCCCGCACCAACCCGTTTGAGAACGGCGGCGGTCCCGAGGTCATCAAAGCCAACATGGACCGGCTCGGGATCGACGCCATCATCGCCATCGGCGGCGAGGGCACGCTGGCCGCCGCAAAGCGGCTCACCGACGCCGGCCTCAAAATCGTGGGCGTGCCCAAGACGGTCGATAACGACCTCGACGCCACGGACTACACCTTCGGCTTCGACACGGCCGTGGAAATCGCCACCGAGGCAATCGACCGGCTGCGCACCACCGGAGAGTCCCACCACCGCTGCATGATTGCCGAAGTCATGGGACGGCATGTGGGCTGGATCGCCTTGCACGCCGGCATGGCCTCGGGCGCCCACGCCATCCTGATCCCGGAGCAGAAGGCCTCCATGGAACAGATCGCCGAATGGGTCGTCTCCGCCCACGACCGTGGCCGCGCCCCGCTGCTTGTCGTCGCCGAGGGGTTTGTGCCCGAAGGCCAGGAGTCCCCGCATTCGGAGCGCGGCCTCGACACCTTTGGCCGGCCCCGCCTCGGCGGCATCGCCGAAATGCTTGCCCCCGAACTGGAGGCACGCACCGGCATCGAGACCCGCGCGACGGTCCTTGGCCACATCCAGCGCGGTGGCGTCCCGACGGCGTTCGACCGGGTCCTGGCCACCCGCCTGGGCATGGCCGCCATCGATTCGGTAGTGGAAAAGCGCTGGGGCACCATGGTGTCGCTGCACGGCACGGATATTGTGCACGTCGGTTTCGACGCCGCACTCGGCAACCTCAAGTCCGTACCGCAGAGCCGCTACGACGAGGCCGCAGTCCTCTTCGGCTAAGCGGACACCGGCGGGGTCCGGCTCGGGGACGGCCCGCAGGGAAGAAGCGGGCCGGCAGCGCCGCAGCCAGGCAGGGGGCAGCCGGACGCGCGGCCGCGATGGGTAGGGTTGATTCATGACTCTTGAGCCCGGTTCCGCAGAAATTGTCCAGCTCGCATGGGCGCGCCGCCTGGGGTTCGACGACGGCGCCTTCGCGGCTGCCGCCGGCGTGAGGCTCACCCGGGCGGATGAGACAGCCCGGTCCCTGCAGTTCGTCCGCCTGTTCGGCAACTCCGCCCTGGTGGGCCCGCAGTGGGCGCTGGACGCCGCCGAGGGTCTCTCGGACGAGGAACTGGCCCAGCACGTGACGCTGCTGACCATCACCCGCGGGCACGGCGGCCACGGGCTCGGCGCCGCGGCACTCTTCTTCGCCGACGACCTCCCCCTGCAGCAGCCTGCCGGGGAGCTGACGGTCTCGCACGGGAACCCGGAAGCGATCGAACTGGAGACGTTCTGCCCGCCCGACGACGTCAACGAGGTGGGCCTCGCCGACCTGGAACACCGCTTCACCGTCCTGCATCTGGAAGACGGGCGGCGGACGCCCGTGGCCTGCGGGGCGTATGCCGAATGGGAAGGGCTCCTGGCCCATATGGGCGTGCTGGTCGCGCCCGAATGGCGGCGCCACGGCCTGGGCAAGCTGGCCGCCTCAGTAGCCGCCCACGAGGCCCTCGCCGCCGGACTGACGCTGCAGTGGCGTTCAGAAGTCAGCAACAAGGGGTCGCTGGCGCTGGCCCGGAGCCTGGGATTTTCCGCGGGCGGCATCCAGACCAGCGTGCTGCTGGGCTGATCCGGATGCCGCCAGGCTAGCCGCGCTCCGCGGCGGCCCTGTCCGTGTCCGCCCTGTCCGTGTCTGCCTTACCCGTGTCCGCTGCTGCGGCTGTGGCTGCGGCAGCATCTGGTTCGCCCCAGCCCTGGACCGGCTTGGGCTTGGCGAAGAACAGCGCCACGGCAGCGCCGAGCAGGATGACCGCCGCCGGCAGCAGGATGGACTGGCCCATCGCCGTCGAGAACCCCTCATGAAGCTCCGCCGGCAGGGCCCCGCCGAAGCCCATCGGGCTGGCATCTGCGCCTGCTCCGGGCCGGGCGGGGAGCTCGGCCGCCAGCCGCGACTGGATCAGGACGGCGATGGCGGCGCTGCCGAGTACGGCGCCGATCTGGCGGGTCGTGTTGTAGACGCCTGAGCCGGCTCCGGCCTGCCGCGGCGGCAGGTTGCGTGTGACGGTGGAACTCAACGGCGCCCAGATGCCTGCATTGGCGAAGCCCAGCACTGCGCTCGGCAGCAGGAACAGCCAGATGGGGGTGTCCGGGTGCATGAGCAGGGCATTCCAGAACAGCGCCACGGACATCAGGACCAGGCCGGTCGCGGTGATGAATTTCGGGTTGACCTTGTCGATGATCCGGCCGACGACGGGGGCGAGCCCGCCCGAGATCAGCGCCATCGGCACCATCATGAGCGCCGACTGGGTCGGGGTCAGTCCGCGGACGATCTGGTAGTAGAAGATCAGCGGCAGGCTGAACGCGGTGACGGTGAAGCCCACCGTGGTGATCGCAATGTTGGCGAGCGAGAAGTTCCGGTCCTTGAAAAGGGACAGGGGCAGCAGCGGTTCCCCCGTGTTGAACTTCTGCCACAGGACGAAGACCACCAGCACGGCGATGCCGCTGATGATCAGGCCCCAGACGGTGATGGGGCCGGCGATGGTGCCCCAGTCGTACGTCGCGCCCTCCTGGATGCCGAAGACCAGGAGGAACAGGCCGAGGGCGCTGAGCAGCACGCCGGGAATATCGAACTTGTGCGGGTGGGTGGTCAGCGAGGGCACGAAACGCTGGGCGAGGATGAAGCCGACAATCCCGACGGGAACGTTGATGAAGAAGATCCATTCCCAGCCGAGACCGTCCACCAGCACGCCGCCGAGGATCGGGCCAACCAGCGTGGCGACGCCGGCCGTGGCTCCCCAGATGCCCATGGCCGCTCCGCGGCGGTCCGGGGGGAAGATCCGGGTAATGACGGCCATGGTCTGCGGCGTCATCATGGCCGCGCCGAGGCCCTGGACCACACGGGCCGCGATGAGGATCTCGACGCTGCCGGAGAGGCCGCACCACAGCGATGCCACGGTGAAGACGACGAGTCCGGAGAGGTAGAGCTTTTTCGGACCGAAACGGTCCCCGAGCCGGCCCGTGATCAGCAGCGGCACGGCATAGGCGAGCAGGTAGGCGCTGGTGACCCAGATCACCGAGTTAATGTCAGTGTTGAGGCCCTCCATGATGCTGGGGTTGGCCACCGAGACGATGGTGGTGTCGATCAGGATCATGAAGAAGCCGATCACCAGGGACCAGAGTGCCGGCCATGGCCGGGCTACGTTTTCCATGCGGTTCCTTAGGGGCTGGTGTGAAACGGTGGATGGGCTGTGTGTGGGGCGGCCGGGTCCCGGCCGCGGTCCTGCGCGGGGTTCACCACGGCAGTTCGCCGGAGCGGAGCTGGTCCTGAAGGCTGCGGATCCAGGCGATTTCGGCGCGCAGCGTGCTCTGCTGGAACTGGACATCGATCCAGTACTTGCGCTCCACGCCCTTCTTCGCGAGCAGTTCCTCGCCGGAGACCAGGAAGCCGAGTTGCTCCTCCAACGCCTGAAGGCGCCGGTCGAGGAGTTCGACGACGACGCCGGCGGGCAGGTTGTAGGCCTCGGAGACGGCCAGCGGGAAGGCCGGGTATTCGTTGACCGGGGCGGCGAGCATGTCCTGCAGCCACGTCGTGAACGCTTCGCGGCCGGCAGCCGAGATCGAGTAAGTGGTGCGCTCCGGACGGTTGCCTCCCCGGTCCGTTCCCGTGGCTGTGACCAGCCCCTGATCCTCGAGCCGCCCGACGGCGTGATAAAGCGTTCCTGGCCGCACCTTGACCAGCCGGTCCTCGTGCCGCGCGATCAGGAGCTGGTACATCTCGTAGGGATGCATCGGTTCTTCCACGAGCAGGGAAAGTGCGGCGACACCCAGGGGTGTCAATGCGGTTGCCCGGGCCATGGTGCAGTCCTTCTCGGTTTAGCAGTGTTCTCTTCGGCCTAAACGGCAGTTACTCCACTAAAGATTATTCCACGTGGAGTATTTGAGGGCAATCCTCCCCAACCCGGGCCGGCCGCGCCCCGGCCCCAGGCGCGATTGGTCAGCCGAGGAGGGCCAGGATGTCCGTCCGGGCGAACATCTGCGCGGCGGCCCGCGCGGTGGGGGTGCCGGCGTCCGGGTCGGCCCCGGCGTCCAGCAGTTCCCGGGCCACGTCCGTGTAGCCCTTGAAGACAGCACCGGCCAGCGGGGTCTGGCCGCGGTCGTTCGGCGTGTTGGCGTCGCCGCCGTGGTCCAGGATCAGCCGGACAGTGCCGGCGTGGCCGTGGTAGGCCGCCAGCATCACCAGCGAGTCGCCGGAGGAGGTGGTCAGCGTGGCCGGGGCGCCGGCGGCCAGGTAGCTGCCCAGCAGCGCGGAGTTGCCCTCGCGGGCGGCGTCGAAGAGCGCGTGCGCCAGCGCGAGTGTCTCGTCGTCGGGCGCGGCGCCCGGCTCGTTCACTTCGGACCCGCCGTTCATCGGGTGCCCCGCAGGAAGCCGGTCTGGCGGCCCACCACCTGCCCGGCGTCGGGGGCCACAATGACTTCCTGGGCCGCGGAGTACGGCTCGTCCCCGTCCACGACGGTCAGGACCTCCTCCGGGGCGACGGAGCGTTTGATCACGGCCAGGGCGACGGGGCCCATCTCGTAGTGCTGCGCCACGGAGGTCACGGCGCCCACCTTGCGCTCGCCCGCACGCACCTCGCTGCCGGCCGCGGGCAGGGTGTGCTGGGAACCGTCGAGCTGGAGGAACACGAGACGGCGCGGCGGGTGGCCCAGGTTGTGGACGCGCGCGATCGTCTCCTGGCCCTTGTAGCAGCCCTTGGCCAGGTGCACGGCAGTGCGGAGGAGGTCGAGCTCATGCGGGATGGTCTTGTCGTCCGTTTCCGCGCCCCACCGGGGCCGCCACGCCGCAATCCGCAGCGCTTCGGAGGCCATGGTGCCTGCGAGGGCACGGTCGCCCACGGTCGCGACCAGTTGGTCCGCGGGGACCAGGTACTCAAACCACGGCCGTTCCAGTCCTGGATGGGCGTCCTCGCCCACCACAGCGTAGGAGTAGCCGCCGGCGCCGACGTGCGGCCACGGGTCTTCCCAGGCCTGCAGCGCGTCCCATTCCGGGATGCGGTGCGTGGAGCCGAGTACGGCCCAGTCGGCGGAGACGTCCGCGATTTCGACCCGGAGCATGAATTTCATCTTGTTGAGCCATTCGGCGAGCGGGGGCGCCTCGGCTGCCTCGACGATCAGCCAGGTCGTGGCGCCGTCGTCCACCACCCTGGCGTCAAATTCGATCCGGCCCTGCACGCTCAGCAACAGCAGTTCGGTGGACTGGCCAGGGGCCAGGGAAGTGAGCTGCTGGGAGGACAGGGTGTTGAGCCAGCTCAGGCGGTCCGGCCCGCTGACCGTCACCACGCCGCGGTGTGAGAGATCGACGACGGCGGTGCCGGCGGCCAGCGCCCGCTGCTCCCGGAGCGGCTCGCCGTAGTGGGCGGCGACGCCGGCATCGGCGCCGCCGGCCTCAACCGCGGCCGGGCGCGACAACAGGGGGCTTTTGATAGTCATATTGAAAGGAACGTCCTTAGCTCTGTGCGTATTCCGGCCCCGGCAGGGACAATCTGGCTCCGGCAGGGACCATCTGGCTCCGCCGGACTGTGGGGCAGGCCGGTCCTAGCGGTATTCCGGATTTTCAAAGTCGAAGCGGGTGCCCGCTTTCCAGGCGTCGGGCAGGTTTCCGTAGGCGGGAATGCCGCCCGCGTCCTTGAGCATGCGCGCCAGGTGCAGCATGTTCCAGGTCATGAAGGTGGTGTTGCGGTTGGTGAAATCGCTCTCCGGCCCCCCGGACCCCTGGTCAAGGTAGCTCGGTCCCGGCCCGACGGGACCGATCCAGCCGGCGTCGGCCTGCGGCGGGATGGTGAAGCCGACGTGCTGGAGGCTGTACAGGACGTTCATGGCGCAATGCTTGATGCCGTCCTCATTGCCGGTGATGAGGCAGCCGCCCACCTTCGGGTAGTAGGCCCACTGGCCCTTCGCGTTCAGCTGCCCGGAGTGGGCGTAGAGGCGCTCGATGAGCTTCTTCGTCTGCGAGGAGTTGTCCCCCAGCCAGATGGGCCCCGCGACGACGACGATGTCCGCTTCCTGGACGGCCGGGTAGAGTTCCGGCCACTCATCGGTGGCCAAACCGTGTTCGCGCATGTCCGGGTAGACCCCGCTCGCGATGTCGTGGTCCACCGTGCGGATCACGCGGGTGCTGACGCCCTGCTTCTCCATGATCCGGCGGCTGACCTCGATCAGGCCCTGCGTGTTGGACACGTCCGGGGACTTCTTGAGCGTGCCGTTGAAGAACACGGCCTTGAGGTCGGCGTAGCTGGCGCTGCCGGGTGCTGTGTTGCCGGCTGAGCTGGTGACTGTGTCATTCACGGTATTTCTCCTGGGTCGATGGTGACAACGGAAAAATCAGTGAGACCGCGCAATTAGCCTGCTTTGGCGAGGATGGCCGATGCGTGGGCCTCCAGTCCGCCGCCCGCCGTCGAATTCTTGCCCGTGGCCACGTCCCAGCGCCACAGCAGGTTTCCTTCCACCAGCCCGAAGATCCGGGTGGCCGCCGTGTACTCCTTGGAGTGGCTGCCGCGCATCACCATGTCGGTGCTGAGCTGGATCTGGGGGCCCTTGATCTGGCCGTAGTACAGCTCCGAGATCCCGCCGGGGTGGGCGATGGAGACCGAGATGTCGAAGCCGCCGTCGCTGTTGCGCAGGGCCTCCACCTCGTCGGCGCTCTTGAGCACCGGGACGATGTCCGCCGGGATCAGGCCGGGGCCGCCGTCCTCCTCGCGCTGCTTACGCTCCAGCGCCCAGAAGCCGGTCTCGACGGTGAGGGGACGCAGCTTCGTGCCCTCGTCGTCGGTCAGCCAGCTCTCGGCGCGGTACTGCAGGTACGGCAGGCCGTTGTGCGTAAACGAGACGTGTTGCAGGAAGTGCTCGGAGTCCTCGTCTCCAGCCCCCAGCCGGCCGCTGCCCTCCCACTCACCAATGAGCCAGGACAGCGGAACGATTTCGGGGGTCAGATCAGTAGGGATTTCAATCGGCACAGCATCTACCTCTGGAAGCTACGGGGTCTGGAACGTGTTACTTCTGGCCTTTGAAGAGGCGGTACACGACAAAGCCGGCAAACCACGCCATGGACAGGCTGGCCACGCCAAGCAGGACAAGGAAAAAGATCTCATATGCAAGTACGGACATGATGCCATCCTAACGCTTAGTAGATGAGTAGTTTGTCTATGAAGTAGGCCAGGGAACCGACAGCAGAAACCGGCCCGAGCCCCATGCCCACGGCCGCCAAAACATTAAGGCCTTCACCGTTGAGGATGACGAGGCGGCGGAAACTTACCAGCACCGCCCCCACGACGACGCCGACGAGGGCCGCCGGCAGCACGGCGATGTCGGAGAACACCAGGCCGGCGAGCGGCCCGGCAAGGCCGGCGCTCACGATGCCCAGCGGCGCCACGATCCGGTCCGGCCAGCGGATCAGCCCCGCCAGCAGCGCGATCGCCGAGCTGATGGCCGCCACGAGGATCATTTCGCGGACCCCGTTGAAGCGCGAACTCGCAATCCAGCCGGCGCCGAGGCAGGAGAGCAGGACACCCGCGCACGAGCCCAGGGTGGATTCGAGGCGCTGGGCCTGACCGGTGCCCCGGATCAGCTGCATGACGAAGATTGCCATGACCCCGACGGCCAGGAATGACGGCGTCCAGTCCAGGAAGCCCGGAGCCGGGAGATAGGTCGCAGCCACTGCCGACCCGACGCCGGGCAGGCCAATCAAGACCGCGAGGGTCTTCTTGGCGGGGATGCCGAGAAAGTAGGGCCAGCCGATACCGATGCCGGCGGCGGCGAGCGCCGCGACGGCCAGGAGGACCTCAGGCGAGGCATAGGCTCCGGCGACAATCGCCGCGAGACCGGCCAGGCCGATGATCCCGACGCTCCACGGCTTCACTGTCTGCTCGCCATCGGCAGACCCAGCATGGCCAGACCTTCGCTCACTGCGGACCCCAATTCGACTCGGCTCAATTTCGACGGGCCGCGGGCCCTGACGGTTCAATCCTGCCCTATGTGAACGGTATGTGTCGCAAAAGGAGGCGCCGGAGGTGACGGGACCATGGCCGGAATGGGGCCTTTAGGTATACTCAACATCAGCAACAAGACGCCCAACGATGCGCGGACACCCCTTGGAGGAACAATGTCGCACATCCTGCTATTGACGAACAGCACGGGAACATCCGTGGACGTCCTGCCTGCTCTGGAACTGCTGAACCACCGGGTGCATATCCTTCCGGCCGAGCCCACTGCCCTGCTCGAGACCGACCCCTGCGACATCGTCCTGCTCGATGCCCGCAAGGACCTGGTCGGCGCACGTTCCCTCACCCAGCTGCTCAAGGCCACCGGCCTCAGCGCCCCGTTGATGCTGATCCTCACCGAGGGCGGCATGGCCGCGGTCTCCTCGGCGTGGGCCGTGGACGACATCCTCCTGGAATCCGCGGGCCCGGCAGAAGTCGAGGCCAGGATCCGGCTCGGCGTCGCGCGCGCCGTTCCGGACAAGGAAGACGTGCCGACCGAAATCCGGGCCGCCGGCGTCGTGATTGACGAGGCCAGCTACACCGCACGGGTCAACGGCGCCGCGCTCAACCTGACCTTCAAGGAATTTGAACTGCTGAAATACCTGGCCCAGCACCCCGGCCGGGTGTTCACCCGCCAGCAGCTGCTGACCGAAGTCTGGGGCTACGACTACTACGGCGGCACGCGCACCGTGGATGTCCACGTCCGGCGGCTGCGGGCCAAACTGGGCGCCGACCACGAGAACCTGATCAGCACCGTCCGCAACGTCGGCTACCGCCTGACCCTGGTCCGCCAGCCCGAGGACGAACTGACCGAGGCCTGAGCGCGCCACGGCCGCCACCGCGCGGCGGCGCCGGTACGCAGGCACTGTACACAAGCACTGAACGCAGAAGGCCCCGGACTCTGGAATCCAGAGTCCGGGGCCTTCTTGGTGCACCAAACCATCGGCACAAACTTCTCAGTATTTAACAGTATTTCTCAGTGGAGGACATACGGGTCGAACGTATCGAGGCCACCCCAGTGGTGGATCCCCCTCGCATCTGGCTCAACGCCGGACGAGATAACGACTATACGCGGCCGTCCGCAGTTCGACAAAATCGGCCGCTGACCCCCATGCACCCGATAGCCTTGCACCATGAGCCCTGCGCACCCGGAAAACTGGCCCGTACACACTGAAAAAGGAACCGTGGACGCCGCGCTGCTGCGGGACGTCGCCGCCCTTGTCGCCGCGGCGGAAGAGTCCGACGGCAATCCGCCGTTGTCCGAACAGACCCTTGTCACGCTGCGCGCCGGCGATGCGGGCGAGCACTCGGTGCTTGCCCTGGCCCTCTATGCCCCTGACGACAAGTTGGATCCCGCGACGGCGCAGGACCTGGCCGGCGTCGCCGTCGTCATCGAGGAACCGGACGGCACCGGCATCCTCGAGGTCGCCGTCCATCCCAGCTACCGCAACCAGGGCGTGGGCGACCGCCTGCTCGGCGAACTGAAGACCGTCCGCGGCTTCGCCGGCCTGAAAGCCTGGTCCCACGGAAACCACGAGGCCGCGGCCGACCTCGCGGCCCGCTACGGCTACGGCGCCGTGCGTGAGCTGTGGAAGATGCGGTTGATGACGGCGGCAGCGGCCCTGCCGGAGGTCCAACTCCCGGACGGCGTACAGCTCCGCGCCTTCGTGCCCGGCCGGGACGAGGACGCCTGGCTGGCCGCAAACAAGGCCGCCTTCGCCCACCACCCGGAGCAAGGCAACATGACGCGGGCCGATCTGGACGCCCGGATGGCCGAACCGTGGTTTGATCCCGCGGGCTTCCTGCTGGCCGTCGACCCGGCGGACCGGCTCCTGGGATTCCATTGGACCAAGGTGCACCCCCGGCACGGCGACCACCCCGCAATGGGCGAGGTCTACGTGGTGGGCGTGACCCCCGACGCCCAGGGGTCCGGGCTGGGCAAGGCCCTCACGGTCGCCGGCATCAGGCATCTTCAGGACCTGGGGCTCCGCGCCGTCATGCTCTACGTCGATGCCGACAACACCCCCGCCGTCGCCCTCTACCGCCGGCTCGGATTCACCCGCTGGGATGTCGACGTGATGTACGCGCCGCTGCCGCAGCAGCCATCACCGGCCGCCGCTCCTGCGCCGGACGGCGTTAGTCAAGTCGGCGGATAACCGTCCCGGCCCGGGCCGAAACCTGGGGTCATCCGGCCATGATTGCTTGTAAGGTTGAAGCTACATCGCGCCAGCATTGAGGAGACACCATGCCACGGGATACCGCCCGGACATCCACGTCTGAACCAGCAACGCCGGAAAAGGGGGCGCGTCCTGTACGTGCCCGCTTTGGCTCCTCCGAAGTGCCGGCCTCGCGCGCCACGCAGGACCGGATCGACATTCCGGAGTTCGCACCGAACCTGGAACCGGAAGGCGACATCCGCCCCGACCGGTTCCTGGACCGGGAACTGAGCTGGCTTGCGTTCAACGCGCGGGTCCTGGAATTGGCCGAGGACCCCAACCTGTACCTGCTGGAGCGGGTCAGCTTCCTGTCCATCTTCGCCTCCAACCTGGACGAGTTCTTCATGGTCCGGGTGGCCGGGCTGAAGCGGCGGATCGCCACGGGGCTCGCCGTCCCCTCCCCTGCCGGGCTGAGCCCCATGCAGGTCCTGGAGCAGATCGGCGAGGAGGCCCACCGGCTGCAGCAGCGCCACGCCCGGGTCTACGCCGAACAGATCCGTCCGGCGCTGGCCTATGAGCACATCCACCTGATGCACTGGGAGGAGCTCGACTCGCAGGCCAAGGACCAGCTCAGCGCCATGTTCGCGGAAAAGGTTTTCCCGATCCTGACGCCGCTGGCCGTGGACCCGGCGCACCCGTTCCCCTACATCTCCGGGCTGTCCCTGAACCTCGCCGTTGTGGTCCGCAACCCGGTCAGCGACAAGGAGCTCTTCGCCCGTGTCAAGGTCCCTGACCAGCTCCCGCGCCTGATCTCCATCGACGGCGCCCGCGCCGGTTCCGTCCCGGGACGGGTGGCACGGTTCATCGCGCTCGAAGAAGTGATCGCCGTGCACCTGGACCAGCTGTTCGCCGGCATGGAGGTCCTGGAACACCACATCTTCCGCGTGACCCGCAACGAGGACGTCGAGGTC
This sequence comes from Arthrobacter sp. 10T425, assembly GCF_056393985.1. Classification (NCBI taxonomy): domain Bacteria; kingdom Bacillati; phylum Actinomycetota; class Actinomycetes; order Micrococcales; family Micrococcaceae; genus Arthrobacter; species Arthrobacter sp. 10T425. The sequence goes on along the minus strand of NZ_JBFTGZ010000002.1, from coordinate 296,514 downwards.
GAAGAGGACGACGCCGAAAACCTGCTGCAGGCCTTGGAGAAGGAACTCCTGCGCCGCCGGTTCGGCCCGCCCGTCCGCCTTGAGGTCACCAATGACATCAACCCGAACATCCGTGCCCTGCTGATCCGCGAGCTCGGCGTCGAGGAATCCGAGGTCTACTCCGTGCCGGCGCCGCTGGACCTGCGCGGGCTCTCGGTGATTGCCGGGATCGACCGGGCGGACCTGCACTACCCCAAGCACGTCCCGCACACCTCGCGCTACCTCAACGAATCGGAAACGTCCAAGGCGGCCAACGTCTTTGCCGCCATGCGGCGACGGGACATCCTCCTGCACCACCCGTACGACTCCTTCTCCACGTCGGTCCAGGCGTTCCTGGAACAGGCAGCCGCGGACCCCAAAGTCCAGGCCATCAAGCAGACCCTGTACCGCACTTCCGGTGACTCCCCGATTGTCGATGCCCTGATCGACGCCGCCGAGGCCGGCAAGCAGGTCCTGGCGCTCGTGGAGATCAAGGCGCGCTTTGACGAGCAGGCGAACATCTCCTGGGCCCGGAAACTGGAACAGGCCGGCGTCCATGTGGTGTACGGCATCGTGGGGCTCAAGACCCACTGCAAGCTCTCCCTCGTGGTCCGCCAGGAAGTGGACGGCCTGCGCCGCTACTGCCACATCGGCACCGGCAACTACCACCCCCGCACGGCCCGCTACTACGAGGATCTGGGCCTGCTGACGGCGAACGAACAGGTCGGCGAAGACCTTTCGAAGCTGTTCAACCAGCTCTCCGGCTACGCGCCGAAGTCCACGTTCAAGAGGCTGCTCGTGGCGCCGCGCTCGGTCCGTTCCGGGCTGATCGACAGGATCGAGACCGAGATCAGGAACGCCCGGGCCGGCATCCCCGCCCGCGTCCAGATCAAGGTCAATTCGATGGTGGACGAAGCCATCATCGATTCCCTGTACCGCGCGTCCCAGGCCGGGGTGCAGGTGGATGTCATTGTCCGCGGCATCTGCTCCCTGCGGCCCGGCGTTCCGGGCCTGAGCGAGAACATCACGGTCCGCTCCGTGCTGGGCCGCTTCCTGGAACACTCCCGCGTCTTCGCTTTCGCCAATGCCGGCGACCCGGTGGTTTACATCGGCTCGGCCGACATGATGCACCGCAACCTCGACCGCCGCGTTGAAGCCCTCGTGCAGCTGACGAGCGGCGACGACACGAGCTATGTCCTGGACTTGCTCAACCGCTACATGGTGCCCGAAACCGCGAGTTGGCATTTGGACAAGCAGGGTGAATGGACCCGCCACCACCTGGCGGAAGACGGCCAGGACCTCAAGGACGTGCAGTCGTGGCTGCTCGCCTCCCGCTCGCGCCAGCGCTCGACCAGCCTGCGGTAGGGATCGTGAGTGTGAGCAGCGATGCACTGGTTGCGGACCAGGCTGACCAACCCGGCGAAGAGGTTTCCGTCACGGCGGCGGGCGCCATCCCGTGGCGCCTAAATTCGGTAAACAAGGACCAGCTCGAGGTCGTGCTGATCCACCGTCCGCGGTATGACGACTGGTCCTGGCCGAAGGGCAAAATCGACGCCGGCGAGACCATCCCGGAGTGCGCCGTGCGCGAGGTGGAGGAGGAGATCGGGCTCACCGCTCCGCTGGGGATCCCGCTCCCGCCCATCCACTACCACGTGGCGGCCGGGCTGAAGGTGGTCCACTACTGGGCGGTCGACGTCGACGGCGCCGTATTGATCCCGGACGGCACGGAAGTCGACAGCGTCATGTGGTGCCCGCCCGAGAAGGCCGCCCGCCTCCTGAGCAACCCGAGCGACATCGAGCCGCTGCAGCACCTGGTGAACGCCCACGACCGCGGGGAGCTGGCGACCTGGCCGCTGCTGATCGTGCGCCATGCGAAGGCCAAGCCCCGCTCGTCCTGGTCCAAGGCCGAGGGCGACCGCCCGCTGGCCGCCACCGGCATGCGGCAGGCGCAGTCGGTGGGGCGGCTCCTGCAGGCGTGGAAGCCTGCGCGGATCGTTTCAAGCCCGTGGTTGCGGTGCGTGGCCACCATCGCACCCTACGCCAAGGCGGCCGACGCCAAGGTCAAGCTCAACGAGGCCCTCACCGAGCACCGGCACAGCCGCAGCCCGCACAAGACGGCAGCCGTCGTCGAGGGATTGTTCGACAAGCAGCGGGCCGTGGCGCTGTGCACGCACCGTCCGGCGCTGCCCACGGTCCTGAAGCAACTCGCGAAGCACATGAACTCCCGGCTGCGGGACCTGCTGCCGTCCTCGGACCCGTTCCTGGCGCCGGGCGAGATCGTGGTCTGCCACGTCGCCCGCGGCAGCAAGAAAAAAGTGGTCGCGGTGGAGCGGTTCAAGCCGTTTGACGACTGAGGTCCTTGACCCCGGGGGGCCCTAAGCCTAGTTTGTATCAATAGCTTGATACATTACTGCTGAATCTTGGGGGATTCCGTGCCGGTCCTGTTGAACGTGCCGCCGATGCTGTTGCTCGGCCCGGCGATCGCCGCCCTGCTGGTGTATGCCGTCCTGCGGTGGGTGATCTGGGCTCCCGGGACCGGAACGTCGCCGCAGACAGTATCGGAGCACGGGCTGTGGGTAGGTGTGATTGGCTGGCTCGCGAGCTCACTCCAGGGCGCCATGACCCTGGGTATCATCCCGGCCAATCCGTCAGCGTCCGCCGTGGTGGGCGCCGACTCGATCATCCCGGCGCTGGCATGGCCGGTCCTGGGCTGCCTGGGCGTGCATGCCCTGGGACAGGTCACCTACCCGGGTCCGCGGCGAATGCGGCGGCAGGCCGTGCTGTCCGTGCGGCGCATCAAAGACTTCCTGCCCCGCAGGCTGGCATTGACCACGGCTGCGATCTTCGTCTCGGCTGCCGCGGCCATCGCCCGGACTGCCACGCTGCCCGGGTTCGCGGCCGTGGCTCCCACTACGGTCAGCGACGGCGCGTACGGCTACTACAACAGCGGCGGCGACGGCCGTATCCCCGGACCGGAGGTGGCCGCCTGGCTCGGCGGCGCCCTGCTGGTGCTGGCCGTCGGCACGTGGCTGGTTTTGTGGCTGATCGCCCGCCGCCGGCAGTTGGAGGCCCTTGACGCGGCGGACAACGCTGTACTGCGGACCATCGCGATGAACCGGCTGCTGCGCACAGTGTCCACAGTGGCTGCCGGCTTGGCGGTCATCGCGGGGAACTTCGCGGCCCGTCCTGATCCGGCCCAGCAAACGGGATCGTGGACGAACTTCGCCGGCCTCGCGGCGACCGTGGTCCTGCTCGTGATGTGGTGGTGGCGGCCGCCTCGGCTTGCTTCCGCCGGGCTGGGCGTCCGGAACAGGCCGGAATCAGGGATCGCCGCCGGCCGCCAGCACCCGGCCGCCAGGCTGGTTTCCTCACTTGGAGCGCTCCTGGGCCTCGCGGCTGCCGTGCCGCTGGTCGCCGGAGCCTTCCTCGCCCCCGTGATCATGGCGGCCGCCGGCTACGGACTTGCGGGACTCGTGGCCGTGATGGGCACCTGCGTCCTGCTGGTCATCGCCGGAGGCGAGCTGGTCCTGCAACGCAACTACGGAACGCCGGAGGCGCCGCGCACCTGGCCCCGGCAGCCGGTCAGCCCCGCCCTGCTGACCACGGCGGTCCTGGCGCTGCTGGTCTTCCTGGCAGCCCTCGCCGTCACCGCCGCGGGACAGGCCCTGCTGGCCGAAGATCCCGGCTGGGTTCCGGTTGCACTACTCACCACCGGGACCTGCGTTGCCGCCCTGCCGGCGTTCCTCCGGGCCCGGTTCCGCCAGGGCGTCCGCGACGCCCCGCGCGGTCTGGACGCCGCGCTGCGCGCCATCACTGTCCACCGCGTCGTGCGGACCCTCGCAGCAACCCTCACGGCCCAGGCCGGTGTCCTGCTGCTGACCCAGACCAATGCCTGGGCGGCGGTGTTCGGGCCGGACGCGTTCGGCGACGCCGTCGATCCGGCCGCCGGATCATGGTGGCCGGCGACCCTGGCCGGCGCTGTCCTGGCCGCCAGTGCCGTGGTCATCGCCGTCATCCCCGTGGGCGGCCTGGCCCGGAAGACCCCCGCTCCCCTGCCGCGGAAGGAAGTCGCCGCGTGACGGCGGGCATCGCCATCAACCTGCGTTCGCCAGTTCCCCCTTTCGAGCAGATCCGGACGCAGATCGCCTCCCTCATCAGCGTCGGGACGCTGGCCGCGGGAACCCGGCTGCCGACCGTCCGCAGCCTCGCGTCGGACTTGGGCCTCGCGGCCGGGACAGTCGCGCGGGCCTACAAGGAACTCGAACTGGCCGGACTGGTCGAAACCCGGCGGCGCAACGGCACGGTGGTCGCCGGCAGCCAGCCGATCCTGACCCCGCCCGCACCTCCGCCGGGCACGGTCCCGGTGGAGGTGATCGCCGCCGTCGACCGCTGCATTGCGGAAGGCCGCACTGCCGGGCTCGACGACGCGGCACTGCTGGCGATCCTGCGGGCGAGGCAGGGAGGGTCACACAAATAAGGAGAGCCGGCGAGTTCTCAGTAGACTGGAACGGTGAGCATCCCTACGCCCTATGAAGACCTCCTGCGCGACGTCCTCGAGCACGGCACGCACAAATCGGACCGCACCGGCACCGGCACCCTGAGCGTTTTTGGCCGCCAGCTCCGCTTTGACTTGAGCAAGAGCTTCCCGCTGATCACCACCAAGCGGGTGCATTTCAAGTCCGTGGCGGTGGAGCTGCTCTGGTTCCTGCGCGGCGACACAAACGTCAAATGGATGCAGGACCAGGGCGTCACCATCTGGGACGAATGGGCCGACGCCGACGGCGAACTCGGTCCCGTTTACGGGGTCCAGTGGCGTTCCTGGCCCACGCCCGACGGCGGGCACATCGACCAAATCGCCGAGCTCATCGAGAACCTGAAGTCCAACCCGGATTCGCGCCGGCACATCGTCTCGGCCTGGAACGTCTCCGAACTCAAGGACATGGCCCTGCCCCCGTGCCACGCGTTCTTCCAGTTCTACGTGGCGGACGGCAAGCTTTCGTGCCAGCTGTACCAGCGGTCGGCGGACACCTTCCTGGGCGTGCCCTTCAACATCGCGTCCTACGCCCTGCTGACACGCATGATCGCGCAGCAGACCGGCCTGGAACCGGGCGAATTCGTCTGGACCGGCGGGGATGTCCACATCTACGACAACCACATGGACCAGGTCCTCAAGCAGCTCGCCCGCGAGCCCTACGACTACCCCCAGCTGAACATCACCCGCAAGCCGGACTCCATCTTCGACTACACCCTCGAGGACTTCGAGGTGGTCGGCTACCAGCACCACCCGACGATTAAGGCCCCGATAGCCGTATGAGCAACGACAACACCGCGGGCATGCAGCCCGGCGATTTCACGGAACAACTCCGAGCGTCCACCACTGGCCTCGGGCTCGTCTGGGCCCAGACCAGCACCGGGGTGATCGGCAAGGCCGGCGACATGCCGTGGCACCTGCCCGAGGACATGTCGCACTTCAGCCGCCTCACCACCGGCCACCCGGTCATCATGGGACGCAAGACCTGGGAATCCTTCCCGGACAAGTACCGCCCCCTGCCCGGCCGGACGAACATCGTCATCACCCGCCAGGCCGCCTGGCGGGACACCCCGGGCGCGGAAGGCGCCGTCGCGGTCGCGTCGCTCGATGACGCCTTGCTTGAATCCCAGTTCGTGGCCGGCCATGAGACCGTGTGGATCATCGGCGGCGGCGAAATCTTTGCCCAGTCCCTGGACCTTGCCGACGTCGCCGTCGTCACCACCATCGACACCAGCGCCGAAGGGGACACCTTCGCTCCGGAACTCGGCTACGACTGGACCGTCTCGGCCAGCCTCCCGGCCAACGGCTGGCTGACCTCCGCCAACGGCACCCGCTACCGGATCACGCTGTGGCGCCGGACGGAGGCCAAGTAATGCTCCGGAAGCCCGAGACACTCTTTGTCCTGGGGTACATGCTCCTGCCCCTGCTCGCACTGCTCTCCGCGGTCGTGGGGCTGACCATGATCCTGGGCGGCAACAAGATCCTCGGGGCGATCGTGCTGGTGGTGGTGACCCAGGTCTTCACGTTCGGGGCGGTTTTCGCGCTGCGCCGGCGCAAGGCGGCGCTGCTGGAAGAGCCCCGCGGCGACTATAACGCGTGACGTAACCGACTGCGCCGGGCGGGCCGTGAAGTCTAAACTGGGCCCATGACTACAGCAGCTACCCCGTCCGTCGGCCTGGTTGGTTGGCGTGGCATGGTCGGTTCCGTCCTCATGCAGCGCATGCAGGATGAGGGCGACTTCGCCAACATCAACCCGGTCTTCTTCTCCACCTCGAACGCGGGCGGTGCCGCCCCGGCCCTGGCCGGCGCCGCTGCGGGCGCCGCCGGCAAGCTTGAGGACGCGTTCGACCTCGAGACCCTGGCGAAGCTGCCCATTATTGTCACCGCCCAGGGCGGGGACTACACCAAGCAGGTCCACGGCGAGCTCCGCAGCCGCGGCTGGGACGGCCTCTGGATCGATGCCGCCTCCACGCTGCGCATGAATGAGGATTCCATCATCGTGCTGGACCCCATCAACCGGGACGTCATCGACGCCGGCCTCTCCGGCGGGGTGAAGGACTTCGTCGGCGGCAACTGCACCGTGTCCTGCATGCTGATGGGCCTGGGCGGGCTCTTCAAGAACGACCTGGTCGAATGGGGCACGTCCATGACGTACCAGGCGGCCTCCGGCGGCGGGGCGCGCCACATGCGTGAACTGCTGAACCAGTTCGGCAGCCTCAACGCCGAGGTCAGCACCGAACTGGACGACCCGGCGTCGGCGATCCTCGAGATCGACCGCAAGGTCCTGGCACACCAGCGCGCCGGCATCGACGCCACACAGTTCGGCGTTCCGCTGGCCGGTTCGCTGATCCCCTGGATCGACGCGGACCTCGGCAACGGCCAGTCCAAGGAGGAATGGAAGGCCGGGGTGGAGACGAACAAGATCCTTGGCACCTCCGCCGCGAACCGCGTCGTCATGGACGGCCTGTGCATCCGGATCGGTGCGATGCGCTCCCACTCCCAGGCCCTGACACTGAAGCTGCGCGAGGACCTCCCGATCGCCGAGATCGAGAAGCTCGTGGACGCGGACAACCAGTGGGCCCGCGTGGTGCCAAACACCAAGGAAGCCTCAATGGCCGAGCTCACGCCCGTGGCGGCGTCCGGCACCCTGGACATTCCGGTGGGCCGGATCCGCAAGCTCGAGATGGGTCCGCAGTACATCAGCGCGTTCACGGTGGGCGACCAGCTGCTGTGGGGCGCCGCGGAGCCGCTGCGGCGCATGCTCCGCATCGCCACCGGAAACCTGTAGGAGCCCGTCCGGGACACCCTACAGGCATACGTTCAGACACCCCTTCAGGCACCTGTTCCGGCGCCTGTTCAGGCGCCAAGGAATCTGCGGTATTTCGCGGCCTGCAGCCCAAAAGACTTTTGGGCTGCAGGCCGCAGCCCGTTAACGGCGTCGAAGGGTTCAGGCACGACGCCGGCTCCCCTGCGGCCCGGCGGCCCGGCCCAGGTGCCGATCACGCCGCCGCCGGCCACAATGGTCTTCTTGAACACGCCGTTGCCGCCGGGGACGATCTTGTCGGCGTGCTCCGGCGGCAGCACGAGGGACCGGTCCGCGTAGCCGAGCAGGAATTCGTCGAACCCCGGCAGCGCCAGCACCGTGCGCTGACCGGGGACGCCGTCGTCGAGCAGCGCGGCTGTCTCTGCAGAGAGCCAGTAGCTGGTCCCCTCAAACTCCAGTTCCGCCAGCCGGTCCGACACCCGGGCCAGGGCGGCCCGGGTTTCCGTCAGCGGAATGCCGGCCCACCAGGCAAAATCACGTTCCGTGGCGGGGCCGTGACTGCGAAGGTAGCGCAGCAGCCACTCGGCGATGCCGTCGGAACGGTCCAGGGTCCGCGACTCGGTGATCCAGTCGCCGAAGGCCACGACCAGCTGCTGGTTGCCGGCCAGCGGACCCTGCACCAGCAACCCCCGCTGGCACAGGATCCCGAGCAGATGGATGCCGCGCTGGCCCGCCGTGGACTGGCCCGCCCGCTCGAAGGCCTGGAACAGCTCCGCCCGGCTGGCAGCTCCTCCGGAGACCAGCTGCAGGGCAGTTGCCGCGGCGGCGTCGACGTCCGCGGCCGTGATCTCGAGCTCCCGGTGGCGCCGGGCCAGGCCCTGGATCAGCCGGTCGGAGGTGATGGCCAGCATCCATTTCAAGTCCTCGGGCGCCAGCACGTGCAAGGTGCCGCGCATTGGCCAGGAACGGACGATCTCCGCCCGGTCCAGCGCCCCGCGTACGTCTTCGGCGCGGGAACCCGGCACGCGCTGGCCGACGGCCCAGAGCACGGCCTGCAGATCCTGAGCCTGCATCGCAGTCATGCCGCGGACGGCGTCGGGGACGGACTGAAACCCCGGTCCCAGCAGTCCCTGGGCGGCGAGCCGCAGCCTGCCGATGATTCCGGGGCCAAGCCGGCGGACGCCCGTCACTGCTGCCATGGAACCATGGTAAGTCGCGTGTGCTGCCTGTCGGGTTGTTGCCCGGCTGTTCCCAGCCGCCATCCAGCAGGCTTCCCTACCCTTGAATCATGACTATGAGTGAGGTGTGGCCGCTGCTGCGGCCCCTGTGCCGGAAGCTGGCCCTGCTGGGCTGGGCGTCCAGCGCCGCCGGCATGGCTGCCGGGCTCGCCGTCGCCATCGCCAGCGGTACCCGGCTCTCGCCCATGATGAGCACCCTGCAGCTGGTGGCCGCCTCGTCCATGGCGGTGTCCGTGGCCAGCTTCGTCACGGCCGCGGCGTTGCAGCCGCGGGCACGGTCACGGTCTCAGTCACGGTCTCAGTCACAGCCTCAGGCACGGGTGCAGGCGGCCGTGAAGCACGGAAGCGTCGCCCCGCGGGGCCGGGAGCTCCAGCTCGACTATGGCGGCGAATTTCCGGCCACCGTACAGGCCTTCCTGCTCGGCTCCCTGGCGTTCCTCGCCGGCGCCGTGGCGTTTGCGTGCGCCGGACTGGTGCTGCAAAGCGGGCCCAGCGTCCAGTCCGTGGCGTTCTGCCAGGTCTTCCTGCTCGGGGCCGCGGCCTCCGGTTTCACCTTCATGCTTTTCAGCAAGGTGGCACCCCGCCACACGGAACCGTAGCCGGGGCGCGGCGGCGCCCGGCCGGCGCTGCCCGGCCTTGCCCGGGCAGCGGCCCTTTTCCTGGGGCCGGACTTTACCTAAAGATCGACGCCGATCAGCAGCGGCTCCGGGTGCAGTTCAATGCCGAAACGTTCGACGACGCCGTGGCGGACCTCGCGCGCGACGGCCAGCATGTCCGCCGCGCTCGCCCCTCCCCGGTTGGTGATGGCAAGGGTGTGCTTGGTGGACAGCGAGGCCCGGCCGCCCGAGACGCTGTCCGGGTCCAGGCCGAAGCCCTTGGCGAACCCGGCCTGGTCGATCAGCCACGCCGCCGAGAGCTTGGTCAGCCCGTCCGCACCGGCGGGGTACCGCGGGGCCTCCTGCGGCAGCCGTGCCGCGACGTCCTCGGCCACGATCGGGTTCGTGAAAAAGGATCCCGTGGAGTAGGTGTCACGGTCGTCCGCGTCCCAGACCATGCCCTTGGACGCCCGGAGCCGCAGCACCTCGCGCCGGACGTCGGTGGAGTAGGCGCGCTGGCCCTGCTCGACGCCGAGCACCCGGGCGAGTTCGGCGTAGCGGACCGGGGCGCTCTTCCGGCCGAGCGGGAGCTGGAACTCCACGGTGAGCACCACATAGCGCGGTGAGCCGTTGACGGTGGTCTGCTTAAGGATGGAGTCCCGGTAGCCGAACTTGAGTTCGGAATTCGTGAAGGTCTTCACCGCGTTGCGTTCCCGGTCCCAGGTGCGCACGACGGCGATCGTCTGGGAGACGTCGGCCCCGTAGGCGCCGACGTTCTGCACGGGGGTGGCGCCCGTGGCACCGGGGATCCCGGAGAGTGCTTCGACGCCGGACCAGGCATGCTTCACGGCGTGTTCAACGAAGGCGTCCCAGTTGTGGCCGGCCTGGACCACCACCGCCACGCCGCCGCAGGAGTCCTCGGCGTCGACGGTGAACCCCTCCGAGGCGATCTTCAGCACCGTGCCGGGGAACCCGGCGTCGGACACCAACAGGTTGGAGCCGCCGCCGATGATCAGCAGGGACTGGCCGGCGGCGTCCGCGGTGCGCACGGCGTCGATGATCGCGGCCTCGGTGCGGGCCTCGATATAGCTGCCGGCGGGGCCGCCGACGGCGGAGGTGGTCAGGGCGGAGAGCTGGATCTGGGTCACCTGACCAGCCTAGCCGGGATCATCCGCCCGGCTAAGCCGGTACTGGCCGCACCTGGCTAGCTGTAACGTCCCGGCGCGGGCACGGGCGCGGGGAGTTTGCGGGCCACCGGGGAGAGCAGGAAACTGACGATCAGCATCACCATGACGCCCAGCAGCGAGTGGAGAATGCCGACGTGCTCGGCCAGCAGACCCAGCAGCGGCGGCCCGCACAGGAACGCTCCGTAGCCGATCGTGGACACCACGGACACCCGCGCGGCGGCCTTGACGGGATCGTCGGCCGCGGCGGACATGCCGACCGGGAAGCCCAGGGACGCGCCGAGTCCCCAGATGGCCAGGGCCACGTAGGCCAGCCACGGTACCGGGGCGAAGACGAACAGGCCGAGGCCCAGAACCGCCAGCGCGGCGCACCAGCGCATCACCGGGACCCGGCCGAAGCGGTCCAGGACCAGGGTGCCGGCGAAGCGGCCGATGGTCATGAAGGTGACGAACAGCCCGTACCCGGCAGCTCCGGCGGCGTCGGTTTGGCCGTGGCCGTCGGCCAGCGCCAGCGCCACCCAGTCCCCCGCCGCTCCTTCGGCCAGGGCCAGCCCGAGGACCAGCACGCCCAGCAGCAGGGTGCGCCTGTCACGCCAGGCCTGGGCAATGAGGCGTTTGTTGTCCAGCGGCGGCTCCGGGACCGCGTCCGCCTGCCGGACGATCGGGATGGGACCGGTAGAAGGATCCTCGAAGGTGTCTGTCCCGGACGCCTTGAAGGGCCGCTCTGCCTCGAGGGGCGTGATGTCCGCCCGGAACCAGGCCGCCGCGGTGGTCACCGAGCCGGCCACCAGCAGGCCCACCACGGCCAGGTGCAGGAAGACGGGGATCCCGGCGGCGGCAGCCCAGGCGCCCAGCCCGGCGCCCGCAACAGTGCCCAGGCTGAAGGAGCCGTGCAGCCGGGGCATGATGTGCCGCCGGACGGCGCGTTCCACCGCCGCCCCTTCGACGTTGGACGCGGTGTTCCAGCTGGCGGTGCCCAGCCCGATGATTGCCAGACCCGCGGCAACCGCCACCGGGCTGGCGAGCACCGAGGTGCCGAAGCCTGCCAGCGCCAGCCCGAATCCGACCATGATGCTGCCGATCCGGATGGTGCGCTTGGAGCCAAGGCGAAGAACAATCAGGCCCGAGGCGGACACGGACACGAAGGATCCCGCCGTCATGCAGAGCAGGAGCAGCCCGATCGTGCCCGGGGTCAGGTCCAGACCGTCGCGGATGGCCGGCAGCCGGGACACCCAGGTGGAGAATGCGATTCCGCTCGCGGCGTAGGCCACCACCACGGCGTTTCGCCAGTGCGTGATCTCGGCGGGCGGGACGAAGACTTCCTTGGTCACAGCAGCCAGATTCACAGCAACGCCATGGGCTAGGCCACCCTGACGACGGCCTGGGCCTTGACGAGGACCTTCTGGGCGGCCGAGACGACCGTGAGGTCGACGCGGGCGGTGCCGGCGTCGGCGTCGAGGGCCCCGATGGCCCCACTGATCTCGATCACGGCACCGGACTCCGGTGTCCCCGTCGTGTCGGCGACGGGAACCGGCTTCGTAAAGCGGGTCTGGAAGTCGACGACGGCGGCGGGATCGCCGGCCCAGTCGGTCACGAGCTGGACGGCCGCACCCATGGTGAACATGCCGTGCGCGATCACGCCCGGCAGGCCGACGCCGGTGGCGAAGGCCTCGTTCCAGTGGATCGGGTTGAAGTCACCGGATGCGCCGGCGTACTTGACGAGGTCGGTGCGGGTGACGGTAATGCTGCGGCTGCCAATGTCCTGGCCGACCGTGAGTGCTGCGATGTCGATGCTCATGGCTACTGTCCCTCTCCGCGGACCAGGATGGACGAGGTGGTGGTGGCGACCGGCTCCCGGACACCGGTGGCATCGGTGGCATCGCCGGGGGCCAGCGCGAAGATTTCCGAGCGGGTGGTGATCATGGCTCCGCCGCCCATGGCGCGGACGCCGTCGACGTGCAGTTCGGCGACCAACCGGTCCCCCGCGATGATCGGGCGGTGGTGCGTGAACCGCTGGTCGGCGTGGACCACGCGGGAGAAGTCGATCCCGGATTCCGGATCCTCGATCAGCTGCGCGTCGGCTCGCTGCGCGACGATAATGGCGAAGGTCGGCGGCGCCACGAGGTCCCTGTGACCCAGCGCCTCGGCGGCGGCAACATCGAAGTGGGCAGGGTGGGTGGCTTTGACCGCGCGCGCGAACTCGCGGATCTTCTCGCGGCCGACGTCATACACCTCTGCGGCAGGGTAGCTGCGCCCCTGCAGGTCCGGATTGATAGTCATGGTTCCAGCCTATCGCCACGCCCGGAGCCGTCCGGCTTCGTGACAAGGTGCGCGCCGGGAACCGGACGGGCACAGACGGGCGCTCCGGCGGGTCTTGACCGGCGCGATATGATGAAAACATCAATCCATCAATCCGAATCGCCGAGGGCGCCGCCGCACCGCGCCGCGAACGGATGCGAGAAAGTGTTTCCCCGCCATGATCTCCGCCGCGCAGACCCCCCTGTATGAAATCAAGGCCAACCTGTTCAAAGCTCTGGCGCACCCGGCCCGAATCCGGATCCTCGAGCTTCTGGCGGCCGCGCCGGACAATACGGCGCCGGTCAGTTACCTGCTCGCCGAGACGGGGCTGGAGCCCTCGCACCTGTCCCAGCATCTGGGCACGCTGCGCCGGCACGGTGTGGTGACGTCGGTCCGGACGGCGAATGTCGTGACCTACCGGCTGACTCATCCCAAGATCAAGGAGCTGCTCGCGATTGCCCGGGTCTTCCTGCTGGACACCCTCGCCGGTTCCAGCGAACAGCTCCGGATAGCGCAGGAGCTGCCGGCAGGCCACCTCGACCGCGCGGGCGACGCCGACAGTACCGGCCACCTCGACGCCACGGCAACGTGAGCGCGGCCCAGGCAGCAGACCCGGCGACGACATCTGCCACGGCACGGGGACGCTTCGCCCGGTTTGTGCCGTCCCGCCGCGACTACGAGCTCTTGAGGTCCGCCTGGAAGACGGACCTGTTCGCCGGCATCACGGTTGGCATTGTGGCGCTCCCCCTGGCCCTGGCCTTCGGGGTCAGTTCCGGGGTCGGGGCGGAGGCCGGACTCATCACCGCAGTGGTGGCAGGACTTGTCGCCGCCGTCATGGGCGGATCCAACGTCCAGGTCTCTGGCCCGACCGGCGCCATGGTGGTGGTCCTGGCCCCGGTGGTCGCCGTCCACGGCGTCGGCAGCATTGCCCTGGTCTCTGTATTGGCCGGGCTGCTGGTCGTGGTCCTGGGCGCCAGCGGGCTGGGCCGGGCCGTCGCGTTCATCCCGTGGCCGGTCGTGGAGGGTTTCACGCTCGGCATCGCCGCCATCATTTTCCTCCAGCAGGTTCCCTTGGCCACGGGCACCGAGGGAACGCCGGGCCACAACACCCTCCTGGCCGCCGTCGAGAGCGCGTCGCAGGCCACCATGCCGACCGTGCTGGAAACGCTCGCGGTGGTGGCATGCGTCGCGGCCGTGATGTACCTGCTGCCCAGGCTGAACAAGGCCCTGCCCGCGAGCCTGATCGCAGTGCTGCTCACCACTGCGGCGTCGGAGATGCTGGCGCTGGACATACCGCGGATCGGCGCGCTTCCGCACTCCCTGCCGGCGCCCTCGATGCCCTCTGTCGATCCGGCCGCGCTGGGAGGCCTGCTGATGCCGGCCGTGTCCATCGCGACGCTCGCCGCCATCGAATCCCTGCTCTCGGCCCGGGTGGCCGCCGGCATGGTCGGCCCCGACGGCCGTCCGTCCGGCGCGTACAGCCCGGACCGGGAGCTCACCGGCCAGGGGCTGGCCTCGATCGCTGCCGGATTCTTCGGCGGCATGCCCGCCACGGGCGCGATCGCCCGGACCGCCGTGAACGTCCGTTCCGGGGCCAAGACCCGGCTCTCCGCGGTGGTGCACGCCCTGGTGCTGCTGGCCATCATCTACCTGGCGGCGGGGCTTGTCGGCAGGATCCCGCTGGCGGCGCTGGCCGGCATCCTCATGGTCACGGCCGTCCGCATGGTCTCGCGGCACACCGTGACGGCGATCCTGCGCTCCACCCGGGCCGACGCCGCGGTCTTCGTGGTCACCGCCCTCATTACCGTCGCCTTCGACCTCATTGTGGCCATCCAGATCGGACTCGCCGCGGCCGCCGTGTTCACGCTGCGGACATTCGCTTCCCTGAGCGGGGTCCGGCGCGAGGACATCCCGGGGCCGCCTGTTCCGGGCGACGAGCACATCGCCATCTTCCGGCTGGACGGGGCCATGTTCTTCGGTGCAGCGGAGCGGGTCCTGCAGGAGATCAGCCAGGTCAGGGACATCCAGGTGGCCGTCATCCGGCTGTCCCAGCTGCGGATGCTGGACGCCACGGGCGCCCACATGCTCGTTGAGGTGGTCTCCGCGCTGGAGCTGCGCGGGGTCACGGTCCTGCTGAAGGGGGTCCAGCCGCAGCATCTGGAGCTCGTGACCAATGTGGGGGTCATCCGCTCACTGCGGCATCACAAGCACCTGTTCACATCCCTCCCGGACGCGGTAGAGCATGCCCGGAGCCATGTGGTGCGGAACGCGGCCGCTAGCGCTTGAGGTTTTTCCGGATCGCCTGGCCGCGGACCACAAGCCCGGCAATGTGCAGGACCAGGCCGAGTCCGATCACTGCCAGTGAGGCGAGGGCAAGGGGCTGGTTGCCGGTGCTGTTGCCCACCACGCTGAGGATGATGCCGAGGGCGATCAGGCCCATGGCGCTGAAGACGATCACCTTGTAGGCGGTTGACGCGGTGGCCCAGAATTCATTCAGCACCGTGCCAGTCTACCGGGACGGCCGGACGACACCGCGAGCCGCAAAATTCCTGGCGACACTCACATTGCCTGCCGACGCGGGAATACGGGCGCGCCCGGTAATTTGCGCGCCGCGGGGCAATTCCAGCGTCAGAACAAGGCTTCCTGCACGGCCGGGACATCCGAGCCGTGGTCACCGAGTTCGATCACCCGGGCCTTGAGCTGGCCCAGGTTCACCACGAATTCCAGTCCGCTGCCATCCAGCGCCGCGAGGGCAATGCTGCCGCTCAGCGCGTCGATCCGGAACCCATGCGCTCCGGCCGCCAGGTCGTGCGGATAAGCATGCCGGGCGGCCGGGGCGCAGGCCTTCGCGGAGAGTTCCGGCCGGTCCCACCGCTCATCCACCACCGCGAAGCCCTCCCCGCCGGCACCGGCAATCAGGGTCCGGGCCTCCCCTGCCAGCCGTCCGTTCAGGGCGTCGAGGTCGACGGCGGCTTCCGGGGCGAGCAGCGCAGCGGCCTTGGCGGCAGCGCGGACCTGCTGCGGCAGCCCGGCCTCGCGCGTGATCATGTCTTCAAGGAGGCGGACCACGCGGCCGTCCTCGGCACGGGCGACGTACCGGGCGACGACGGCGCCCTGCTCGGCGAGCCGGTTCCATTTGCGCCGGTGGGACGCGGTGCCGACCTTGCTGGCCCCGTTGGCGAAGGTGGCGACGTAGAGCCAGTGCGGCTGCATCAGGTACGCGCGCAGGCCCGGCGGGACCCGGCCGCCGCGGTGGAAGTCATGGATCAGCCGGAATTCATCCAGGACGAAGCACCGCCCGCACTGGCTGCCCCTGGCGGCGGGAGCCCGGTCCGGGCACAGGACGTGGTCCCGGTCCGCGGGTCCGTGCACCAAGTGATGCCCAAGGCACTGTTTCCCCGCGGCGGCGAGCCGGAAACCGAGGCGGGTGCCGGCGTCGAGCGTCACTGCGGTGAGGGCGCCGCCAGGGTCCTGCAGGCGCATCGCCGGCGGCCTGCCGCCGGACGCTGCGGCGGGCCCGGGCGCCGGAGCATCCCAAAAGACCCCGTGCACCAGATAGCGGGTATCGGTCACGGGTCTCCTCGAGTGGTGTGGCGGCTACAGGGCCGGCTGCACGCCAAAGGCTACCGCGAGCTTCATGATCTTCTCGGCCCGGCCCAGGCGCGGCAGGTCGGAGCCGTCCCGGATGACGCGGCCGTTGGCTTCGAAGTCGGCCATGAAGTCCGTGGCCCAGGCGACGTCGGACGGGGTGGGGCTGATGACCTCGTTGATGACCGGGGTCTGGTCGATTGCGAGGCAGAGCTTCCCAGTCATCCCCATCATCACCGTGATGCCGGTCTGTTCGCGCAGGATCGGGTGGTTCGTGCCGACGGTGGGGCCGTCGATGGGGCCGGGGAGGTTGCCCACGCGGCTGGCCACAACGAGCTTGGCGCGGGGGTAGGCCATGGCTTCCGCGGTGGCCGCCATGCCGGTGTCGCGGCGGAAGTCGCCCGAGCCGAAGGCCAGGCGGAAGGCGCCCTGGGCCTTGGCGATGTTGTTGGCTTCCTCGATGCCGACGGCGGACTCGACCAAGGGGATCACCGGGGTCTTGCCGTCCATCCGGTGGAAGCTCTCCGTGACCTGGTCGGCCGATTCGGTTTTGGCCAGCATGATGCCCAGCAGGCCGGGGGTGCCGCGCAGGCCGGCGAGGTCGTCGGCCCAGAACGGGCTGGTGGCGTCGTTGATCCGGACCCACGCGCTGCCGCCGGCGGTCAGCCAGTTCACGACGTTGGCGCGGGCGGCGTCCTTCTGCGAGGGGTCCACCGCGTCTTCGATGTCGAGGATGATCGCATCGGCCCGGGAGACGGCGGACTGGTCGAAGAGATCGGTCTTCATCGCGTTAACCAGCAGCCAGGAGCGGGCGATGTCGGCCGGGATGTTGCGTTGGGGCCGAAGTGATTCGGCGGTGGTGGTAGAGGTCATGCATCTACGCTAGTCGCCCGGGGGCACTTGCCGCTAAGCGATCCGGCCCTCAGCGGCGACCATTACGACCAAAATCACGTCCACACCCAGCTGGCCGGCAGCAGAAGCCGTTTTCGGGCTCCCAACGGCCTCGGCTGCCGGCCAGTTGGGTGGGACGGACAGGCTAGGGGATGTTGCTTCCCCGGGCCGCGACCCAGAGCCCGTACCACTCGGCGCGGGTCATCGCCGCGGCGGCCTCGGCGGCTCCGGCGCAGGCGAGGATCCGGTCCGGGTTCGCGGTGCCGATCACGGGCGCAATCCCTGCAGGGTGCCTCATGAGCCAGCCGAGCACGATCGCTTCCCCCGTGGTCCCCTTCTCGGCGGCCAGGGCGGCCACGAGGGAGGTGGCGGCCTCCTCGGCCGGCGTCCGAGCGGCCGCCGGCGCCCCGGTGTAGAGGCCGCGGGCCAGCGACCCGTATGCCTGCAGACGGATGCCGTTCCGGACGCAGTGCTCGACGGTCCCGTGCGGGAAGCTGTAGTCCGTGCCCTCGGCATGGTTGACGAGCACTGTGCTTTCCAGCCACGCCCGTTTCAGCAGGCTCATTTCGAGCTGGTTGCCCACCACGGGAACCTCGAGCCGGTCCTGCAGCATCTCGATCTGCGGGCCCGACATGTTGGACACGCCCACGGCCCGCACCTTGCCTTCGGCCATGAGCTGCCCGACGGCGGAGGCCACCTCCGCCGGATCCATCAGGGGATCCGGGCGGTGCAGCATGAGCACGTCGACGTAGTCCGTCCGGAGCCGGGCCAGGCTTTCGTTGACCCGCTCCAGGATGCCGTCCCGGCTGAGGTCGTAGTAGGCCTCCAGGCCCTGCTCGTTGAGCCGGATGCCGCACTTGGTCTGCAGCCGGATTTTCTCCCGCAGCCCGGCGGTGCGGGCCAGGACCTCGCCGAAGACGGCTTCGGCCTTGCCGTTGGTGTAGATGTCCGCGTGGTCGAACAGTGTGATGCCCGCGTTCAGGGCGGCTTCGACGGCCGCGGCCGCCTCGTCCACGTGCGCGGACGAGTACGGCTCGGCCGACCAGTCGCCGCCCAGGCCCATGCAGCCGTAGACGAGTTCCTGGGGGAGGTTCCCGGCGCCGGCGGGCGTGCCGGGCGAAGCCTGCGGTGCGGGACTCACCGCAGCCAGACGGTGGTGTTGGCCGGCAGCTGCCCGCCATCCAGCGGGCCGCTGCTGACCAGCACCTCGCCGGCCGGCAGGTCAACCGGCGCGTCGCCGAAGTTGGTCACCGTCTGCCAGCCGCCGGGACGGCTGAAGCGCAGGACGTCGGCGCTGCCGGATTCCTGCCACTGCAGTTCCTCCGAGGTCTGCAGTTCGCGGCGCAGCTTCAGGGCCTTGCGGTAGAGCTCGAGGGTGGACCCTTCCACGCCGTCCTGGGCTGCCACCGCGTAGCGGCTGAACCAGGCCGGCTGCGGCAGGTGTGCCCCGCCGGCGCCAAAGCCGAACGAGGTGCCCTCCGGGGCCCAGGGCAGGGGCACGCGGCAGCCGTCGCGGCCGATCTCCACGCCCTTGTTCCGGAAGAAGGTGGGGTCCTGGCGCTCGGCGTCGGGGATCTCCGTGACTTCCTGCAGGCCCAGTTCCTCGCCCTGGTACAGGTAGGCCGATCCCGGCAGGGCCAGCATCAGCAAGGTCGCGGCGCGGGCCCGGCGCAGGCCGAGTTCGACGTCGAGTTCCTCGACGGGGGCGCCGGCCAGCAGCCATCCCTTGCCGTCCTGGCCCTGGGCGTGCTTGCCGCCGCCCTGGGGCAGGCCGTAGCGGGTGGCGTGGCGGACGACGTCGTGGTTGGAGAAAACCCAGGTGGAGGAGGCCCCGGACTCGGTGGCCTCGGCGAGGTTCCGGGCGATGATTTCGCGGAACTCGCCTGCGGCGAAGTCGGCCTGCAGGAGGTCGAAGTTGAACGCCTGGCCCAGGCCCTCCGGGCTGGCGTAACGGGCGCGGCGGGTGGCGTGCACCCAGGCCTCGGCGACGGCGGTGCGCGGCGGGTTGTACTCGTTGAACACCTCGCGCCATTCGGCGTAGATCTCGTGGACTTCATCGCGGTCCCAGAACGGGTGCGAGCCGTCCGGGAAGCCGTCCGTTCCGGTGTTGGCGGCGCTGAGCTCCACCTTGGAGATCAGCGGCTCGGTGAGGTCCTTGGTCAGCGCGTGGGCGACGTCGACGCGGAAGCCGTCCACGCCGCGGTCGGACCAGAAGCGGAGCGTCTTGAGGAAGTCGTCGCGGATTTCCCGGTTGGCCCAGTTCAGGTCCGGCTGTTCCTTGGCGAAGATGTGCATGTACCACTGCCCGGGCGTGCCGTCGGGCTCGGTGATGCGCTCCCAGGCGGGGCCGCCGAAGACGGATTCCCAGTCCGACGGCGCGAGTTCGCCGTTTTCGCCGAGGCCGTCGCGGAAGATGTAGCGCTCGCGGGCGGCGGAGCCGCGCGGGGAGGCCAGGGCCTCCTGGAACCACTCGTGCCGGTTCGAGGAGTGGTTGGGGACGATGTCGGCGATGAGTTTGATGCCGGCGGCGTGCAGCGCGGCGGACATCTCGTCGAAGTCCGCCAGGGTGCCGAGCTTGGGGTCCACGTCGCGGTAGTCGTCGACGTCGTAGCCTCCGTCGGCGAGCGCCGAGGGGTAGAACGGGGAGAGCCAGACGGCGTCGATCCCGAGTTCCTTCAGGTACGGGACCTTGGCGGTGATGCCCTTGATGTCGCCCAGGCCGTCACCGTTGGAGTCCGAAAAGCTCCGCGGGTAGATCTGGTACACCGATGCCTGGCGCCACCAGTTGGGGTCGGCGGCGAGATCGGAACCGGACAGGGTTGCCAGCGTGGCGGTGTTGGTCAAAGGAGGTTCCTTCGGGTCTGGGAGGGCTTCTGGTAATTTAGATACAAGCTAAATATATTGCCTGAACAATTATGGGTCCGGGGACAGAAGAGGTCAAGAAGTGATGCCGCACGCAGCCGCCGCCACGCCGCAGCTGCTGCGCCGCGTCAACGCCCAGGCCGTGCTGCGCCACATCCGCGGCGCCGATGTGGCCACCGGAACCGAGCTGATGGCCCTGACCGGGCTGACCCGGGCCTCGGTGATTGCCGTCTGCGAGGACCTGATCGGCCGGGGCTGGATCGTGGAGCAGGACCAGCCCGCAGACCCTGCCAGTCCGCGGAAGGGCCGGCCGGCCCGGCGCTTTGCCTTCAACCGGGAAGCGGGTTTCGTGCTTGGCCTGGACATTGGTGCCGCGACCACCACCGCCGCCGTGGCCGACCTCCGCGGCACGGTGATCGGCCGTTCCAGCGGGAGCTTCCGTGCGGCGGACATCCCCGCGCAGGAGCGGATCGGCGTCGTCGATCTCGCCTGCCGCGAGGCGCTGGAAGCGGCGGGAGCTGACCCGGGCAGGGTCCTGGCCGTCGGCGCCGGGATCGCAGCGCCGGTGGACCGCGACGGCAACGTTCTGGTGACGCAGCGGTTTTGGAGCCTGTTCGACGTCGGGCTCCGCTCCGCGCTGAAGGAGCTGCACGGCTGGACCGTGCTCCTGGAGAACGACGCCAACCTGGCTGCGCTCGGTGAGCGCTGGCGCGGGTCCGGCGTGGGCGTGGACGATCTGGTGGTGCTCCTGGCCGGCGAACGCCTCGGCGCCGGCGTGATGGAATCCGGCCGCCTGCTCCACGGCCGCGGCGGGGCCGCCGGCGAGATGGGCTATCTGGACATGGTGGAGGGTGTTGGCTCCAGCGACGGCATCGCCGCCCTGGTGCGGCAGTGGTCGGCGGCCGGCGGCGGACCCTCCGCGGGCGGCCCTGCCAGTGCGCCGCGCGTCTTCGCGGACGCGGCCGCGGGCGACCCGGCGGCCCTGGCCATCCTGGACCGGATTTCGGAGCGCATGGCCCGGGTCATCGCCTCGATCGCGAGCCTGATCAACCCCGAGCAGGTGGTGATCGGCGGCGCCGTCGCCGAGTCCGCCGGGGCGCTCCTGCCCGGCATCACAGCGCTGCTTCCCCGCTTCACCGCGACTCCCCCGCGGGTGACAGTCTCACCCCTGGGCGACGCGATCGTCACGGCGGGCGCGGTCCGGCACGCCCTGGACTACGTCGAGGCGAATGCCTTGGAGCTGACCCTCCCCGCGCGGGGCTGACCCGGATCCGTTGCCTTAGTCCGGCATGATCATGGTGCGCAGGTCCAGCTGCCGCAGCACCCGGTCCGCGACTTCCGGGTCCATGCCCGGCTCGTTCCGGGCCGCTACGACTTCCCGGCGGGCCGCATCGAGGGCGATCGTCTGCACCGCGATCGCCAGTTCCCGGCCACGCTTACGCTGCTCCCCCGCGCTTTCATTCCGCAGGCTCCCGTCCAGCAGCTCGGCGTGCAGCCGGGTCATTTTCTCCTTCACGAGCGCCACCTTATCCGCCGGCAGCTCCTTCATGAGCTCGTTGTCCTTCAGGGCCGCGATCGCTGCCTGTTGCGCCCGGCTTGCCAACACGCGGGCGGCGTCGCGTTCTTCGGAACCGTCCTCGGACGCCTTCAGGACCCGCATGAGCCACGGCAGCGTCAGCCCGGGCAGCACCAGGGTGGCCAGCAGCACGGCGCAAGCGATCACCAGCAGCTCGCTGCGGGCCGGGAACGGCGTGCCGTCCGCAACGGTCAGCGGAAGAGCCAGGGCCAGCGCCAGGGTGGCCAGGCCGCGCATGCCGCACCACGTGAGTATCAGCACGTCCTTGGCCGAAGTAGGGCGCAGAACATCCTTCCTCGCCCGGGAGAGGCCGGACATCATGGCCAGCCAGGCGAAGCGTGCGGCGAACACCAGGACGCACACCACCGCGGCCGTCCCGACCATGCCGAAAACGCCGCTGCCTTCGTCGTGGATGACCTGCCGTACTTCCAGCCCCACCAGCCCGAACGCCAGGCCGGTGACCAGCAGTTCCACGACGTCCCAGAACGCGGTGCGGGTGACCCTCTCCGCGGCGTCCCCGGGCCGGGAGTGGCGCTGCATTTCCAGCGCGGTGACGACGACGGCGATCACCCCGGAGGCGTGCACCTCCTCAGCCAGGATGTAGGCGGCAAACGGCACCACCAGGGTGACGGCGCTCCGGGCCACCATGGAGGTCACCAGGCGGGTGATCAGGCTCGTGAGCCAGCCCATGCCGATCCCCACAACCACCGCGATCGCAGCACCCAGGACAAACTGGAGGACAACGTCCGAGGCGATCTTGGTGCCGGCGACCGCGGCGGCCACGGCCGCCTGGAAGATGACGATGGCGGCGGCGTCGTTGAACAAGCCCTCGCTCTGGAGCACGTTGATGAGCCGCCGCGGCATGTGGACCCGGCTGGCGATGGAGTCCACGGCCACGGGATCGGGCGGGGCCACCATGGCGCCCAGGGCGATCGCGGCCGGTATGCCGATGCCCGGGATCATGAGCCAGGCCGCGCCCGCGACCACCGCCGTCGAGACCACCACGAGCGCGACGGCAAGCATCAGCAACGTGCGCCAGCGGACCCGGAAAACAGCCCACGAACTGCGCTGCGCGGTCGCGAAGAGCAGCGGGGGCAGGAAAATGGGCAGGATCAGCTCGGGCGGGATCTGGATCTCCGGGAAGCCGGGGATGAACGTCAGGGCAACGGCCAGGATCAGCATCAGCACCGGGTAGGGCAGCCGCAGCTTCTCTCCGAGACCGACAGCGCCCACCGTAGCCAGCAGAAGTCCAACGATGAGTGCCAACTGATCCATGTGCCCGCTTTCCCCGGAGGCGGGCCCGGGCATCCCGGGTGGATGCGCGGACCGCCCCCACCACCCTATCGGGAAGAGTCCTGGGCTAGCCCAACGTTTCCAGCGCTGCCGCGAGCGGGAGCGTGCCGTCCCGGAACTCGATGGTGCGCCCGATCGTGGCCGGCAGCCCGAGGACCGCCGCCGCCACCAGGGCGACGTTGGCCCGGGCGGTTTCGGTGCCGTCGGACGTGTCGGCGGGGTCGACGTCGATCATCCCGTTGCCGGGTCCCGCGGTCAGCGTCCCGGGGCCCAGGACGGTCCAGTCAAGGCCTGAACCGCGCAGGTACTCATCCGCCGCGGCCTTGGCTTCGGCGTAGGCGAAGAAGCCGTTGTCCGCGGGGACTCCGTGGTCCGGCCCGGCCCCGAAATAGGACACCATGACGTACCTGCTGACGCCGGCTTCCGCCGCGGCGTCCATGGAACGGATCGCGGCGTCGCGGTCCACGGCGTAGGTCCGTTCGGGGCTGCCGCCGCCGGCTCCGGCCGACCACACCAGGGCGTCGTGTCCGCGGAGGGCTCCGGCGATCTGCGCCGTCGTCGCGTTCTCCACATCCAGCAGCGCCGGTGTGGCGCCGGTGGCCGCGACGTCGGCCGCATGGTCCGGGTTGCGGATAAAGGAGGTCACCCCGTGCCCATCCGCCGCGAGGATCCTGGACAGTTCCAAAGCCACCTTGCCGTGGCCGCCGATAATTGCGATGCGCGTCATGGTCCCATTCTGTCCCACCGGACAGCGAACTGCTGCCCCATGGTCCACAGGTTGGTGGTGGTCCAGTAGATCAAAACGCCGATGGGGAACACGATCCCGCCCACACCGAAGACGACCGGCAGGCTGTACAGCAGCACCTTTTGCGGGCCCATGAACGGAGTCGCCACGGCCTCGCCGGACAAGCTCCTGGCCATGATCTGCCGCTGCGTGATGAGCTGCGAGGCCGTCATGGCCAGGATCATCGCAATGGAGAGGATCCACACCGAGAGCTGGCTGCCGCCGACGCCGTGCAGCAGCGAGGCCGAGAGCGGGGCGCCGAAAATCGTGGACTCGTCGAACTGCGCGACCTGTTCGGGGCTCATGGCCCCGACGGCTTCGCCCTGGCCGGCCGCGGCGCTGATGCCGGACAGCATCTGGAACAGCGCGAAGAAGAAGGGCATCTGGATCAGCAGGGGCAGGCAGGCGGAGAACGGGTTGGTGCCGTGCGCCTTGTACAGGGCCATCTGTTCCTGCGCCATGGCCTGGCGGGAGAGCGGATCGGTCTTGCCTTTGTATTTGTCCTGGAGCTTCTTCAGGTCCGGCTGCAACCGCCTCATGCGCTGCTGGACGTTGACCTGTTTGAGGAACACCGGGATCAGGGCGGCGCGGATCACCAGCACCAGCCCAATGATGGACAGCGTCCAGGTCCAGCCGCTGGCCGCCGGCATGCCGATGGCGCTGAGTCCGTCATGGAAGCCCGCCATCATGGCTGAGACCAGCCATTTGAACGGAGCCATGATGATGCCAAGAAGGTCCACTGATATCCCCAACCGTCAGTTGCTGCAAAGCTACGGCGAAAAGTGCCGCTTGTCACGGGCGCGCGTTGCGGGAAGGCACACCGCTGACAAGGAGACGATTCAGCCGGTGTCCGGGCGTGCCCGCACTGCGCTGACGCCGTTGATTTTTAGGCTGATCTGAATTGCACGCAGGCGTCCAGGCCGGTGGTGCCCGGTGCGGACCCGGGGGCCCTGGGCCTGAGTGTTGCTTCTGCCCCGCTGGCCCGGGCCAGTTGGTGCACGATGGACAAACCGAGGCCGCTGCCCTCGCCGCCCTGGGTGCCGCGCCAGAAACGGCCAAATGCCCGTTCGCAGTCTTCCGGGGAAAGCCCGGGGCCCTCGTCCAGGATGTGCAGTTCGATGGTGCCTGGCTGTTCACCGTGGGAGACCACGAGCTGGATCAGTGACCCCGGCGGGGCGACGGCGAGGGCGTTGTCGATCAGGTTGTCGATGATTTGCTCGGCGGCCCCGGGCAGGACCAGGATGTCCGCCGCCGGCGGGCCGTCCAGGCTCAGGCGCACACCGGTCTCCTCGGCGAGGGCCTCCCATTGTTCCTTGCGGGCCTTCGCTGCCTCGACGAGGTCGGTGGTGACCGGCGCGGCCGGGCTGCCTTCGGCCTTGCTGAGCAACAGCAGCCCGTCGATGATGCGCTGCAGCCGGTACGTCTCCTCCAGCGAGGCGGCCACCATGGTCCGGCCCGCTTCCGGGTCGGCGGGGATCGTGTCGTGGGCGTTCTCGAGCCTGAGCCGCAGCCCCGTCAGCGGGGTGCGGAGCTGATGGGAGGCGTCGGAAGCGAAGCCGCGTTGTTGCTCGAGCAGGTGTTTCATCCGGTCCGCCATGCGGTTAAAGGAACCCGCGAGGGCTTTGATCTCGGGGGCGCCCCCTTCGTCGGTTCGGGTGTCCAGGTTTCCGGCGGCGAGCAGTTCCGTGGCGTCCCGCAGCCGCTGGAGTCTCCGGGTCACGGCGCCGGCCATGACGTAGGCCAGGATGCCGGCGAGCAGTACCGTGGTTCCGGCGACAGTCCAGATGGTACGCAGCTGGCCGTTCACCTGCTCGGCCACGACCGACGCCGGATACGTCAGCCGGACGACGCCGGAAATCTTCTCACCGCTGAGGACGGGAACGGCGACGTAGAGCAGGTCCAGGCCCAGTGTCTGGGAATACCGTTGGCCCGCGTTGATCTGACCGGTCAGTGCGGAGGCGATCTCGGGCCGCGAACTGTAGGGCGATCCGGTGGCCGCCTGATCGTCGTCCGAGGTCGCCACGGCCGTCCCGACGGCGTCGACGATCACCACACGGGCCCCGCCCGCCTCCCCGTACCGGCGCACGTCGGCCGTGACTTCCGGAGGCAGTGGACCGCCGGCTTTCAATGCTTCGCCGGCCCGGCCGGCCAGGAGAAAAGCGTCGCGTTCAAGGGACGTGGTGAGGCGCTCCCGTTCCACACGGACCAGATAGTTTCCCAGCGGAATGTCCTGGACCAGGACCACCAGCAAGGTGATGAGCATGAAGGCGCCGATCAGCCGCCATCTCATCCAGGCACCCCGAGCCTGAACCCGACGCCGCGGACGGCCTCGATCCAGCGGGGGTCACCGAGCTTTTTGCGGATCCCGGCGATGTGGGCATCCACGGTCTTCGTGGTGCCGTACCAGTCGCCGTCCCAGACCGCTCGCAGGATTTCCCGGCGCTCGAACACCGCGCCGGGGTCGGCGGCCAGGAAATACAGGAGTTCGAACTCCTTGGCGGTCAGATAAACCTCGGCTCCGTCCAGGAGCACGCGGCGCGAGCGCTGGTCAATACTCAGGCCGCCGATGTTCCTGCTGAGCTCCGTCCCGGGCCGGCCATCCGGGAGCCGTTCTTCGGAGCGGCGCGCCACCGCCCGGATCCTCGCGATGAGTTCCCGCATCCCGAACGGCTTGACCAGATAGTCATCGGCGCCCAGTTCCAGCGCCAGGACCCGGTCAATCTCTTCATCCCGGGCACTGACCACGATGATCGGAATCGAGGTCAGCGCCCGAATGGCGCGGCACACATCGGTGCCGTCCATGTCCGGCAGCCCCAGGTCCAGAAGGACAAAATCGGGACTGGACGCGCGGACCACCTCCAGGGCCTGGCCGCCAGTTCCGACGTGGCTGGCCCCGAAGCCGGCCCGGCCCAGTCCGTCAAGGACTCCGGTGGCAACTGATTCGTCATCCTCCACTACCAGGATCTGCATACCTGATTATGTTCCTGCCTGCCGCGAATTCTGCCGCAATCCGCGTGAGTTGGCTGATCGGGGGCGCAAACTTGGACAACTCTTGGATTTCCCCAAGACCCGTCCTTTCCCACGGATTCCTAGGGTGGAGACATGAAAACTAAAACAGTCCTCGTCCTCACGGCAGCCGGTGTCCTGCTCACCGGATCCGCGGCCCTTGCAGTCAACGCCCAGACCTTGAACGGCTCACCGGCCGGAACAACGAACCCCGCCAATACCGTCCTCCTGCCGCAAAACGCCACCACCGCCGCTTCCGGCTCCCCCACATCCACGGGCAGCACGTCCGGAACCGAGGACCGCAGCCCGGCCTCCTCGCCGAGTCCCTCCGCCACCGAGGACGCGGTCCCCGCCCCAGCACCTGCCGGCTCCAGCGAACCGGGCGAGGACCGGACCGCGGTTCCCGCCCCGGCACCTGCCGGCTCCAGCGAACCGGGCGACGACCACGGCGGACACGGCGAAAACGAGCCCGGCGACGACAAGCACAAGGGAAGCGATGACTGACAGTGGGGAGACAGAAAAACCCCCGGAATCTCAATGATTCCGGGGGTTTTGTCTGTAGCGGTGGGGAGGCTCGATCTCCCGACCTCACGATTATGAGTCGTGCGCTCTAACCAACTGAGCTACACCGCCGTAAATGAGGAAAACCTGCGCTAAGCCGGTCAAAAACCGCCTTGACACAGGCCCTCATTCAGAGCCCCCCACCGGAATCGATCCGGTGACCTCGTTCTTACCAAGAACGCGCTCTACCACTGAGCTAGGGGGGCAACGAGTAAATACTCTACCGGAAGATTCGCCCACCAACAAATCGGCGGCCGTACGACGCCGGACCGGCCGGAAACAGCGGAAATCCGGGCTCCCGGCGCGGTTTTGGGGGCCCGGATCGGCTCCCGGGACCAATCGGCGGCCGCGGCTGTGACGAAGCGAACACGGGGCCGGAATGCTTAAACAAGAACGGACCGGCTCAGGGAGCCGGCCCGTTCTCAGATGGTGCTAGTGGTTACCACTTGTTGCGGGGCTTGAAGCCGCCTTCGGTGCGGGGCTTGCGGGTGTCCGCGCCGAAGGTGCGCTGCTCGGAACGCTCGCTGAAGGAGCGGCCGCCACGGTCAGCGGAGGACCGCTCGCCGTCGCCCTTGCGGAATTCGCGCTTGAAGCCGCCGTTGCCCTTGAAGTTGCCGCTGCCGCCGGAGTAGCCGCCACGGTCTCCGCCACGGTTGCCCTGGTAGGAGCCGCGGTCGCCGGCCGGCTTACGGCCGTTGTCGAGCTCCAGGTGGATCAGCTCGCCGCCGATCCGGGTGCGGGACAGTGCCTTGAGCTGATCGGCGCTCAGGTCCGCCGGGAGCTCCACGAGGGAGTGGTCCGAGCGGATGTCGATGCCGCCGATCTGGGCCGAGGAGATACCGCCTTCGTTGGCGATGGCGCCAACGATGGAACCCGGCATGACGCGCTGGCGGCGTCCGACGGCGATCCGGTAGGTGGCGTTGCCCTCGGTCAGGGTGCGGGTCGGGCCGCGTGAGCCGAAGCCGTCCTTGGAGCGCTCGCGCTTCTGGAACTCGGGCGCTGCCGGCAGTTCCTTGACCAGCAGCGGCTGTC
Organism: Arthrobacter sp. 10T425; assembly: GCF_056393985.1. Classification (NCBI taxonomy): domain Bacteria; kingdom Bacillati; phylum Actinomycetota; class Actinomycetes; order Micrococcales; family Micrococcaceae; genus Arthrobacter; species Arthrobacter sp. 10T425. Next base: position 268,292 of record NZ_JBFTGZ010000002.1, on the reverse strand, counting down.
CGCCCTGGGCCATGACGGCCAGTGCGGCGGCGATTTCCGAGGCCGGCACGTTGTGCTCTTCCTCGTAGGAGGAGATCAGGTCGCGGAACGCTGCAACGTCCTCGGACGCGAGGGTCTCCGTGATGCGCTCGGCGAACTTGCCCAGGCGCAGCGTGTTGACGGTCTCGGCCGTGGGCAGGTGCATCTGCTCCACCGGCTGGCGGGTTGCCTTCTCGATGGAACGCAGCAGGTACTTCTCGCGCGGGGTCATGAACAGGATCGCGTCGCCGGAACGGCCTGCGCGGCCGGTGCGGCCGATGCGGTGGACGTAGGACTCGGTGTCGTGCGGGATGTCGTAGTTGACCACGTGGCTGACACGCTCGACGTCCAGGCCGCGGGCGGCGACGTCGGTGGCGACCAGGATGTCGATCTTGCCGTCGCGCAGGGCCTCGACCGTGCGCTCACGCTGCTGCTGCGGGATGTCGCCGTTGATGGCGGCAGCCTGGAAGCCGCGCGAGCGCAACTTGTCGGCGAGGTCCTCGGTGGCCATCTTGGTGCGGACGAAGGCGATGACGCCCTCGAACTCCTCGACCTCGAGGATGCGGGTCAGCGCATCGAGCTTGTGCGGGCCCATGACCTGCAGGTAGCGCTGGCGGGTGTTGGCGCCCGTGGTGGTCTTGGACTTGACCTGCACCTCGGCCGGGTTGTTCAGGTACTGCTTGGAGAGCCGGCGGATCTGGCTCGGCATCGTGGCGGAGAACAGCGCAACCTGGCGGCCCGCGGGGGTCTGCTGGAAGATCTGCTCCACGTCTTCGGCGAAGCCCATGCGGAGCATCTCGTCGGCCTCATCCAGCACGAGGTACTGGAGTTCGGACAGGTCCAGGGAACCCTTGGCGATGTGGTCGATGACGCGGCCGGGGGTACCGACAACAACCTGCGCGCCGCGGCGCAGGCCGGCGAGCTGGGGGCCGTAGGCGGAGCCGCCGTACACCGGCAGGACGGTGAAGTCGTCGATGTGTTTGGCGTAGGAGGTGAAGGCCTCGGCAACCTGGAGCGCGAGCTCACGGGTGGGGGCCAGCACCAGGGCCTGGGTCTTGCGGGACGGGCCGTTGAGGTCGTGGAGCTCGGCCAGGCGGGACAGTGCCGGTACTGCGAATGCTGCAGTCTTACCGGTACCCGTCTGGGCCAGGCCCACGACGTCGCGGCCTTCGAGCAGCAGCGGGATGGTTGCTGCCTGGATCGGGGACGGCTTCTCGTAGCCGACGTCCTGCAGGGCGGCCAGGACACGGCCATCGATGCCGAGGTCTACGAACCTGACGCCTTCTTCCTCGGCGTCCTCGTCCTTGGCCGGGGCGGAAGTGGCCTCGGTCTTGGTGTCAGCCTGCGGGGCAGCTTCGGCCGCCGGTGCTACAACGTTCGCAGGAGCCTCGGTGAATTCCGGGGCGGAGCCGGCTGCGGGGGCAGCCGTTTCAGAAGTCTCGACGTCGGCCTGGGTGTTCTCGGTGGCGAGTTCGGTGTCGACGGAGTTGTTCTGATTTTCGGGCATAGGTGAAATTTCCTCATCCATAGGGGCCAAGCGGCACAACCCGAGGTGAGCGGAGCCGCAGTACGCGTGACACGAATTGCCGGGCGTACGGTTGACCGGCGGGTCACATAGAAGTCCGGCGCTTTCGCAATCCCGTGGCAGGACTTCCCGCTGCATCTCTTGGCTGCTATCCCAGCAGTCTGTACAGCGTTTTCTTTTGCCGGCTCTCCCTATGAAAATGCCCGCATCACATTTGCGGGCCCCAACACTTGCCAGTCCTGCCTCAAGAATTGGGCAGGAATAAGGGATTTCCGGAGTGGGGGATATTTCAAGTGTAGGGCATGGAGCGGAACAGTGGTAATTGAGGGGCCGACGGGGGCTGGTGAGCTTGCGCACACCGGCTCCCCACGCCTAGACCCCGAGACGGCGCTGCAGCTGTTCGAACCTCTGGTGGTACTCGGGCTGCAGGCGGATCTGGCCGTCGGCGTCGGCGTCGCGCAGGGCCTCCATGTCCTCCAGGGTGGGATCGGTGAACCACCTGGCGATTGTCACGCCGTGGGCAGGGACAAAGAGCCGGTGGATGTGGTCTCCGGCCTCGATGCTGCCGGTCCGGACCACGCGGAGGTAGGTGCCCACCCTGCCGGCCTCGGTGAACCGCTGGACCCAGTGCGGCTCGCCCATCCGCCGCTGGAAGGTGGCGCAGGGGATGCGCGGGGAGGTGACTTCCACCTCGACGTCCAGTCCGACCTTCCACCGTTCGCCGATCACGGCGTTGGAGGCGTTGAGGCCCGTGATCCGCAGGTTTTCGCCGAAGATGCCCGCTGGCATGTCCCGGCCGAGTTCGCCGGCCCAGTAGTCGGCGTCGTCCTGCGAGTACGCGTAGAGTGCCTGGTCCTCGCCGCCGTGGTGGATCCTGCTCGCCTGGATATCACCGCGCAGGCCAAGTTTGTGGACTTTCACCGGTCCGTCCACGGGGCGCTTGTCGATCGCGGTGACCCCGACGCTGCCGGGATCATCGAGCAGCTGGTGAACCCTGCAGACAGCAAGCACGGATGCGGTTTCCATGGCACCAGTGTAGGCCTGCGGCGTGCCCGCGGCCCCGGACTCAGCGCCGGCACGCTTCCCACGCGCCCGCCGCAGACACGGCACGCCCTTTCCATCGCCCGGGATCCGGAGGCCGGTTAGGCTGGCGTCGGGAAAAGCACGCAAGCCTTCCGCGGGATACCCTGCGGCCAGACGTGAGGGGACACATTTGGGCCGAAACGACGAGCACCCGGACAGTCCACGGCAGGACCGGAAGCAGCCTCCGTGGCAGATTCCACAGCCGGAGCTCCGGCCCGAGCTGCAGAACCAGCCCGGCCAGCCCGCGCCGCCGGGACTTCCGGCTGACCCCACTGCCCCCGCCGTGGTTGACCCCTTCGCCCTGGAACGCGAGCGCGGCCTGGCGGCCGCGGCGGCGCGAAAGAAGCGTTCGCAGCGCCGTACCGCCGTCGTCGGGCTGGGCGTCACGGCGCTCCTGGCCGGCACGATCACCGCCATGGTGGCCAGCAACGAGGACGAGGCCGACTACGCCCAGGTGTGCTTCAACGACGACACCGGCGAGCGGGTCGACGATGCGCAGTGCAACAACAGCAGCACGGACGGCCGCAGCTCCGGCATCTACGCCTGGTACTTCTACTCCCGCGGCGCCAGCGTGCCCGGGTTGGGCCAGAACCGGTCGGGCTACCCCAGCTACAGCAGGACAGTTCCCACCGGGGCCAAGGCGTCCACGGGGTACAGCGCCAAGGGCGGCACGGTCAGCAGGGGCGGCTTCGGCGGCAGCGCCAAGGGCGGAAGCACGGGAGGCTAGGGATGAAACGACTGGGATCCGCGCCGCGGCCGGACTGGAAAGAGCGGATTGAAGCACAAGGCCTCGTCTTCTCCACCACAGCCCTGCCGGACGGCACGAACGTCGAGTACTGGCACGAAGGCGCCTACTACGAATTCACCATGGACGAAGTGGAGACCCTCGAACAGGCCGCCGAGGACATGCACCGCATGTGCCTCGAGGCCGCGAAGTTCCTCGCCACCGGGGCCATGGGCAACATCGGGATCGGGCCGCAGGCCATGGAACTGGCGGCTGCATCGCTGCAGGCCGGCGATGTGGACGTCTACGGCCGCTTCGACTTCGTCTACGACGGCCGGGGCGGCCCGGCCAAGATGCTGGAGTACAACGCGGACACCCCTACCGGACTCATTGAGGCCGCCGTCGCCCAGTGGTTCTGGCTGCAGGACGTCCTTCCCGAAAAGGACCAGTGGAACGGCATCCATGAAGCCCTCATCCGGCAATGGAAGAGGCTGCAGTACCGCACCGGCATGAGCACGCTCCACGTCGCCCACTCCGAGGCGGAAGAATCCGGGGAGGACTGGATGACGGCAGCCTACATGCGGGACGTCGCGAGCCAGGCCGGCTGGACCACCATCGGCATCAACATGTCCGACATCGGCTGGGATCCAAACCTCAACCGCTTCGTGGACCTGGACAACTTCATGATCAGCACCATGTTCAAGCTCTACCCCTGGGAACTGATGATGAAGGAGCCGTTCGGGCAGCGGCTGCTGCAGCGCGCCCACAATCCGCGCTGGGTGGAGCCGGCCTGGAAGATGCTCCTGTCCAACAAGGCCCTGCTCGCGGCGCTCTGGCACCTCTACCCGGACCACCCCAACCTGCTTCCGGCCTATCTTGACGGTCCCGGGCCACTCACGGAGTGGGTGGCCAAGCCGCTGCATGGCCGCGAAGGGGACAACATCAGGATCCACGCCGCCGGCATCGACCTCGAACAGCCCGGCGACTATGGCCGGGAAGGCTGGTGTTACCAGCAGTTCCATGCCCTTCCCGATTTCGACGGCAACCGCCCTGTGCTCGGCCTCTGGGTGGTCGACGGCGAATCGGTCGGCTGCGGCATCCGCGAGTCGGACGGGCCCATCACCGACTACTTCTGCCGCTTCGTGCCCAACACGATTGACGCGCCCGCCCCGGCCTCGAACCAGGCCCACTCCAGCAAGGCAGGTATTGCCCTATGAGCACCGGAACCACGACGACGACGACGGCCGGCGGCCCCGGGGGTCCCGCGGCAGTTCCGGCCAAGGGACTGCGCGCCGGGATCCTGGATCTCGGAGACTCCGTCATGTTGGGGCTGGCCTCCACCGCGCCGGTCTATTCGCTCGCGGCGACCCTGGGACTGATCGTGGCGGTGAACGGCAACTACACCCCGTTGATCCTGCTGCTGGGCTTCGTGCCCGTGCTCTTCATCGCCTTCGCCTTCCGTGAGCTCAACAGCGCCATGCCGGACTGCGGGACCACCTTCATCTGGGCCCGCCGGGCGTTCGGTCCCTGGGCCGGCTGGCTGGGCGGATGGGGCGTGGCCCTGGCCGGCGTCGTGGTCCTGGCCAACCTCGCCCAGGTCGCCGGGCAGTACCTGTGGCTGCTGATCGGCGACGGTTCGCTGGCCGGGAACAGCCTCGTGGTCACCGCCACCGGCGTGCTGTTCATCGTGTTCATGACCCTCGTGAACTACCGCGGCATCCGCCTCGGGGAACATGTCCAGCGGGTCCTGACCTACGTGCAGTACCTCTCGCTGGGCATCTTCGCGATGGCCATCATCTTCCGGATCGCGGGTGCGGTGCCCGGCGCGGCCACTGGCCAAGCCTTCGACCTTGAGTGGTTCAACCCCGCCGGTGCGTTCGCCGATCCCGGCGCGGTGGTGCACGGAGCCCTGCTGGCCCTGTTCATCTACTGGGGCTGGGACACCTGCCTCGCGGTGAACGAGGAGACCGAAAACCCTGCCACCACGCCCGGCCGAGGCGCCGTCATTTCCGCGCTTGTCCTCGTGGCGATCTACGTCTCTGTCGCCCTGCTGGTGATGATGTATGCCACGGTGGGCACGGATGGGATTGGGCTGGGCAACGAGGCCAACCAGAACGATGTCTTCCTGGCCATGAAGGACGTAGTGCTGGGCCCCTGGGGCTGGCTGATCGTCGTCGCCGTCCTGGCCTCGGTGCTGTCCTCGACCCAGACCACCATCCTTCCCACGGCCCGCGGCACCTTGTCCATGGGCGTGCACGGAGCCGTGCCGCGCAGGTTCGGCGAGGTCCACCCGCGCAACCAGACGCCGGGGTATTCCACCCAGGTCATGGGTGCCGCTGCCGTCGCCTATTACGTCCTGATGAGTCTCCTGAGCGAGAACCTGCTCGCCGACTCCATCACTTCGATCAGCTTGTTCATCGCGTTCTACTACGCCCTGACCGGCTTCGCGTGCGTCTGGTACTTCCGCGCGAGCCTGCGCGGCTCGGCCCGGAACTTCTGGTTCCGCGGCGTCATGCCCCTGCTCGGCGCCCTTATGCTGACTGCGGCATTCTTCGTCTCGGCGGTGCAGATGTGGGATCCGGACTACGGTGATACGCAGATCTTCGGCGTCGGCGGGGCCTTCATCAGCGGCGTGCTGCTCCTGGGGCTGGGCGTGGCGCTGGCCGCCGTCTGCCGTTTCGCGCCGTCCACGCGGGGCTACTTCCTGCAGCACCAGCCCGCCGCCGGCGCGCCCCTGCAGGTGCGGCCGTAGGATGCTGGCATGAGCAACGAAGCCGGCATGAACAATGAGGCCAACCTTTCCGACGTCTCCGATGTCCTGGCCATCGATTCCCTGCTGAGCGCGGAGGAGCGCAGCGTGCGCGAGCGCGTCCGCGATTTCACGAACCAGCGGGTCCGGCCGGGCATCGCCGGCTGGTACGAGGACGCCGTGTTCCCCCTCGAGCTCGCCCCGGAACTTGGCGAGCTCGGCGTGCTCGGCATGCACCTGGAGGGCTACGGCTGCCCCGGCCGTTCCGCCGTCGAATATGGCCTCGCGGCGATGGAACTCGAGGCCGGCGATTCGGGCGTCCGCACGTTCGTCTCCGTGCAGGGCTCCCTCGCCATGACGGCCATCCACAAGTGGGGCTCCGAGGACCAAAAGCAGGAGTGGCTCCCCCGGATGGCCGCCGGCGAACTGATCGGCGCGTTTGCCCTGACCGAGCCCACGGCCGGCTCGGACCCTGCCTCGATGAAGACCTTCGCCCGCCGCGACGGCTCCGGCGATGACGCGGGCTGGATCCTGGACGGCGCGAAACGCTGGATCGGGCTCGCCTCCGTGGCGGGCGTGCTGGTGGTGTGGGCCATGACCGACGACGGCGTGCGCGGCTTCCTCGTCCCTGCCGGCACCGCGGGCGTCACCGCGACGCCGATCGGGCAGAAGCTCTCGATGCGCGCCTCCATCCAGTGCGACATCACGTTCGACGCCGTCCGGCTGGGCCCGGAGGCGCTGCTGCCCGCGGCGCGCGGGCTGAGGGGTCCCTTCTCCTGCCTCAACGAGGCCAGGTACGGGATCGCGTGGGGAGCTATGGGCGCCGCGCGGGATTCCTATGAGGCCGCGCTGGCCTACTCCCAGGAGCGGCTGCAGTTCGGCAAGCCGCTGGCCGGGTACCAGCTGACGCAGGAGAAGCTGGTGAACATGGTCCTGGAGATCCAGAAGGGCACACTCCTGGCCCTGCACCTGGGCCGGCTCAAGGACGCCGGCAGGCTGCGTCCGGAGCAGATCTCACTCGGCAAGCTGAACAACGTGCGGGAGGCGCTCAGCATTGCCCGGGAGGCGCGCACGATTCTGGGCGGCAACGGCATCACGCTGGACTATTCCCCGCTGCGGCACGCCGCCAACCTGGAATCCGTCCGGACCTACGAGGGCACCGACGAGGTCCACACCCTGATCCTGGGCCAGCACATTACGGGTCTCCCCGCCTTCCGCTGAGAGCCGCGGGGTATTTCGCGGCAGTGTTTCCGTGTCCGCTCGTCACGCGCTACGGATGAGGCCAGTGATACAAGTGGTGACTGCCGGGTTTTCGGGTAGCCAACACTCGTGTTCTCCCGGGGGCGCATTCGTACAGTGGTGCCATCGCCACCGGAGCAGAGGCAGCCAAATAGCCCACGGCACTTCTTCTCTGGCCGGTCGAACCGACGTCGTCCCGCCCGTCCCAGACACAGGAGCTGAGCACCCTGCCTGCCTGCCCGACGGGTGGAACAGGCTGCCAAGTAAAGGGGGACATCATGAGTCTCAACGCAAAGCCAGCCGCGTGGACACTTCGTTTCTTTCCGGCACGTCACGCCACTGCCGGCGCGGGCGGGGACGGCCAGGACAGGTCCGCTTCCGGCCAGAGACCCCACCGGCACCGGGCCCGCATCAGCGCGGCACTCGTCCTGGACCGCGACCGGCTTCAGGAGAGCACGGGGACGGTCCAGTCGTGGAAGTTCCACGACTTCGTCAGCACATTCCAGCTCATGCTTCCCCACCGGGTCGAAAAGATTCACCAGGCCCTGGCCGGCGGGGACTGGGAGGGCGCGCGCCTGGCCGCCCAAAGCCTGTCCTGGTCCGCATCCAAGGCCGGTGCGTGCCGGCTCGAACTCATCGCCGACCTCATCGATGCCGACCTCCAGTCCGGACGCAAGACCCGGGCACGGGAGACGGCCTGCCTCCTCCAAGGCGCCGCCACCGAACTGGCAACCGCCCTCGCCCAGCTGACCGCCGGCTGAGCGCCGGCTGACCGGGTCCGGCCACCACCGGACGCTGCCCCAACACCACACACGCTCCATGAATCAGAGCGTTCCCGCGGTCCCAGCGGCTCAGGCGGAGAATCCGCCGTCGGCCTTGACCAGCTGCCCGGACATCCAGCGGCCCTCGGGCGAGAGCAGGAACGCGACGGTGCCGGCCACGTCCGCCGGTGTGCCCAGCCGGCCGCCGGGTTGCCGGCGGGCCAGTTCGTCACGGAGCGGCTCATCCATCCAGCCGGTATCCACCGGTCCCGGGTTCAGGACGTTGGCGCTGATCCCGAGCGGGCCGAGTTCGCGGGCGGCGGCGATCACGATCCGGTCCAGGGCGCCCTTTGATGCCCCGTAGGGCAGGTTGAAAGCGGTGTGGTCGCTGGTCAGGGCCACGATGGCGCCGCCCTCGGGACCGGCCTGCCGGGCGAAAGCGGCAATCAACTGCCAGCTGGCCCGGGTGTTGACCGCAAAGTGCCTCTCGAAGCTCTCCAGGGACGTGTCCAGGATGGAGGAGTCCACGGATTCGGCGTGGCTGAGCACCAGACCCTGCAGGGTTCCGGCCTCCGCCGCGGCGGCGGACATCAGCCCGTCCACGGCGTGCGGGTCCTGGAAATCCGCCGGCAGCGCCACGACGGCGGCACCGATCGCCTCGAGCTCGGCGGTGAGGCGCTCGACGTCGTCCGATTGGACTCCCCACGGCATCCGCGCGTCGTAGTCCTGCCAGTACGTCAGCACGAGGTCCCAGCCGTCCGCGGCGAGGCGGCGTGCGATGCCTGCGCCGATTCCGGCGAGCCGGCCGACACCGGTGACAAGGGCCGTCTTACGTCCGTCGGGGGAGCTCATGCCGACCAGCCTAGCGGTGGCGGCCGGCGCGGTGCCTACCAGGTGCGCGGCCTGCTACGAGCGGTGCCTACAAGGAGGCTGAGGAAGTGGAGTCGGCGGCCCGGACGTCCCGTTCGGCAGCCGGCTCGGGGGCAAGGTCCGGCTCCGGCCCCAGCGGATCCCGCCGCAGGGCCACGAGCCAGCACACCAGCAGGGCCAGGGCGCAGAAGACGCCGGCGCTGGAGGCCATGATCCACACCCCGGGCGTCTGGATGTCGAGGTTTTCGGCGCCGAGGGCCGTACCGATGGTCTTGGGCGAGAACAGGAATACGAGGATCGACAGGCCCAGCACGCCGCCCATGGTCCAGCGCATCCCGACGTACCGGCGCGGAGCTTCCCGCAGGGTCCAGGCGAAAGCCGGAAAGACCGCCGCGACCCACACCCAGTGGTGGGACCACGAGACCGGGCTGATCAGCAGCATGGTGATCGCGGTCGCCGATACGGCCACGACGCGGGCACCCTGATCGCTGGCGGCCTTGATCACTGCGGCGCCCACGGCCACAACCGCCAGGCTCAGCAGCAGCCACGGCACGGTGACGTGCGCTTCCGGGACCCCGAAGTGCAGCAGGGCGCCCTTAATGGACAGGTTGTCCACGTAGCCCGCTCCCCCCATCCGGGAGGTGTCGGGCAGCATGTGGAGCCAGAACTGCAGGGATTCGGCGGGCCGGAGCAGCCAGCCGGCCGCCACGGTGGCGGTGAAGCCGGCGGCCATGTTGCCCAGCCCGCGCCAGTCCCTGCGGACCAGAAAGTAGAGCCCGAACACCAAGGGCGTCAGCTTGATGCCGGCGGCGACGCCCACCAGGAAGCCGCTGCCGGGGAAACCGCGGGCCCAGCGCCGGTTGCGGGCCAACAGGTCCACGGCGATCAGGCCCATCAGCAGGGCGTTGATTTGGCCGAACACCAGGGTCTCGCGCCAGGGACCCAGGTTCAGCACCGCCAGGACCAGGACGGCGGCGGCCCAGCCGTTGCCCGGTGCCCGGAAGGTGTCGCGCCAGGAGGCTTTCGCGTTCCAGTACCGGACCGTTCGGACCGCGGCCAGGATCGCCACCCCGGCGCCGGCGGCGTTGAACAGGGTCAGCGCCGCCGCCAGGGGCAACCGGGCCAAGAGGCCGAAGACGATGGCGGCGAACGGCGGGTAGGTAAACATCAGCGCCGGTCCGCCGGCCCAGTCCACGTTGCCCGCATACAGCGCTGAGGGTGCCGCGCCGGCGTCGTTGAGGATTTTACCGCCGTACCAGTAGACGCTGAAGTCCAGGCCGTGCTTGCCCCAGACTCCGAGCGAGATCCAGATGAAGTAGCCCACCGCGGCGATGGCCGGGATGACGGAGAACCGGAACAGGTGCGGGACGGGTGAATACCGCGCCGGGCTGCGGTCTGAAACGGGCACTGACATGTACTCCCCCATCGGGCTGCTGATGTAGACGCTGGCCGTTTGGTCGGTTCCGTCCAGGGCGGCGCAAACGCGCCCTCGCTGTCGGGTCAGTCTACAGAACAGCTACGCCGGGACCGGGACGGACTCCGGCTTCCGGGCGTCCTTGCGGATGCTGGCGCTGATGACGGCGGCGATGGTGCACATGGCAGCGGCCGCAAACCAGGCGTAGGTGTACTGGCCGGTGGCGTCCCGGACCGCCCCGGCTGCCAGGGCCGCGGCGGCCGCGCCGAGCTGGTGGGCCGCGAACACCCAGCCGAACACGACGCTCCCATCGGCACCGAACACCTGGCGGCAGATCGCGGCGGTCGGCGGCACCGTGGCGACCCAGTCCAGGCCGTAGATGACCACGAACACGATCATGCTGGGTTGGACGGTGGCGCTGAGCAGCAGCGGCAGGACCAGCAGCCCGATCCCGCGGAACTGGTAGTACACGGCAAGCAGGATCCGGGGGTTGAAGCGGTCCGTGAGCCACCCGGAGGCGATGGTGCCGATGATGTCGAAGAGGCCGACGACGGCGAGCAGGCCCGCCGCGGTGGTTTCGGGCATGCCGTGGTCGTGGGCGGAGGGGATGAAGTGGGTGCCGATCAGCCCGTTGGTGGTCGCGCCGCAGATCGCGAAGCCGGCCACCAGGGCCCAGAAGGTACGCACTTTGCTGGCCCGTTTGAGGACCTGCAGGGCACGGACCGCGGCGTTCCGGCGGGGCTCCTGCACTTCCTGCCCGGCGGCCGGTCCTGTCGGTTCGGGCCCGCTGGATTCCGTGCCCGCGTTCGGGCCGGGGGCCGGCGGCGTCGCCCCGTAGGGCAGCACGCCGACGTCGGCCGGTGAGTTCTTCAGGAACATCAGCACGAGCGGCACCACGGCCAGCGCGCCGGCACCGATGAGGAGCGAGGCCTGCCGCCAGCCCGGGTCCTGGGCAAGGGCCGCGATGAAGGGCAGGAACACGAGCTGTCCGGCGGCGCTGCCGGCGGTGAGGATGCCGATGACCAGGCCGCGGCTCTTGGCGAACCAGGTGTTGGCGATGGTCGCGGCGAAGACCAGCGCCATGGACCCGGTGCCGAGCCCGATCAGCAGCCCCCACGTCAGCAGGATCTGCCAGGACTGGGTCACGAGGACCGTCAGTGCGCTGCCGGCGCCGATCAGCACCAGGGCCACGGCCGTGACTGCGCGGATGCCGAAGCGTTCCATGAGCGCTGCCGCGAACGGTGCCGTGAGCCCGAAAAGCACGAGGTTGATGCTGACCGCGGCGGAGAGCACGGTGGTGGACCAGCCGAACTCGTTCTGCAGCGGCACCATCAGCACACCCGGGGCCGCCCGGAACCCTGCCGCGCCGACCAGCGCGAGGAAAGCCACGGCGGCGACGGTCCACGCCGGGTGGATGCGGCGGCGGACCGGCGCCGGGGTCACGATGGTTTCAGGGGCGTTCATGCGGCGGTTCCGTTCTGGACAGGGGTCCCGGTGCCGGCCGAGGCCAGCGGCACGGGGTCCGCGGTGCGGGAGAGGCTGTGCCAGCTCGTGTTGGCGGCCGTCAGCGGTTCCCCGCAGGCCGTGCACGTGTCAGCCGAGGAGGTCCGCTCCCCGCAGCCGCTGTGGATGACGAACATGTGTGCCTGCCCGGACGGCGCCGGGAGATGCTTTTCGGCCCAGATCACGACGGCGTTGAGCACCGGGAGGGCGTCTTCGCCCATGGCGGTGAGGACGTACTCCTGGCGGGTGCGGCCGCCGTCGTCGTAGGGCCTCCGGGCCAGGAGCCCGGCGGCGACGAGCCCGGCGAGCCGCTTGGTGAGCACGGAATCGGCCGCCCCCAGCCGGGCCTTCATGGCTTCGAAGCGGCCGTTGCCGAAGAACACCTCGCGCAGGACGAGCACGCTCCAGGGATCGCCCAGGATGTCGAGGCCGCGGGCCATGCTGCAGGTCCGTTGGGACCAGTCGGATCGAAGTGCCATGCGGCCACCCTAGCTGACTCTCTTAGAGAAAGCTAGGGTGGCCCGGCGGAATGATCCGGGCGCCGGGGTCGGTTGCCGGTGCAGCTACGGTGCAGTTAGCTGCCGGCGGCCAGGGAGGAAATCGCGGCGTCGAGGTCGGCGATCAGGTCCTCCACGTCCTCGATGCCGCACGAGAGCCGGATCAGGTTGACCGGGACCGCCAGTTCCGTGCCCTTGACCGAGGCGTGCGTCATTTCGGACGGGTAGTTCATGAGCGATTCGATCCCGCCCAGGGACTCCGCCAGGGTGAACACGGAGGTCGATTCGGCCACCTTGCGGGCCGCGGCCTCGCCGCCCTTGAACTGCACGGAGATCATGCCGCCGAACTTCTTCATCTGCTTTTTGGCCAGCTCGTGGCCGGGGTGGGTGGGCAGGCCCGGGTAGAGCACGGCCTCCACTTCGGGGCGCTCCAGCAGCCATTCGGCCACGGCCTGGGCGTTGTCGCTGTGCCGGTCCATGCGCACCCCGAGGGTTTTCAGCCCGCGGGTGGTGAGGAAGGCGTCCATCGGCCCGGACACGGCGCCGACGGCGAACTGCACGAAGCCGATCTTTTCGGCGAGGTCGGGGTCGTTGACCACGATCGCGCCGCCGACGACGTCGGAGTGCCCGCCGATGTACTTGGTGGTCGAATGCACCACCACATCGGCGCCGAGGGCCAGCGGGGTCTGCAGGTACGGGGAGGCGAAGGTGTTGTCCACCACGAGGAGCGCGCCGGCGTCGTGCGCCACCTTCGCGAGCGCCTCGATGTCGGTGATCTTCATCATCGGGTTCGACGGCGTCTCCACCCACACCAGGCGGGTCTTGCCGCCACCGTCGGCCGTGCCGCCCGCGGCGACGGCGGCCGCGACGGCGTCGAGGTCGGACATGTCCACCGGGGTGTTGCCGATACCCCACTCCCCCAGGACCCGGCTGATGAGCCGGTACGTGCCGCCGTAGGCGTCGTTGCCGAGCACAATGTGGTCGCCGGGGCGGGTGAGGGCGCGGATCATCGAGTCCTCGGCGGCCAGGCCGGAGCCAAAGGAGAACGCGGCGCTCCCGCCTTCCAGGGCCGCCAGCTGCTCCTGCAGCGAGTCACGGGTGGGGTTGGTGCCCCGGCCGTATTCGTAACCGGCCCGCAGCCCGCCGATGCCGTCCTGGGCATAGGTCGAGGAGAAGTGCACGGGGGGCACCACCGCCCCGGTGCGGGGCTCAAACGCCTGGCCGGCGTGGATGGCGCGGGTGTTGAAACCCTGGTTTTTCGAGGACGGGCTTTCAGGCACAGACATGGGACTCCTTGAACTGGTCAGTTGCTGAGGTACGCGAGGAGGTCGTGGCGGGTCAGGATCCCCACCGGGGCGCCGACAAACGTCACCATGAGGGTGTCGGCGTCGGAGAGGAGTTCGCGGGCGGTCGAGATCGATTCGAGCGAGCCGATCACGGGGAGCCGGGCCTCCATGTGTTCGGAGATCTTGTCCGAGAGCTTGGCCTCGCCGCGGAAGAGCTTGGCCGTGAGGGTGCGTTCGTCCACGGCGCCCAGCACCTCGCCCATGACGACTGGCGGTTCCTGGGACAAAACGGGGATGTGCGAGACGCCGTACTCGTTCATGATGTTGATGACGTCGCGGACGGACTCGTTCGGGTGGATGTGCACGAGGTCCGGGAGTTCACCGGTCTTGGCCTTGAGGATCTCGCCCACCGACGCCTCGTCCCCGCCGGCCAGGAAGCCGTAGGAACGCATCCACTGGTCGTTGAAGATCTTGGCCAGGTAGCCGCGGCCGGAGTCCGGCAGGATGACCACGACGACGGCGTCGGCCGGGAGGTCCTTGGCGACTTCCATGGCGGCCACGACGGCCATGCCCGAGGAGCCGCCCACCAGCAGGCCTTCCTCGCGCGCCAGCCGGCGCGTCATCGCGAAGGAGTCGGCGTCGCTGACGGCAATGACGTCGTCCGGGACCGACTTGTCGTAGTTGGCCGGCCACATGTCCTCCCCGACGCCCTCGACAAAGTACGGGCGGCCCGTGCCGCCGGAGTACACCGAGCCGGCGGGATCCGCGCCGATGATCTTCACGACGCCACCCTCGGCCCCGGGCCGCCCGGCGGAGACTTCCTTGAGGTACCGGCCGGTGCCGGTGATCGTGCCGCCGGTCCCGGCGCCGATCACGCAGTGGGTGATGCGTCCGTCGGTGTCGTGCCAGATCTCAGGGCCCGTGGTCTCATAGTGGCTGGCCGGGGCGGCGGGGTTGGAGAACTGGTCCGGCTTGTAGGCGCCGGGGATTTCGGTGACGAGCCGGTCGGAGACGCCGTAGTAGCTTTGCGGGCTGTCCGGCGGGACGGCGGTGGGCGTGACCACCACTTCCGCGCCGTAGGCCTGGAGGACGGCCCGCTTGTCCTCGCCGACCTTGTCCGGCACGACGAAGATGCAGCGGTAGCCCTTCTGCTGCGCCACGAGCGCCAAACCGACGCCGGTGTTGCCCGAGGTGGGCTCCACGATCGTGCCGCCGGGCAGGAGCTGGCCCGTTCGTTCGGCCTCCTCGATCATCTTGACCGCAATGCGGTCCTTGATCGAACCGCCGGGGTTCAGGTATTCGAGCTTCACCAGGACCGTGGCTGCGATGCCATCGGTCACGTGGTTGAGTTTGACGAGCGGCGTATGGCCAATGAGGTCCAGGACGGACGGGGCGTACTTCATAGGTACAAAGTTACCGTCTCCGGCGCGGCGGGCACGTCGGCGCGGCCACAGCGCTCCCACGGCTCTGGCAGATGCGAGGATATGGCTGTGAAGAGGATCGCCCGGCTGAAGAAGTTCAAGAGCTACGCGCTGCCCGCGGGCATGCTGCTGGCCGGGTGCGCGGCGCTGGTGTCCGGGCTGCTGCCGGTCCCCGCCTTCCAGGCGCTGGCAGCACGCACCGTGCCGATACTGGCGTTCGTGGTCGCGATGTCCCTTGTCACCGAACTGGTGGATGAGGCCGGGCTCTTCCGCGTCGTCACGGAGCGGCTGGCCGCCCTGGGCCGCGGCCGGGTCCTCTTGCTGTGGTTCCTCGCCATCGCCCTCGCCACCGTTTCCACCGTGTTCCTGTCGCTGGATACGACGGCGGTGCTGGTGACTCCCGTCGTCGTGCTGCTGGCCATTCACGCCCGCATTCCGCCGCTGCCGTTCGCGCTGACCACGGTGTGGCTGGCGAACACGGCCTCGCTGCTGCTGCCGGTCTCCAACCTGACCAACCTGCTCGCGCAGGAGCGGCTCAACCTCAGCCCCGCCGCGTTCGCTTCGCTCGTGTGGGCCCCGGCCCTGGTTGGCATCCTCGTGCCGCTGGTGCTCCTGTGGCTGGCGTTCCGGAAGGACCTGCGCGGCACGTACGGCCCCCAGCCCGTCCATAAGGTCCGGGACCGGGTGCTGCTGTACGCGGCGTCGGGGGTCATGGTGGTCCTGCTCCCGGCGCTTGTCTCCGGGGTTCCGGTGCAGATCCCGGCACTCGCGGCGGCGGCGGCGCTGCTCCTGCTTTTCCTCTGGCGGCGGCGCTCCGTCCTGCGCTGGTCCATGATTCCCTGGCGCCCGCTGATGCTCACGTCCGGACTGTTCATGGTGGTGGAGACCCTGCACGCCAACGGGCTCACCCAGTTCCTGACCGGGATCGCCGGCACGGGCGAGAGCCTGCCGGCGCTCCTGCAGCTCGCCGGCCTGGGCGCCGGGGCAGCCAACGCGGTCAACAACCTCCCCGCCTATCTGGCCCTGGAACCGGTAGGCGGCTCCCCGGCCCGGCTGGCGGCCCTGCTGATCGGCGTGAACCTGGGCCCGCTGGTGACCCCCTGGGCGTCCCTGGCCACGCTGCTGTGGCACGAGCGGCTCCGCTCCCTGAATGTGGAGATCCGCTGGGGAGGCTTTGCCCTCGCCGGCGTGGCCGCCGTCGTCCTCACCGTCCCGTTGGCGGTCGTGGCGCTGTGGCTCACCACCGGGATGCAGTGAGGTGGATGCACTGCGGGCCGGCGTGCCCGGCCCGTCAGGCGCCGATGTCATTCCCGGCGTTCGCTGCCCCGGCGCCGCCCTCACGCGGGGCGTTCTGCCAGAGGCCGACCACATTGCCCTCAGTGTCCCGGAAGTAGGCGGCCCAGCCCATGGTGCCGATTGCCTCGCGCGGTAAGACGGTGCTGCCGCCCAGGGCATTGATCTTCTCCAACGCCGCGTCGATGTCATCGACATCCACAGTGACCACCGGGGATGTGAGGTCGCCTTCGCGGCGGAACATGCCGCCGTTGATGGAGCCCGGCACGGAGGGCATGCCGTTGGCATCCGTCTGCGTCGTCTTGATCATGGCGTAGCTCATCTCCGGCACCTGGCTTACCTCCCAGCCGAACGCCGAACTGTAGAACTCCCGTGCGCGGCCCTCGTCGTCTGCGGGAATTTCGAAATGTACCACTCCACCAGCCATCACACTCTCCTAAAAACAAGGATTCGGTGCCCAGAGGCGGGCGCGGACACAGCACGCCACTAGCCGGATTTTAGCCCCGGCAGCGCGGGAGGTTAAGGGCCGTACGGCCCCTGCATCGTTGCCGCGGATGCCGCTGCTGTCAGCGGGCCGTGGGAACATGTTCGAATGAGCCTTGCAGACGCCCCCGCAGGCATTGCCGCCGCGGCGGACGCCTCATTGCGGTGGCACCCGGGCGGCCCGTTCGACTTGATGCAAACCATCGGCACGCTGCTGCGCGGCCACGGCGACCCGTCCATCCGCACCGCCCCGGACGGCATCTGGTTCGCGTTCACGACGCCCCGCGGTCCGGCCACGCTGCGCCTGGCAACGGCCGGGACGCGGGCTGACCCTGCCGTGGACGCGCAGGCCTGGGGTCCCGGAGCGGGGGACGCCGTCGATTCCGTCCCGCGCATGCTCGGGAGCGACGACGACTGGTCCGGCTTCGACGAGCCCGCATTCCACGCGAGCCTCCCGCGCATGGTGGTTGAAGCCCGACGCCGGAACCTCGCGATCCGGCTGCCTGCAACCGGCAGGATGATCGATTCACTCGTGCCGACCATCCTGGAGCAGAAGGTGACCGTTATCGAGGCCCGCCGCGGATACCGCTACCTGATGTACCGCTTCGGGACGGCGGCGCCGGGCGCCGGCACCGTCGCGCCCGCCAATCTGCTGGTCCAGCCGACGGCCGCGCAGTGGCTGCTCATCCCGTCCTGGGAGTGGCACAAGGCCGGCGTGGGCCCGCAGCGGTCGGGAACCGTCATGCGGGCGCTGCGGTCGGCCGCCGCGCTGGAACGGCTCGCCGCCCTCCCCGCCGCGGAGGCGGCAGCCAAGCTGCAGACGCTGCCCGGAATCGGGGTCTGGACGGCGGCGGAGGTAGTGCAGCGCACGCACGGCTGCCCGGATTCGATCTCGGTCGGCGACTACCACCTTGCGGCCTACGTGGGCGCCGCCCTGACCGGCCGCCGGACAGACGACGCCGGCATGCTCAGGCTGCTGGCTCCATGGGCGGGGCACCGGCAGCGGGTGGTCCGGATGATCGGGCTGAGCGGCTTCCGGAAACCGACATTTGGCCCGCGCATGACCATCCAGGACCACCGCAGCCACTGACCTCAGGAGCAACGCGGGGTCACTTACGGCCCATCCGGGGCCCCTTTATGGGCGCGATCTGACCCCGCGTTGGTGTGGGCGGTTCAGGAGGGCAGGAGTTTGCTCAGGCGCGGAGCCGGGCCCTCTTGATCCGGGCGATGACGCCGTCGAATCCCTCGGCAAGATCGTCGGCGTTGACTTTGAAATACGCCCATCCTGCGCTGCGGAACGCTTCGTCCCGCCGGTTGTCCCGAGACTGCTGTTCCCGAGTGAGGTGGTGGGCGCCGTCGTACTGCATGGCGATCCCGTACCTCCGGTAGCCCATGTCTGCAGCCGGTGAGCGCGGGTCTTCCGGGTCGAGCCTCAATTGCAGCTCCGGCTCCGGCAGACGCGCATCCAACAGCGCCAGCCGCAGGAATGTCTCCGGGAAAGAGTCTGCTCCCACCCGCATCTCGTCCAGCGCAAGCCGCGCCTTCTCGACGCCCTTCATGTTGGGATGCTGGCGGATCAGCAGCCGCAGGCCATCCTTGTAGGCGTAGGGCTCCGACCTCAGTTCGAGGCTGGGCCTGGGCTGTCGGATGAGCTGGTCTCCCATCGCGATGAGGTAGTTGAGCGGCAGGACTGCGGCCAGATCCAGCCAAGTGCGGGGCGGCGCCGTGACAGGGATGCCGTCGACGTCGGTCAGCTCGCCCGGAATGAGCCGCACGCGGTGACCCGTGACCCCGGCACGGCGGACTCTGGGCAGTTCATGGGGTTTGCTGAGGTGGATGGTGGGGCATTCGCCCAACCATGGCGGCAGCCCGAGCCTGGTCAGCACGGCCGCGGTTTCATGGGACGCCCAGGCACCCGGGGTAGCAGCGGCGAGGACCCTGGCCCGTTCGACGATCTCAAGCTGCCGGCCTGCCGGCAGATAGATAAGGCGGCCGCCGTCGGACAAATCGTGCGCCCGTAGACGTTTGGGCGGAATACCCAGCGCGCGCGACTCATAGACGGTGAACGGTGTGAGGGTGAGGCTTTCGGGAAGCGGCACAATGCGGACCATGCGCACCATTGTGACCGCGGATCAGCCTCGGCGCTGAGGTTATCCACAGGCCCTCCGGAATCGCCGCAACGCGGGGTCACTTACGGCCCGTCCAGCGCCCCGGGATGGGCCTTAAGTGACCCCGCGTTGCTGTCAGCCGCCGGTCTGGAGGCCCAGCCGGGCCGCCGCTTCCTGGCGCATGTCCACCTTGCGGATCTTGCCGGAAACGGTCATCGGGAAGCTCTCCCGGACATCCACGTAGCGCGGGATCTTGTAGTGCGCCAGCTTGCCGCGGCAGAACTCGGCCAGGCTGGCGGCGTCCATCGGCGCGGCCCCCGGCTTCAAAATGACGCAGGCCATCAGCTCCTCGCCGTACTTTTCGTCCGGGACACCGATCACCTGCACGTCCTGGATGTCCGGGTGGGTGTAGAGGAATTCCTCGATTTCGCGCGGATAGACGTTCTCGCCGCCGCGGATCACCATGTCCTTGATCCGGCCCTCGATCACGATGTACCCGTCCGCGTCCATCCGGGCGAGGTCCCCGGTGTGCATCCAGGCGTCGGCGTCGATCGCCTCGGCGGTCTTGTCAGGCTGGTTCCAGTACCCGCGCATCACCGCGTAGCCGCGCGTGCAGAGTTCGCCGATCCCGCCGCGCTCCACCACCTCTCCCGTGACCGGGTCCACGATCCGGCTCTCCAGGTTCGGCATGGTCCGGCCCACAGTCTCGGTGCGCTGGGCCATGGTGTCCACGCTCCGGGTCATCGTGGACACCGGCGAGGTCTCCGTCATGCCGTAGCAAATGGCGACGTCTTTCATGTTCATTTCCGTGATGACCCGGTTCATCACCTCGATGGGACACAGCGAGCCGGCCATGACGCCCGTGCGCAGTGTCGAGAGGTCGTAGGAGGCGAAGTCCGCCAGGGCGAGCTCGGCGATGAACATGGTCGGCACGCCGTACAGCGAGGTTCCGCCGAAGTCCTGCACAGCTTCCAGCGCCGCGGCCGGCGAGAATGACCGGCCGGGGATGATGGTGGCGGCCCCGTGGCTGAGCGCCGCGAGGTTCCCGATCACCATGCCGAAGCAGTGATAGAAGGGCACCGGGATCACCACGCGGTCGTGTTCCGTGTAGCCCAGCTGTTCGCCGATCGAAAAACCGTTATTAAGGATGTTGTGGTGCGTCAGCGTGGCGCCCTTCGGGAACCCCGTGGTGCCGGAGGTGTACTGCAGATTGACGGGGTCCTGCGCGTCCAGTGCCGCCATGCGCGCTTTCAGCTCGGAGTGCCCGACGTCGTCGGCCCGCTTGAGCAGCTCGGCATAGGTGCGCTCCGCGTCAGTGCCGGGTTCGCCGGCGGTCAGCCCGTCCAGGCCGGTGCCCGGGAGGAAGACCAGCTCGCGCAGATCCGGGCACGCCGCCAGGGCCTGCCGCGCCATCGCTGTGTAGTCGCTGTTCCTGTCAGACGGCGCGGTGACCAGCATGCGCATGCCGTTCTGGGTGACCACAAACTCGAGCTCATGGCTGCGGTAGGCGGGGTTGACGTTGACCAGGATCGCCCCGACCTTCGCGGTGGCGTACTGCAGGATGGTCCACTCGGCGCAGTTGGGGCTCCAGATGCCGATCCGTTCGCCCTTCGCGACGCCCAGGGCGAGGAGCGCACGTGCCAGGCGGTCGACGTCGTCATTCAACTTGGTGTAGCTCCACCGCCGGGCCTCTTCGCCGGGTACCGCAGCCGCCTCGATCAGGGCGTCGTGGTACGGGAACCGCGCCGCGATCCGTTCGAAGTTCGCGCCAATGGTTTCCTCGAGCAGCGGGACGTCAGTGTCCCCGGCTGTGTAAGCAAGCATGGTGTGACGCTACCAACAGTGCGGAGGCAAAAGAAGGGCAAAGCTTGGAAGTCCTATGAAATCTTGGGTCATGGTCCGGCGCCTGCCCGGCAGCCCGGTAGGGTGATTGCCATGAGTGCACCCGTTGACCTTCAGGCCATTTTCATCCCCAACGACGGCGAATTCTTCCGCGTGAAGCTCGCCCTGGACATCGCGATCGACGAGGTGGTCAACGAGCCCGGCTGCATCCGCTACGAGCTCACCGAGGCCAGCGAGGACAAGCTCGTCCTGACCGAACGGTGGGCCAGCCAAGCGGACCTGGACAAGCACTCCAAGGGCACGGCCGTCCAGGACCTGAACGAATCCCTCAGCGCGCTGCTGGCCGAGCCGGTCAAGCTCGAAACGCTCTAACCCACCCTTCCAACCACAACGCGGGGTCACTCCGCGCCCATCCCAGAGGGATTTATGGGCGCGGAGTGACCCCGCGTTGCGTTAAGCCTGGGATTAAGCCGTGGCGGTTCAGGCCTCCGGGATCTGGGTGCCGTCCTGCTTGGCCGCAGCTGCGGCGGCCTCGGCCTGGGACCGGGCCACGTGGGCGTGGACTTCTTCCATGTCCAGGGCCTTGACGGCGTCGACCACCTGCTCGAGCTGCTGCGCGTTCAGGGCGCCAGGCTGCGAGAACACCAGGACCTTTTCGCGGAAGGCCATCAGCGTAGGAATCGACGTGATGCCGGCCTCGGCGGCGAGCTGCTGCTCGGCTTCGGTGTCGACCTTGGAGAAGACGACATCCGGGTGCTTCTCGGAGATCGCCGAGTACGTGGGGCCGAACTGCTTGCACGGGCCGCACCATTCGGCCCAGAAATCGACGAGGACAATGTCGTTATCCTCGACTGTCGATGCGAACTGTTCACCTGTGATGTCTACGGTAGCCATGAGTCAACGGTACGGGAGGGGGCGCGGATTGTCCCCGGCATTTCGCTGTTGGCACATCCGGGCGGGGCTGTAGGCGGGTCACGCCCAGGCGTGCGGGGCCGGACGCCTGGCGCCGGGCAGGGCGTTGGTTTCGCGCCATTCGTGGATCCACCCGGGCAGCTCCAGATCCGCCGGCGGGGCGCCGAACTCGCGGATGATCTCCTCCTGGCTGACGGGCTTGCCCTTGCTCAGAAGCCGGGTGGCGATATAGGCCCGCGCGTACACTTCGCCGTCCACCACCATCCGCTGTTCGAAGTAGATGGCCTTAGAGTCCAGGCCGATGATCCTGGACTCGATCGTGTACTGCTGCCAGAGCTGCAGCGAACGGCGGAACGCGATGGTCTCCCCCGCCGCGACCGGCGTCCAGCCCCGGCGGCGCATCTTCTTCCAGGTGCCGCTGCGGGCCATGAGGTCGAAGCGTCCGAGGTCCATGAGCGAGAAGTACATGCCGTTATTGACGTGCAGGGCGATGTCGATGTCCGTGGGCAGGACCCGCAGCGGCAGCGAGGAGTTGTCCCAGATGCTCAACGGTGAGCGGCGTGAGGACGTGAACAGCAGCAGGAGAGTCCGGAACAGGAGATGCATGAGTCATATGTTACCCGCGGGTAACAAGTGTGCCAAGGGGTGGGTGCGGAACCTAGCTGTGCGCCGACAGAACCGAGACGGTGGCTTTGGTGCCAACGCCGCGAATCGTCCAGCAGTTCCCGGTGCCGATCACGTCCAGCTCCTCCAGGTCCGCGTGGTGCAGGACCAGGGCAGTGTCCTCGTCCACGGCGACCGCGCGGTCCACGAGACCTTTTGCCACCGCCCCAACGGCCCGGCCGAGGGTTCCCGCCTGCGCGGCGTGCACGTCGACGGCGAAAGGCACCAGGCCCAGCCCGTCGCGGATCTCCACTTCTTCCAGACCCTCCGACCAATCCGCCGGGCAGACCTCGGTACCGCGGATCCGGTAGCCGCCCACGATTGCCCGCACCGGCGCCACCATCGCACCGGCTGAGAATCCCATATACGGCACACCGTCGGAGACCAGACTGCGGATGGGCTGCGCGGACGGCAGCAAGCCTTCCAGATAGCCCGGCGTCGGCCCGCCCCCGACGACGATGCCGTCGACGTCGTCGAACGCGGCAGGGTCCGCGCCCCGGTTGAAGCCGAGGAGGACCGGGACGACCTCGCAGGCTGTCCGGGACTCCAACGGCACCACATAGGCAGGCAGGAAATATTCCGAGCTGCCCTCATGGTCAAAGAGAACCATAGCGACGCGCGGAACCCTGCCGGTGGCCCGGTGCCGGAGTTCCTTGACGAAGCGGTCGAAGACGGCAGCTGTGGTTACGGTGTCCGGGCCGCCGCCAACAAGCAGGATGGTCATGGTTCAACGTACCCGGATCCACGGCAATCGCAATGAGCCCGGCGCGGGCGGCTCCGAGGACCTATAGCGATTGACCGGTCCGGACTGCGAGGAACATAATCGGAATCGGTACTAGCTTCACCCCACGACTGCGCCGACCATGAGGCCGACGGCAGAGCATTCAACGGAAAGCGGTCGACACTATGAGTACTGCCCATCACCCTGTCACTGCGACCGGCTGGACCGGTTGGGTCCGTTTCGCCGGAGTCATTCTGATCATCAACGGCGTTTTCAGCGGCCTTCAAGGCCTCGTCGCGCTCACCGGACCCGATACCTACTATTTGTCGACCCCGGGAACCCTGTTCCTCTTCGATGCGAAGGGGTGGGGATGGTGGAATGTCGCCCTCGGGGTGCTCTTGATCCTCACCGCCGTCGCGCTCTTCGCCGGCGCAACGTGGGCTCGAGTCGTTGGCGTCGTCGTTGCCGGCTTCAGTGCGGTCGTTCAACTGATGCTCATTCCGCAGCAGCCGTGGTGGTCCGTCATCGTCATCGCCATGGACGTGCTGATCATCTACGCGATCATCGCCCACGGCGAGGAACTGAAGGCCGAGCAGGCGCCTCCGACAACCAATCCGTAGGGCACCGACGCCATCAGCCTGCAGCAATCAGCTCCACTTCGTAGCCGTCCGCGTTCACGAGGTAGGCGGCGAAGTGGCCGGGGCCGCCTGCGTGCGGATACTTGTCCGGAAACAGCTCGGCCCAGCCGTGGCTGACGCTCTCGCCCGCCATGGCGTCCACGTCAGCCCGGGTCCCCGCGCTGAACGCCAGGTGGTTCAGGCCCGGGGCTTTGCGGTCGTGCGCGGTTCCGGTCAGCGCCGGGGACTGCTCGACGACGATGTACGTCGGCCCGCGGCGCCAGCTGCACCCGTGGGCCCAGTCCTGGTAGGCCTCGTAGCCCAGCCTGCCCAGGAGCCAGCCCCACTGGTCCCTGGCCCGCTGCAGATCCGGCACCCAGAGTTCTACATGGTGCAGGGCACCAAAGTCCCCCGGTGCGATGGGAACTGGCACAACGGGACCTGGCGCAACGGGACCTGGTGCAACCGGAACATCAGCCATCAGAACAGTATCCGCTGGAAGAGGATGTGGTCCTGCCAGGATCCGGCAATCCGAAGGTACTGGGCTGCCAAACCGATCTCCTCAAAGCCAGCCCGCTTCAGGATCCGCTGGGACGCGGCGTTGTGCGGGAGGGTTGAGGCCTGCAGCCGGTGCAGTCCCAGTTCGTTGCGCGCGGTCTGGAGGGCGAACTCCACCGCGGCCGAGCCAATTCCCCGCCCCGTCAGGTCCTTGTCCACCCAGTAGCCGAGGTGGGCGCTGAGGAATGGCCCCCGGACAATCCCGCTGAGGTTGATCACCCCGATGATGCGGGAGCCTTCCACGAGGACCCAGGGCACATCCGTTCCCGCGATGAACAATCCGAGCTTGGATTCAATGCTGGCGGCTTGTCCCTCTGCGGTGAAGAATTCCTCAAACCGCACCGGTTCCCAGGGCGCCAGGTGCTCCCGGTTCCGCCGGTAGGCGTCGGCCAGGGGCCCGGCGTCGGACCTGCGCAGCACCCGCACGCACACGGTATCCGTCAAAGCGACGCTGTTCTCGGTCATCCGCAGACTCTAACGGTCATCCCGAACGGCTTCAATCAGCGTGCGCCAGTCACGGGAGTCCCGGTGGTGTGCTTGATGGGGTTCTCAGGCGCTGGGATCGTCGTCGTCCTCGTTCGGATCGGTGCCGCGAACGGTCACACTCTGCACGCCAGGCACATCAAGGAGGTAGGGGACGAGTTCCCGCAGCGGAAGATGACCATGGAAGCGGATGTCCATGAGGACGATCGGCTTTTGTTCATCGCCCGCCTTATTGATGCTCAGGATCGACGAGCTGAACCCCATATTCGTGGCGATCTCCAACACTTGCCGCAGCACGCCCCGGTTGTCGTCATAGCCCAGGTGCAGAACCCGGTGGGCGTCGGGGGTCGGGATCTTCCTGATCACGGGAGAAACGACGTACAACGTGATGAGGTGGAAAGCGGTCAGCGAAACAGCCAGGGACAGCATTCCGGCCCCGCACGCCATGCCGACGGCGGCAGAAACCCAAATGCTGGCCGCCGTCGTCAGGCCGCGGACTACGTTCCGTCCCTTGAAAATCACCCCGGCACCGAGGAAGCCGATGCCGCTGACGATTTGGGCTGCAATCCGGGACGGGTCCATGGTGGCCCCGGGCGCCAGCGCGGCGGCGAAGCCGTAGGCGGAGATCAGGGTGAACGTGCACGATCCGAGGCCGACCAGGACGTGGGTGCGGTAGCCAGCGACCTTTTGCCGGACCTGCCGCTCAGTGCCAATCAGGGAGCAGAGGATAAATGTCGCCAGCAGAAGCCCGATTTCCACCAGCGTGGTCGGGGTATATAGCCCGTATGCGTCCTGCATCCCGCCCTCCGACCCGGCCCGAGAGTGGCGTCCCGTCAGTGCCGGAATGCGCCAAGAACTCTCGAATCTGATATTACCGCCGCCCCCTATTGGCGAGTAGTGGCTGTTCTGGCCCGCTCACGGGGCCAGATCCCGGCGGCGCCAGCCGGCGTACCCCAGCGCGGCGAGCGCCGCGGCAGTCACCGTAAGTCCGAGCAACGGCCCGACGGCGCCGGAATCCAGGGGCAGCAGCGGCGAGTGCCGGAACGGGGAGAGCTCCATCAGCCACTCCGGGGCATTCCACAGCACGCCAAACTCACCAAGCGCGACGAAGAGCAGCAGCAGGGCCCAGACCGTCCCGGTGAGCCGGGGCGCCCAGCCGAACACCGCCAGCACCGCAGCGGTCATGACCCAGGCCGCGGGGATCTGGGCGGCAGCGGCCAGTGTGACGCGGCCCAGTTGGTTGGCATCGGCCAGGACGGTGGCTGCGCCGGCCCCGACCGACACTCCGGCCAGCAGCATGAGCACGGCGACGCCGGCCAGCGCCAGGGCGAAATGGCTGGTCGCCCACCGCGGCCGGGTGGTGGCGGTGCCCAGCAGTGCCTCGACGTGGCCGTCGGTCTCCTCGTCACGGAGCCGGCTGGCCGCGGACAGTCCGTAGGCAGCGGCCAGCAGTCCCATGATGCTGATCTCCGCTGCAATGAAGGCATCCGTCATGGCCTGGGTTCCGCCCAGCATCATGATCAGGTCCTGCGCGTTGGGCGAACTCAACAAGTCCGTGACGTTGCCGGCCAGCGATCCGATCACCACGCCGAACACCACGAAGGCGACCGCCCAGGCCCCCAGCAGCCGGAACTGGAGCCGCACGGCGAGGTCCCGGACCCCGCGGAGCGAGCCGCGAGCCGGGCCGGGGCGCTCCTGGCGCAGGCCGGAGCCGAGGTCCCGACGGGCGCGGAGTGCCAGGGCCACGGGCACGAGTAAGGCGCACAGTGCCAGTGGCAGGGCGAGCACCCACCACTGGTCCCCGGCGAAGGCCCGGATCTGCTGGTTCCAGCCGATCGGCGAAAGCCAGGACAGGGCGGAGGGCCCCGGTTCGGCGAGGTCCCCCACCGCACGCAGCGCATAGGTCACGGCAACGACGCCGAGGCTCATTCCCGTGGCCGCCTGCGCGCTGGCCGTCAGCTGGGCGGTGACCCCGGCCACGGCGCTGAATGCCATGCCGGTGGCGGCCCAGCCCAGTCCGAACGCGATCGAGCCCGCCGCCGGAAGTCCGCCGGCGGCCAAAGACACCGCAGTGACCAGCCCCAGGACAATGCTGGCTCCGAAGCTGATGGTGAGGGCGGCCGCGAGC
This sequence comes from Arthrobacter sp. 10T425, assembly GCF_056393985.1. Taxonomy (NCBI): domain Bacteria; kingdom Bacillati; phylum Actinomycetota; class Actinomycetes; order Micrococcales; family Micrococcaceae; genus Arthrobacter; species Arthrobacter sp. 10T425. The sequence goes on along the minus strand of NZ_JBFTGZ010000002.1, from coordinate 241,394 downwards.
GGCGCGTCGCGGCCCATTCGGCCGCCGCCCAGGAGCTCGAGCCGCCCGGACTCTTCGTCGCTGCGGGTATGGCGGACGGTAATGAACACCATCAGGACGGCGAGGATGGCATCCATGAACGCCGTGTACTTGATGAGGGACAAGGCACCGAGGGACGTGGGGTCGTAGACCCTGCCGAAGAGGGCCACGAGCGAGGCCGTGGCATTCAGGGCCGTCGCGGCCTCGACCCGGCTCCCCACATCGGGGTAGAGCTCGGCGCCGGCCACCGCGGTTGAATACGTTGTCGCGGCGAATCCGGCGATCCACGCCGGCAACAGCCATCGGTCGCGGCGGAGCCCGAGCCTGATCAGGACTCCGGTCCCCGCCAACGTTTCACGCATCGGCGGTGCGTCCGCTGCTCGACCCGGCCGCGGCCACGGGCACCGCAGCGCCGTAGTGGCGAAGGAAGAGATCCTCCAGGGTGGGCGGCTGGCTGGTCAGCGCGACGAGTCCCGCGTCGGTCAACGCCCGCATGAACGGGGCCAGGCCGGACGGTTCCACTTGGGCGCTGACGCGGTGGTTCGTGACGACGACGTCGTGCACGCCTGGCAGGGCATCCAAGCCCGTCGGTACCACCGCGACATCGGCAGTGACGGAGGTGCGGGTCAGGTGCCTGAGTTCATCAAGCCGCCCCGTCTCCACCACCCGGCCCTCACGGATGATGCTCACGCGGTCCGAAAGTGCCTCGGCCTCGCTGAGGATATGGCTGCTGAGCAGTACCGTGCGGCCCTGGTTACGCAGTTCCCGGATACAGCCGCGGAAGGCCTCCTCCATCAGGGGGTCCAGTCCGCTGGTGGGCTCGTCCAGCAGGAACAGCTCAGCGTCGGTGGCCAGGGCAGCGACCAGGGCCACTTTCTGCCGGTTGCCTTTGGAGTAGGCCCGGGACTTCTTGGTCGGATCGAGGTCGAAGAGCTCCAACAGCTGGGCCCGCCGGGCCAGGTCCTGGCCGCCCTGGAGCCGGCCGAGGAGGTCGATCACTTCTCCGCCGGTCAGGTTGGGCCACAACGCCACATCCCCGGGGACGTAGGCCAGGCGCCGGTGGAGGCTCGCGACGTCGCGCCACGGGTCAAGGCCCAGCACCCGGATGGAGCCAGCATTGGCGCGAAGCATGCCCAGCAGCAGGCGAATCGTGGTCGATTTGCCGGAGCCGTTCGGTCCGAGGAAGCCGTGGACCTCGCCCGCCTCGACTGAAAAGTCCAACCCATTCAAGGCAACCACGGGACCGAACCGCTTCACAACGCCGACCATCTCCAGGACATTCGCCATGGGGGACACGATACGCCCGGGATCGGCAATCTCGCCCCGGCCGAATGACCCCTTCGCCCGCGGGCGGCCTGTCGCCGTGCTGTCACTCCGGCACCGGGGGACGTAGCCTAGCGGGCATGGAAGACCCTTACGATCTTGAACGGTTCGTGGCGGCCCAGGACGCCGGCGGAACCTACGGGCACGCACTGGCGGAGTTGCGGTCAGGCATGAAGAGGAGTCACTGGATGTGGTTCGTTTTCCCCCAGCTCGCGGGCCTGGGCCGCAGCGAAACCGCCCGGAAGTACGCCATCTCATCCCTGGCCGAGGCCCGCGCTTACTGCCGGCACGGCGTCCTTGGCCCGCGGCTGCGGGAGGCTGCCGCCGCAGTGGCCGAACTTCAGGGGCGGTCCGCGGCGCAAATTTTCGGCGGCATCGACACCCGGAAGCTGCACTCATCCATGACGCTGTTCCAGCGGGCCGCGCCCGGCGAAACCGTGTTCCGCGTCGTCCTGGACCGCTATTTCGATGGCCTGTCCGATCCCGCCACGGACCGGCTGCTGGAAGGCCAGTTGCGGGACGGACAACCCGGCGGCCCGGACCCGGCGGACGGTTAGCTGTCCGCGGCCAGCGCCGTGATCATCCGCTCCATGCGGGCGACGCCGGCAAAGCGGCCGGCGTTGTCCGTCACCAGCAGGGGGTCAAACCGGTTGGCCTGGGTCCGCGTCATGGAACGGGCCAGGGCTTCGCTGAGCGGCGTGTCCAGGTTGACCCGCATTCCCGGGCTCACGACGCCGAGGGCCGCCGCGGTGGGGTCGAGCACCGCAACGGGCCGCAGATGATCGCCCATCAGCACCACCGACTGCAGGGCCGGGTTGTCATCAAACGCGGCCGCCGCCGTCGCAGTGGTGGCGGCCGTCGTCGCGGGTTCCACGATGTCCCGGATGATGCTCTGGTGCGTCGCCGGGGGGTTGGACGCCAGACGGTGGGCAACGTCGAGATCGATTTTTTCCCACGCCGGTCCGGGCCGGGCCAGGCAATACCCCTGCACCAGGGGTACGCCGAGGGCGACGAGGGCGTCCAGTTCCTCCACGCGCTCCACTCCCTCGGCCAGGATCCAGGCATCGACGCGGCTGGCAAAGGTTCCGAGCATGGAGATCAGGGCACGCTTGGCTTCGTCACGGTCAACATCCTGGATCAGTTCACGATCCAGCTTGATCAGCGAGGGCCGCAGGGCCAGCAGGTGCCGGAGCCCGGCATAGCCGGCACCGGCGTCGTCGACGGCGATCAGCGCGCCGGCAGCGCGCAGCTGGTTGAGGTCGGGCTCAAGCTCCAGATAGGAGTCGATCGGGGTCTGTTCTGTCAGCTCGACCACCAGTCCGGCGAGGTTTCCCTGGCCGCGCCAGATGCCACGGATCTCCTCCGTCAACAGCAACTCCGGTGAGACGTTGAGGGTCAGGAAGCAGTTCGGCGGCAATGTGGGACGCGCCGCGAGCGCCGCCCGCAAGGCTGCGGCCTCGAGCTCGGCTGCCAGGCCATGCGTGCGCGCGGCGGCAAACCACACCTCAGGATTTTTTTCGGCGAAGCCCGGAAACCGGGCCAGAGCCTCATAGCCCACCACCGTGCCGCGTGCGGTATCAACAATGGGCTGGTAGGCCGCGGAAAGGCCAACACCCCGGCAGGCGGCCGCCAGTTGCTTCTCCCAATCCGGGCCCGGCGCGGCCCCGGCGTCGGGCGGGAGGCCGCCTGCCAAGTGAATCAACTAACGGGAACGATGGCTCTGTGGACCGACTGCACGACGTCGGCCGGCAGCTCCTCCAGCCCATGTGCGGACGCCGCGTGGGCGGCCACATTGACCAGAATTTCATCGTCGGTACTGCACACCCAGCGGGCGTCACAACCGGGAACCACATCACCACAGGCAAACGACTTCACGAATGCTCCTTCTTCTTCAACAGCGGACCGGACCACCCTACGTTGGCTCCGCACGGATAACTGAGATTTAGCTTGCAGAAAAGCGGGGTGTTTGCCGGAACACGAACGCCAACAGAGTGCGAAGACGGCAATGTCACTGCTTGGCCAGGGTTCCGATCTTGTTACCGCTGTTGTCGTAGACGACAAGCACAGTCCCATCCACTTTGGCGGCGTGCGCCTGCGATAGCCACGTGTCGACGTCGTTGCAGGCCATCATGGTGGATGCGATCGGGCCGAAGTCGAAGGAATCGCCCGAAATCGATCCTTTGCCCGTCAAACGATTGCAGCCGTCCGTTCCTTGGAAGGAGCCGTCGTCGGTGATCGTCAGGTTGGGCTGACCTTTGACGGTCTGTCCCCAACTTCCGGCGAACGACTTCAGTGCCGGGCCGGAGCACCCCGTGATCGCCGCTAGCGCCATGCCGGCAACCAGCATGGCAACAACCAGCAGACCGCTTCGACGCAACCGACTCATGCCGCCATGCTAGTTGAGCTATTTCCCGCACGGAAGGATCATTCCGCCTCTCCGGGTCGCCTTCGGGCTCCTACCGGCCTGCCCCCGCTGCTTCGGCAGCGACGGCGGCCGCCTCGATGCGGGCCCGGTGCACGGCCCATTCCTCGGCGGTGCGCGGCGAAAGGTTCGGGTCCCCGGGTCGCTGGCCCGCGCTGCCGTCGATGAGTTCGCGCAGGATGTCGGCGTGCCCGAGGTGGTGGGCGGTCTCCACGCACATGTGCACGAGGATCTGCTGCAGTGTCACGTGCTTGCGCTCGTCCGGCCACCAGGGCACCACACCCGGCGCGTCGAGCGGCAGTTCATCGATGGTGGCGTCGCTGTGGGCCGCCGAGAGCCGGTGCAGCTCAGTGATCTGCTCGCGCGTCTCACCGGGGGCTGCCCACATGTCCGCATCCGGCTCCGCGTCGTCGGCAAACCACGCCAGCTTCAGCTCGCTGGGACGGCCGAAGACCTCGCCAAAGTAGCCGAGTTCGACGCTGGCCACGTGCTTGACCAGTCCCAGCAGGCTGGTTCCCGTGGGCGTGAGGGGCCGGCGCACATCGTACTCGCCGAGGCCTTCGAGCTTCCCTAGGAGGTCTTGTCGCCGCGTGCGCAGGTAAGTGTGCAAGATTGCTTTATCGTCCATGACCGGCACTATACCGAATGCGGGGGCGCTGCCTGGCGGAACAGCGGGTTTCATAAAACGTATGGAATAATTGGCGTCAGCGGGCCTCGGGGGGAGGCCCCGATCGACAGGACACACAGGGTGAATCTCGATTCCGGTGCGCAGCGGGTCCGGCCCGCCGCCGCAGTTCTCCTGGCCGCGGCTCTCGCCATTCTTTTGGCAGCCTGTTCTTCCGGCGCAGAGGCCCCGGACGGAGTTCCGGCGGGCCGGCCGGCGGCGTCCGCCCCCGCAACGTCCCCGGCGTCCGGAGGCCTGCGGGGGACGACCGAAGTGAACGGGTTCCTCCTGCCAATGCGCTACGCGGCCGTCGACGGCGACACCTGGGAGGGCATCGCCGCCCACTTCCGGATGACTCCGGAGATCCTCAGGAGCTTCAACGAAGCGGTGTCCGTTGCCGCAGGAGAGATTATCGACCTCAGGGGCGTGGACGTGCCCCAGCTAGGGGCCGGCGGCAGCGTGACCGGGCAGGACGGGCAGGGACGGCTCCTGTACAGGGTGGGCGCCGGAGACACTCCCTCGGGCATCGCGAGCCGCTACGGCGTCCCGCTCTATGCCTTGCGGATAGCCAACCTGAGCCTCTTGACCGGAGGCGAATGGATTCCGCCCGCCGGCACCACGGTAACCATTCCGAATCCCCCGGCCGACTGAGCCGGGCCTTTGAGGCGGGCCTTTGAGGCAGGCCTTTGAGACAGACCTTGCACTGTGGAGACGGGCCGTTGGGCCGCGGACAAAGAAAAAGCCTCCGGAACCTAATGGTTCCGGAGGCTTCTCCAAGGGTGGCAGATGAGGGATTCGAACCCCCGTAGGCGTTGCCAGCTGATTTACAGTCAGCCCCCTTTGGCCGCTCGGGTAATCTGCCGAACTTCAAAAGAAGATCACTCGCGGTTTCCAGTCCCGGAACGTCTGTTTCCAGTCCGTTCCGCTTCCAGCACCCGCGGGCAAGACAACTTTACAGAACTTCCGCCGAAGAATCGAATCGGCGCCTCAGCAGATCATAAAAGGGCCGAAAAAGGGCCAAAATCCGCGGAATTTCAGGCCTCGCCGAGAATCCGCCCCGCCAGTCTTGCCTCGAATCGTGCCGCCTGCTCGGCGGTGACCTGGTTCAGCTCGACGGCACGGGCCAGGTCCGTGTGGACCCCGTCCATGCGGACTGATGCGTCGGCGGCCGGGCTCAGGATGATGGACGCCGCCAGCGCGGCGGCGGCAACGGAGCTCGCCGTCGCGGCCAGGGTGCCGGCAGCGGCGGCGGTAGTGCGGTTGACGTAGCGGACGGCTTTTTGGTGCATGTTCTTGCCTTTCAGCAGCGGTTCCAACTCTTGCAACTCTGGCCAGCCCGGCTTCGTTCCCGCCGTGATTGAGCTATGAGCGGACTGTGAAACCCGGGCCGCAAGGCCGGCCGCCACATCGGGGGCATCCGTACTAGTCTGGAATGCAGACATCCCGGCCTCACGCAGGCACCCGGCAAACATCAGGAGGAAAGTCATGGCAGGCGAATCCACGTTCGACGTCGTCAGCAAGGTAGACAAGCAGGAAGTCGCCAACGCGCTGAACCAGGCGCAGAAGGAAATTGCCCAGCGCTACGACTTCAAGGGCGTCGGCGCCGAGGTCGATTTCAGCGGCGAGAAGATCCTGATGAAGGCCAACTCCGAGGAGCGGGTGCTCGCGGTGCTCGATGTGCTGCAGTCCAAGCTCATCCGCCGCGGCATTTCGCTGAAGTCCCTCGACACAGGTGAGCCCTACGCCTCCGGCAAGGAATTCCGGCTCGAGGCCTCCATCAAGGAGGGCATCGCCCAGGACCTCGCCAAGAAGATCAACAAGTTGATCCGGGACGAGGCCCCCAAGTCCGTCAAGTCACAGATCCAGGGCGACGAGCTCCGGGTGACCTCGAAGTCCCGCGATGACCTCCAGGAGACCATGAACCTGCTGAAGGGCTTCGACGAGGCCGACCTGCAGTTCGTTAACTTCCGCAGCTAGCGGCCCGCCCGCGGCGCAAATTTGCGCGACACGCAAAAGGGCTGGCGACGGTGTCGCCAGCCCTTTTGCGTGTCGCGGAACTACTCGCGCGTCGCCAGACCCGCAGCCTGCTTCAGTTAAGCCGCCCGGCCATCCGCTCCAGCCGGCCGATCCGCTCGGCCATCGGCGGGTGGGTGGAGAACATCTTGGCCACGCCTCCGCCTTTGAACGGGTTGGCGATCATCATGTGCGAGGCGTTGACCAGCCGCTGGTCCTGCGGCAACGGCGCCAGCTGCACGCCCTGCTCGATCTTGCGCAGGGCGGAGGCGAGCGCCAGCGGATCTCCGGTCAGCGACGAGCCGTCCTCGTCGGCGTCGTACTCCCGTGTACGGGAGATGGCCATCTGGATCAGGGATGCGGCGAACGGGGCCAGCAGGGCCATGGCGATCGCGGCGAACGGGTTCGCATTGCGGCGGTCCCCGCCGCCGAACAGCAACATCATCTGCGCCACCGAAGTGATGACGCCGGCGACGGCGGCCGCCACCGACGCCGTCAGGATGTCCCGGTTGTAGACGTGCATCAGTTCATGCCCCAGGACGCCGCGCAGTTCGCGGGCGTCCAGCATCCGCATGATGCCCTCGGTGCAGCACACTGCCGCGTTCTGCGGGTTCCGGCCGGTGGCGAAGGCATTTGGCGCCATGGTGGGCGAGACGTAGATGCGCGGCATCGGCTGGTTGACCCGGCCGGACAGCTCCCGGACGATCTGGTACAGCTGGGGCGCCTCGGCCTCCGTGACGGGATAGGCCTGCATGGCACGGATGGCGAGCTTGTCGCTGTTCCAGTACCCGTAGGCCGTGGTGCCGATCCCGATCAGGGCCATGATCCAGATCGGCGCCGCACTGCGGGTCCCCGCGGCGATGAACGCCCCCAGGCCCAGCAGGACCGCCCACAGCACTCCGAACAGCGCCGCGGTCTTCAGTCCGTTGTGATGCTTGTGCACTGGTCCTCCTGATACGTGTACTGCAAGCTAATGCCCAGTAATTCACTGACCTACCAAGGAAAACGAACCGCTACGGCACCGGGTTCCGCGCGTCGTACCGCAGGAATCCGACCTGCTGGCGGGCCAATATCCAGGCCACAGCAATGCACAGCACGCCGCCGAGCAGCAGGACCCACCCCTCGTTCAAAAGTTTAGTCGCGCCGCCGGCCAGCATGTCCCCGATCCGGGGCCCGCCGGCGACCACCACCACAAAGACGCCCTGCAGACGCCCGCGCAGATGGTCGGGGGTGGAGGCCTGCAGGATGGTGGTCCGGAAGACTGCGCTCACGGAATCCGCGATGCCGGCCAGCGCGCAGCACAGGGCGGCGGGCAGCAGCCACACGCCCACACCGTCGTCGCCGGAATGACCGGCCAGGACCACCACCAGGCCGAAGGCCGCCACCGAGCCGCCCCAGCCCATCACGGACCACACCACCGCGGCCCCCTGCCGGCGGACGCCGCCCAGCGGCCCCGAGAACAGGCCGGCCAGGAACGCCCCCACGGCCATCGAGGCCAACAGGATCCCCACCGTGGCCTCACCGCCGCCGATCATCAGCGCGCCGATGGCCGGCAGGAGCGCCCGGGGCTGGGCAAAGATCATGGCCACGAGATCGATCACGAACGTCATGCGGAGGTTGGGCCGGGTGCCAAGGAAACGGAACCCCTCCACCACGGAACGCAGCCCGGCCGGCCTGGCGTGCTCGCCCGGCGGCATGGAAGGCAGTTTCAGGAGGGCCCAGAACGCAAACGCAAAGCTGAGGACGTCGATCGTGTACGTCCAGCCGAACCCGGCCCACGCCACGAGCACGCCGGCCAGCAGCGGGCCGGCTGTCATGGTCAGCCCGAAAATCATCATGCTCAGGGCATTTGCGGCCGGCAGCAACTCCTTGCGCACCAGCACCGGGATGATGGCGCTGCGTGCCGGCTGGTTGATGGCCTGGGCGCCACTCTGCACCGCCACGAGCGCATAAAGCAGCCACACGTTGCCCACTTCCAGCCACGCCTGGAGGGCCAGCGCGGCGGTGGTCAGCCAGAGGACGGACGAGGCCAGGAGGGCCACGGTGCGGCGGTCATGGGCGTCGGCGATCGAGCCGCCCAGGAGGCCCCCAAAGACCAGCGGCACGAGGGCGAAGAGACTCAGCAGGCCCACGTAGAGGCTGTCCTGGGTCAGCCGGTAGACCTCCAGGCTGACCGCCACCAGGGTCAGTTGGCTGCCCAGGGCGGAGACGGCGGACCCAAGCCACAGACGGCGGAAGGCCGGACTTTCACGCAACGGCGTGATGTCCGCCAACAATTTCTCCACCGGGCAACTCTAGTGGCGAACCGGGAGTGCCCTGTGACACGGCCGGACAATATTAGCCACGCCTTATTGTGAGGCAGTCATAATAAGTGCTTGAATGAGGGTATGACGGATTCCTCGGGCACCCACGACGCATGGGCAGCCGCCCTGCGTGCCCACGGCCGCCGGGTGACCAAACAGCGCCTGGCCGTGCTGGCCGCCGTCGAACATCACCCGCATTCGCCGGCAGAGGCAATCCTTGCCGCCGCCCGGCAGGAATTGCCGGACCTGACCGCCCAGTCCGTCTACGTGGTCCTCGGGGACCTCACGGATCTGCACATGCTGCGCCGTTTTGAGCCCCCGCACTCCCCCGCGCTGTACGAGACGCGGGTCGGGGACAACCACCACCATGCCGTGTGCATCAGCTGCGGCCGGGTGGAGGACGTCGAATGCGCCGTGGGCCACGCGCCCTGCCTGACCCCGCACTGGAACGCGGACGCCAAGCCGATGACCATCCAGATCGCGGACGTGCTGTACCAGGGCATCTGCCAGGACTGCCAGCGCACCCAACAGCTTCCCTCCGAACGAAACTAAGAAACCCAACCCAAGGAGAACTATGACTGAGATCATCTCTGCGCCCGCCGTGTCCACGACACAGTCCGGGGCTCCCGTCACTTCCGACGCCCACTCCAAGTCCGTCGGCGCCGACGGCGCGATCATCCTGACCGATCACTACCTGATCGAGAAGCTCGCGCAGTTCAACCGCGAGCGCGTCCCGGAGCGCGTCGTGCACGCCAAGGGCGGCGGCGCCTTCGGTACCTTCAAGACCACAGAGGACGTCTCGAAGTTCACCAAGGCCGCACTGTTCCAGCCCGGCGTTGAGACGGACATGCTCATCCGCTTCTCCTCCGTTGCCGGCGAGGCAGGCTCCCCCGACACCTGGCGCGACCCCCGCGGTTTCGCCGTGAAGTTCTACACCACCGAGGGCAACTACGACCTCGTCGGCAACAACACTCCCGTGTTCTTCATCCGCGACGGCATCAAGTTCCCGGACTTCATCCACTCCCAGAAGCGCCTCCCCGGCACCCACCTGCGCGACGCCGACATGCAGTGGGACTTCTGGACCCTCTCCCCCGAGTCCGCCCACCAGGTCACCTGGCTCATGGGTGACCGCGGCCTGCCGGCCTCCTGGCGTGAAATGCAGGGCTACGGCTCGCACACCTACCAGTGGATCAACGCCGAGGGCGAGCGGTTCTGGGTCAAGTACCACTTCAAGTCCAACCAGGGCGTCAAGTCCATGACCGGCGACGAGGCCGAGGCCCTTGCCGGCGCCGACGGCGACTTCTACATCCGCGACCTCCAGGAAAACATTGCCGCCGGCAACTTCCCCTCCTGGGACCTCCACGTCCAGGTCATGCCGTACGAGGACGCCAAGACGTACCGCTTCAACCCCTTCGACCTCACCAAGGTGTGGCCGCACGCGGACTACCCGCTGGTCAAGGTCGGCACCATGGAGCTGAACAAGAACCCGGAGAACTACTTCGCGCAGATCGAGCAGGCCACCTTCGCGCCGTCGAACTTCGTGCCGGGCATCGCCGCCTCCCCGGACAAGATGCTGCAGGCCCGCATCTTCTCCTACGCGGACGCGCACCGCTACCGCGTCGGCACCAACCACGCCCAGCTCCCGGTGAACCTGCCCAAGAGCCAGGTCAACAACTACAGCCAGGACGGCGCCGGGCGTTACCACTTCAACGCCCCGTCCGTTCCGGTGTACGCACCGAACTCCGTGGGCGGCCCGGCTGCCGTTGAGCCCGGCGTTGCGGGCGGCGGCTGGGAGAACGACGGCGAGCTCACGCTCTCCGCGCACTCCCTGCACGCAGAGGACGGCGACTTCGGCCAGGCCGGCACGCTGTACCGCGAGGTGTACAACGACGGCGAGAAGGCCCGCCTGCTGGAGACCGTCACCGGCGCCGTCAGCGGCGTCAAGAACGCCAGCATCAAGGAACGCGCCATCGCGTACTGGACCAACGTCGACGCCGAATTCGGCGCCAAGCTGCGCGCCAACCTCGGTGCCGGCCAGGTTGAGTCCGACGCCGAGGCCGCCAACAAGGTCTGATGGTTGCATCGAACGTTGCCTGACGGCCGGCCTTGACGGCCGCCTGGGCGGCCGGTGACCGGCATTCGGTGACCGCTGGAGCCAACAAAACGCCCCGCCACGGACTCCCGTGGCGGGGCGTTTTGCGGTTATCCACATGGGTGCGCGTGCCCCTCGCCACCGTGTGCCGCGGCTCCGTAGGATTTGGGCATGACCGCATTCGCTGGCACTCCATTCGCAGGCATTCCAAGTGACGCCTTCCGGTTCTATGCCGATCTTGAACAGAACAACAACCGGGACTGGTGGCTCGAACACAAGCCGGTCTACGAGGCCGCGGTGAAGGGGCCGCTGACCCAGCTGCTGGCCGAGCTCGAGCCACGCTTCGGACCGGCCAAGCTCTTTCGCCCCAACCGGGATGTCCGGTTCTCGCCGGACAAATCACCCTATAAGACCGCGCAGGGGGCCTTCGCGGCGGTGGACGAAGGCGTGGGCTTCTATATCCAGCTCAGCGCCGACGGCCTCCTGATCGGCGGCGGCTGCCACACCCACACTCCGGCCCAGCTGGCACGCTTTCGCGGTGCCGTAAACGATCCCGACAGCGGCGATGCCCTGCAGGCGATCGTGCGGAAGGTCGAGGCGGCAGGGTTCGCGGTGGAGGGCGAACGGCTAAAGACGGTGCCGCGGGGCTTCGACAAGGACCATCCCCGGGCGGAGCTGCTCAAGCACAAATCCCTCACGGCCGGCGTCAACGTGGGCCAGCCCGGCTGGCTTGCCGGTCCCGGGGCGGTGGAGGAATTGGCACAGCGCTGGGAGCAACTGCGCCCCCTCGTGGAGTGGGAGGGCCGCTACGCTGCTCCCTGAGGTTCTGCTCAGATGTGCTGGCCGTCGGTGGCGAGGCGCCTGTCGAGGTTGTTGAAGAAGACCAGCATCATCAGCTCAAAGGCCTTGGTGGCTTCCTCTGGCTGGTTGTTGACGACGAAATCGAACTGCAGCCCGTAGAACGCGGCCGTGAACAGGCGGGCGTCGGTGTCGGCGAATTCCGGCTGGATGCCCTGGATGACCAGCCAGTCCCGGGCCTTCTCGTGCAACATCCGGAAGTGCTCCTGCGCTGTGCCGCGCGGCACCGCCGCCACAATGTCCTGCGCCGTGGCCTCAAATTCAAGCCGGGCCAGGTGCCGGTTGCGCTGCGCCATGGTCCACTGCCAGGACTCAAGCAGAAAGGCCCGCCACGCGTCCCGGTCGATGTCCCTGACGTCGGTGGCGCGGATGCTGTCCAGCCGGGATTCGATGCCGCGGATGATCTCGTTGATCAGCTGTTCGCGGTGCCCGAAGTGGTAGACCAGGACGTAGCTGCTGACACCCAGCCCGTCGGCCAGGCCGCGAAACGTCAGCTCCGCCAGGGTCTTGTCCATGAGGTAGTCGAGAATTGCCGACAGCAACTCTGATTTGCGTTCCGGTCTTGCTGGGCGGGCCATGTGTCCATCTTAGGGAGCGCCGCCCTGACGGAGCGGCGCCCGAACGCCGAAGTCGCCGGAGCCGTGCGGATACGCCGGAAATTTCCAGCGTATTCGCACGGCTCCGGCGACTTCGATGCGGGGGCCCGATCGCTCCCTTCTCAGGAGCGGGTGAGCGCGTCCTCGTTGTCCTCCGCGGGCGCTCCCGCCACGCTGGCCGTGCCGTTCACCGAGGCGCGGGCCTCCGCGAACTTTTCATTCAGCCGGGAGTGGCGCTGGCCGTAGGCGAAGTAGATCGCAATACCGATCACGAGCCAGATGGCGAAGAAGATCCAGGTTTCCACGGCCAGGTTCGTCATGAGATACAGGCACAGGACCGCAGAGACGACAGGGAGCACCTTGCCGAACGGGACACGGAAGGCCGGCTTCAGGTCCGGGCGCTTCTTGCGCAGCACCAGGATGCCAAGGCTCACCATCACGAAGGCGGACAGGGTCCCGATGTTGATCATTTCCTCGAGCAGGTCCACGTTGGTCAGGCCGGCGACGAGCGCCACTCCGGCGCCGCAGATGATCTGCAGGCGGGCCGGCGTCCCCCGCACCGAGCTGGTCTTGGACAGGGAGCGCGGAAGCAGGCCGTCGCGGCTCATCGCGAGCACCACGCGCGAGAGGCCCATGAGCAGCACCATGATCACGGTGGTCAGGCCCACGAGGGAGCCAAAGGCAATGACCTTGGCGGCGTCGGTGTTGCCGACCGCCTCGAAGGCGGTGGTGAGCGTCGGGTTCTTGGCCTCAGCCAGCTGGGTGTAGGAGACCATGCCGGTCAACGCCAGCGACACCAGGATGTACAGCACGGTAACGATTGCCAGGCCGCCGAAGATGCCGCGGGGCAGCGTCTTCTGCGGGTTCTTGACCTCTTCGGCCGAGGTGGCGACGACGTCGAAGCCGATGAAGGCGAAGAAGACCAAGGCGGCGCCGGCGAAGATACCGAGGGTTCCGTACTGGGCCGGGGCGGCGCCGGTCAGGAAGCCGAAGAACGACTGCTTGAGGACATCCGCGGTTCCGGTGCCTCCGGTCGGCTCGGAGGCCGGGACGAACGGGGCGTAGTTCTCGAACTTCACGTACGTGAAGCCGACGACGATCACGAAGAGGACCACCGCGATCTTGATGAGCGTGAAGATGTTGCCGACGCGGGCGGAGAGCTTGGTCCCGAGGACCAGCAGCACGGTGAAGATGGCAACGATCAGGAAGGCGCCCCAGTAGAGGTCGACGCCGCCCAGGGAGATCGACGGCGGAATGTCCACGCCCATGAGCGCAAAGACTTTGCTGAGGTAGATGCCCCAGTACTTCGCAATCACGGCGCCGGCAGTGAAGAGTTCGAGGATCAGGTTCCAGCCGATGATCCACGCCAGGATCTCACCCATGGTCGCGTAGGTGAAGACGTAGGCGGAGCCTGCCACCGGGATGGCCGTGGCGAACTCGGCGTAGCACATGATGGCGAGCGCGCAGGTGACGGCGGCGATCGCGAAGGAGATGGTGACGGCGGGGCCGGCAAAGTTCGCGGCGGCCTTGGCGCCGACCGAGAAGATCCCGGCGCCCACGGCAACCGCGACCCCCATGATCATGAGGTCCCACGTGCTTAGCGTGCGCTTCAGCTTGCGTCCCGGTTCATCGGCGTCGGACATGGACTGCTCGATGGATTTGGTCCGGAAAAGGTTCATTAGAAAAGTCCGCAATCTCGATAACTGGGGTGGAAACAGACCTATCCATCTTAGAGTCCATCCACTGGACGGCCATTTTCATCCCACATAGTGAGACGCAAAAGCGGGCCGTGCAGGTTTATCCTGCACGGCCCGCTTGCGCGCAGCTGCTCCGTTTCAGACCACCCAGGCCGCCTAGACCGGCCAGTTTTCCATCAGCGTCGAGCGGATCAGGAACCGCTTGCCTTCCGGCGCTTCTACCGAGAAACCACTCCCCCGGCCAGGAACGACGTCGACAGTCAGGTGCGTGTGGCTCCAGTAGTTGAACTGCTCCCGCGACATCCAGAACTCCAGCGGCTGGGGCCGCAGCCCGTCGGAAATGTCGAACAGGCCGAGCAATACGTCCGAGTCCCCCGTGATGAACTCGCCGGCGGGATAGCACATTGGCGAGGAACCGTCGCAGCAGCCGCCGGACTGATGGAACATCAGCGGTCCGTGCTGCACCCACATTTTGAGCAGCAGTTCCACCGCCTCCGGGGTGAGAGCCACGCGGGAGAAGTCCTCCCCGGGGAGGGTCACGGCGGCGTCGAGCTTTGTCGCTGGCATCAGAGTCCGTCCTTCATCAGTACTTGATGACCACTCGGCCGTCGATCTTGGCGTGCTTCATCTCGTCAAGAACGGCGTTGACCTCGGAGAGTTCCCTCGTGGAGACCGTGGGGTGGATCTTGCCCTGGGCGTAGAACTCGAGCGCTTCCTCCAGGTCCTGCCGGGTGCCCACGATGGAGCCGCGGACCGTCAGTCCCTTGAGCACAATCTCGAAGATCGGCGCCGGGAAGTCCCCCGGCGGCAGGCCGTTGAACACGATCGTTCCGCCGCGCCGCGCCATCCCGATGGCCTGCCCGAATGCTGACGGGTGCACTGCCGTGACCAGGACTCCATGGCATCCTCCGGTTTCGCGCTGGATGACTTCGGCCGGGTCTTCGTGCAGGGCATTGACCGTCAGCTCGGCGCCGTGCTTCTTGGCCAGGGCCAGCTTGTCATCGGCGATGTCCACCGCCGCGACCCGCAGGCCCATCGCCACGGCGTACTGGACGGCGATGTGGCCGAGGCCGCCGATGCCGGAGATGGTGACCCACTGGCCCGGCCGGGCCTCGGTCATCTTCAGGCCCTTGTAGACGGTCACGCCGGCGCAAAGCACCGGAGCCACCTCGACGGGGTCCGAGCCGGCCGGGATCCTGGCCGCGAAGCGGCTGTCGACCAGCATGTACTCGCCAAAGGAACCGTCCACGCTGTAGCCGGCGTTCTGCTGGGCCTCGCACAGGGTCTCCCAGCCGGCGCGGCAGTACTGGCAGTCGCCGCAGGCTGACCAGAGCCACGCGTTGCCGACGAGGTCGCCGATGGCCAGGTCCGTGACGCCCTCACCGAGGGCGACGACCTCGCCGACGCCTTCGTGGCCGGGAATGAACGGCGGTGACGGCTTGACCGGCCAGTCGCCCTCCGCGGCGTGCAGGTCGGTGTGGCAGACGCCGGTGGTCAGCACCTTGACCAGTGCCTCACCGCGGCCCGGCACGGGAACGGGGAGGGTCTGGATCTGGAGGTCCTTGCCGAATTCGGTAACTACCGCGGCTTGCATTGTCGTCGTCGTCATTGTCGTCGTCATGGCGAAATCCTTGCGTCATCAAACTTGGGTGTGGCTAAAGGGCGTGTGCAGTGAGCCGGCGTCCCTCCGTGTAGGTGCACAAGTGGTGCGGGCGGGGCGGATCATGCGCGATCCGCCCCGCCCGGGTCAGTGCGGCTTAGAAGAAGCCGAGCTTGTTCTCGTTGTAGCTGACCAGGAGGTTCTTGGTCTGCTGGTAGTGGTCCAGCATCATCGAGTGGTTCTCGCGGCCGATGCCGGAGGACTTGTACCCGCCGAACGCGGCCCCTGCCGGGTAGGCGTGGTAGTTGTTGACCCACACTCGGCCGGCCTGGATCTCGCGGCCGGCGCGGTAGGCGACGTTGCCGTTGCGGGACCAGACGCCGGCACCGAGGCCGTACAGGGTGTCGTTGGCGATGCCCATGGCGTCGTTGTAGTCGCTGAAGCGGGTCACGGAAACAACCGGGCCGAAGATTTCCTCCTGGAAGATCCGCATCTTGTTGTGGCCCTCGAAAATGGTGGGCTGGACGTAGTAGCCGCCGGCCAGGTCTCCGGGCATTTCGGCCCGGGCACCGCCGGTGAGCACCTTGGCGCCCTCCTGCTTTCCGATGTCAATGTAGGAGAGGATCTTTTCCAGCTGGTCGTTGGAGGCCTGGGCACCGAGCTGGGTTTCGGTGTCCAGCGGGTTGCCCTGGATGATTTTCTCCACCCGGGCCACGGCGTCGGCCATGAAGGATTCGTAGATGTCTTCCTGGATCAGGGCGCGCGACGGGCAGGTGCAGACTTCACCCTGGTTGAAGGCGAAGAGCGTGAAGCCCTCCTGGGCCTTGTCGTAGAACGCGTCGTTGGTGTCCGCGACGTCGTTGAAGAAGATGTTCGGGCTCTTGCCGCCAAGCTCCAGCGTGACCGGAATCAGGTTCTGGCTGGCGTACTGGCTGATCAGGCGGCCCGTGGAGGTTTCGCCGGTGAAGGCGATCTTGCGGATGCGGGGGCTGGAGGCCAGTGGCTTGCCGGCCTCGACGCCGAAGCCGTTGACCACGTTGAGGACACCGGCCGGCAGCAGGTCGCCGATGAGTTCCATCAGCACCAGGATCGAAGACGGCGTCTGCTCGGCCGGCTTCAGGACGACGGCGTTGCCGGCGGCGAGGGCCGGGGCGAGCTTCCAGACGGCCATGAGGATCGGGAAGTTCCAGGGGATGATCTGGCCGACGACGCCGAGCGGCTCGTGGTAGTGGTAAGCGGTGGTGTCGTCGTCGAGCTGGGACAGCCGGCCCTCCTGGGCGCGGACGGCGGAGGCGAAGTAGCGGAAATGGTCGGCGGCGAGCGGAATGTCGGCGTTGAGGGTCTCGCGGATCGGCTTGCCGTTGTCCCAGGACTCGGCGACGGCGAGCATCTCGGTGTTCTCATCGATCCGGTCGGCAATCTTGTTCAGGATCGCGGCACGCTCGGCCACGGAGGTCTTGCCCCAGGACGGTGCAATCTTGTGGGCGGCATCCAGCGCCAGTTCGATGTCCTCGGCGGTGCCGCGGGCCACCTCGCAGAAAGCCTTGCCGGTCACCGGGGTGATGTTCTCGAAGTACTGTCCCTTGACCGGCGCAACCCACTCGCCACCGATCCAGTTTTCGTAGCGGTCCTTGAAGGTGACCTTCGAGCCCTCGGTTCCGGGCTGGGCGTAAACAGTCATTGCTAGCTCCTTTGCTGTGCAAGATGGGGGGCTGCAAGGCGCTTCCGGCCCCCGTTGCACCCAGCGTAGGCGCGTGAAGGTTGCAGTCAGGTTGCAACCGGAGTGAGCCAGGTCACTGCGGGGCATTCCGGCGGTCCGCGACGGTCAGGCGCTTAGCTCGCGGTCCAGCCGTTCCAGATCGGCGACGACGGCGGCGCGCTTGGGCGAGCGCGGCGCCAGCAGCTTCAGCGCGGCGATGCGGACGTCGACGTCGTCCTTTGCTTCGGGCAGCGCGGCGTATTTCAGGAGCGATTCCGCGCTGCCGTCCGTCAGCAGGGCCTCGCGCATCAGCGCGGAGACCCTGGCCCGCAGCTCCACGATGCCGGGGGCCTCGGAGCGGGGCAGCACGGCGCCGCGGTAGATTTCCAGCGCTATCCGGTGGGCGCCGCGCTGCAGGCAGTCCAGCACCTGTCCGGCGTCGGGGACCAGGTCCAGCGGCAGCCGGTAGGGGCGTGATTGCGGCACGGCATCGGGGTTGAGCTGCTGAAGTACCTTGCGCAGCCGCACCATCTCGGCGCGCAGCGTCATGGTGGAGGCGTCCCCGGGGTACAGGAGGGCGCAAAGCTCCTCGGCATTCAGCCCCGCCGGGTGGGTGCTGAGCAGGGCCAGGATCTCGCTGTGCCGGGCGGACATGGCCACGGTGCGGCCGTCAATGCTGAGCAGGGCCTGGTCGCGGCCGAGCAACTGGAGGCTGTTGCGGTAGAGGCTGCTGGCGCCCGGTCCCCCGGCCGTTTTCGGCGTCGAGTTCCGCCGCCTGGACGGCGAGGACTGGCCGGCGGCGGCCAGCTGCAGCCGCTCGACCCGCAGATGCGCCTGGGCCGCGGCGACCGTCGCCTCTACCAGCGACAACGTATGCGGGGCCACGGCCGACTCCGTGCCGGTGATGTCCACAACCCCCAGCAGGGCGCCGGAATCCGGATCGTGGAACGGCACCGCCGTACAGCTCCACGGATGCACGGAGCGCTTGTAGTGCTCGGCGCCGGAGATCTGGATTCCCCGGCCCAGGGCCAGCGCGGTGCCGGGGGCGCTGGTGCCGACCGTCGCCTCGGACCAGTCGGCGCCCGGGACGAACATCATGCCCTCGGCCCGGCGCTGCAGGGCGGCGTCCCCTTCCACCCAGAGGAGCCTGCCGACCTCGTCACCCACGGCTACCAGCATTCCGCTGTCGTGGCTGGGCAGGACCAGGAGCTTGTGGATCACGGGCATGATGGCGGCCAGGGGGTGCTGGCGGCGGTATTCTTCGAGTTCCTCGCGGTCCATGGCCAGCGGCGCCTCGGGGTTGTCCGGGTTGGCCTGCAGCCGGACGGAGCGCTGCCACGATTCCTGAATCAGGGTGCTGATCCCGGGCAACTGCAGGCCCTCGGAGAACGCCATTCCACGGGAATCCAGCTGCTCATGGCCCGCGCTGGCATATTGCTGGCGCAGCGCTGCGGTGACTCCGCCTGCCGGCGGCAACAGTGCTGCGGGATGGACCAGTTTCCTCATTGAACTCCCACCGGACGGGCTCGACGGCGTGCCGAAGGCCGCCTCGTCCGGCCCAGTCTAGTTCCGCGCGGGGCGTTTGGAAACGCACCGGCCTGCCGCCTCAGGCTGTCACAGCCTAGCCGCGGGAAATCTCGATCATGTCCTCGCGCGGCACCACCTTGATGCGCTCCCGTTCGATGCCGTTGGCGGACTCCGCCGCGGACCACTCGGCGCCGAGGGCGAGCTCGTGGGCATCGAGCTTGATCCACCCTTCCCACGTGGTGTACTCGATGCCGCGCTCCTGGAGCAGGTCGATGATGGCCTGCGGGTCCGGGTTCTGCGCCGGCGGCAGCGTCAGCCGGTCCTCCAGCAGGAAGCCGATGGTCTCCAGCGCGTCGCCCTTGGTGTGGCCGATCAGCCCGACGGGGCCGCGCTTGATCCAGCCCGTGGCGTAGATTCCGGGCACGGGGTTGCCCTCGGCGTCGAGCACGCGGCCGCCTTCGTTCGGGACGACGCCGCGGCGGGCATCGTATTCCAGCTCATCCAGCGGCGAACCGTGGTAGCCGATCGCGCGGTAGACGGCCTGGACCGGGTAGTCGAGGAACTCACCGGTGCCCTTGACGTTCCCGGTGCCGTCCAGCTGCATGCGTTCGAACTTGATGCCGGCGACCTTGCCGGGGTTCGCGGCGTCGTCTGTTGTTCCATAGATTTCGACGGGGCTGTGCAGGAAGTGCAGGTGCAGCCGGCGCGAGGACGGTTCCTCGGCCTCGGCGTGCTCCTCGACGAGCCAGTTCGTGAGGGTGTTGACCATGGTCCGGATCTGGTTGTTGCTGCGAATGGCCTCGTCCGAGGCCTCGTCGAATTCGAAGTCCTCTGGATACAGGACGATGTCCACGTCCTTGGCGTGACTGAGTTCGCGCAGCTCCAGCGGCGTGAACTTCACCTGGGCCGGGCCGCGGCGGCCAAACACGTGGACGTCGGTGACCGGCGAATCCTTGAGCGCCCGGTAGACGTTGTCCGGGATTTCGGTGACCAGGAGTTCATCGGCGTGCTTGACCAGCATGCGGGCCACGTCGAGGGCCACATTCCCGTTGCCGATCACCGCAATCTCCTTGGCCTCCAGCGGCCAGTCCCGCGGCACATCCGGGTGGCCGTCGTACCAGGAGACGAAGTCGGCCCCGCCGAAGGATCCCTCCAGGCCGATCCCGGGAATATCCAGGTCCGCGTCCTTGATGGCGCCGGTGGAGAAGATGACGGCGTCGTAGAACGCGCGGAAGTCATGCAGCGTCAGGTCCCGGCCATAGGTGACGTTGCCGAGGAACCGGATGTCGCCGCGGTCCAGGACCTTGTGGAGCGCGTTGACAATGCCCTTGATCCGCGGATGGTCGGGAGCCACTCCGTAGCGGATGAGGCCGTAGGGCGCCGGATACGCCTCAAAGAGGTCGATGCTGACCTGGAAGTCGCCGTCCTTGACCTCATTGGACTTCGTCAGGATGTCCGCGGCGTAGACACCGGCCGGGCCGGCGCCAACAATCGCGACACGGAGGGGACGGGAGGATGTGGATTCGGCCGAGTTGGACACCGGGAGCCCTTCTGAGTCTTAGGGACAGCGCCAGTAGACACAGCGCACAGGCCCCCATTCTAAATGTGACCGGCCCGGTCGCGCTCCGATTGGCAGGAATAGGCGCCGCGCAGGTGGTGTTATTGGTCTTGTGTCTAAGCCCGAAGGATCATTGTCCCCCGCCCCATTGACAGCGCCGGCCGGCCCGGCCGCTGGGGCGGGGCCGGCGCCGGCCCGGCCGGGCGGACCGGCACCGGTGGACAAGGACACGACGGCGGGAATCCTGTTCGGTATCGGCGCCTACGGGCTCTGGGGGTTGCTGCCCCTGTACTTCTACGTCCTGCATCCGGCCGGCGCGGTCGAAATCGTCGCCAACCGGGTGGTCTGGTCCCTCCTGTTCTGCGTCCTGCTCATCACCGTCACACGGTCCTGGCGGGTGCTGGCTGCTGCTTTCCGGGACCGCACGGTGATTGGGCCGCTGTCCATCGCCGCTGCCCTGATCGCGGTGAACTGGCTGACGTACACCTACGGCGTGACCACCGGCCAAGCCGTCGAGGCCTCCCTGGGCTACTTCATCAACCCGCTGGTCTCCGTATTGCTGGGGGTCTTCGTCCTGAAGGAGAAGCTGCGGCCGCTGCAGTGGGCCGCCGTCGGCATCGGCTTCGTGGCCGTCGGGGTGCTGACGGTCTCCTACGGCAAGCTCCCCTGGATAGCACTGACGCTCGCGCTGAGCTTTGGCCTGTACGGATTCGTCAAGAAGCGCGTGGGCCCGCGGGCGGAGGCGATCACAAGCCTCACTGTGGAGACGATCGTCCTGGCGCCTGTAGCTGCGGCCACCATGATCTTCCTCGCGGTCAGCGGGTCGGCAACTCTGGCCGGAAACGGTGCGGGCCATTTCTGGCTGCTGGTGGCGTCGGGCGTCATCACCGCGGTGCCCCTGCTGTTCTTCGGCGCGTCCGCCCGCCGTCTGCCGATGACCACGATCGGGCTGCTGCAGTACTTCGCGCCCGTCCTGCAGTTCATCGTGGCGCTCGTCGTGTTCAAGGAAACCATGACACCTGACCGGTGGGCCGGTTTCGGCGTCGTCTGGCTGGCGCTGCTGGTACTGACCGTGGACATGCTGCACACGGCCCGGAAGAACTCCGTGACCCGGAAACGGGCCCGCGCCGCCGCCTAGCACTACCGGCCCCGGCGGGTTGGCGGCCCGCTTACCCCTGCCGCCGTGCGTTAGTGTCATCATGAAGGGGACATGTCGGGGCGAAATTGAGGATTGCTGGTGCCACAAGAGGATCGTGAAACTCAGGGCGGGCGCGACATCTCGTCCGTGGACTTCGACAGCAACGGCATCTTGCGCCTTCAGTGGGCCCGCGGCGTGGTGATTGATGCCCCCAACGCCCAGCTGGCCATGGATCGTGTCAATGAGTTGTGCGGCGGCCGGCCCACGCCGCTGCTGATCGACATGGCCACCACGGAGTCCGTCAGCCGGGCCGCCCGGGCCGTGTTCGCCAAGCACTGCGACGCCTCGGCAATCGCGCTCCTCGGCTCCTCCGCCGTGGACCGGGTCCTCGCCAACTTCTTCCTCGGCGTCAATTCCGCGCCGGTTCCGACACGCTTTTTCACCAACGGTGAAGAGGCGGTCCGCTGGCTGACCTCGCAGGGCCATGACGGGGCGTGATGATGACCGCCGCCTCGAGGACCTCGTGGACGGCATCGTCGTACTGTCCTCGGGCGATCTGTCGAACCGGCTGCCGGTCTCACCGGCCCGGGACGGGATAGACGCAGTCACCACCGGCATCAACCTCCTGGCCGAAGAGCTTCAGAGCATGTACGAGGACCTGGAAGTCCGGGTCGCCGAGCGGACCGCGCTCCTGGAGGCGGCCAAAGCCGAACTCCGGCGCGTCATCAACACCGATGAGCTGACCGGCCTGGCCAGCCGCTCGCTGCTGCAGGAAAAAGTGGCCGAAGCCGTTGCCGGGGCCGGCACGGGACGCCAGCCGGCCCTGATCCTGATGGACCTTGATTCCTTCCGGCTCATCAACGACAGCCTCGGCCACGCCGCCGGGGACGCCGTGCTGCGCGAGACGGCCCTGCGGCTTAGCGCCGCGGCCGGACCGGGCCACTTGATCGCGCGCCTCAGCGGCGATGAATTCGCGGTGCTCGTCGCGGACCAGGACACGGAGTCCGTGCTGCAGACCGCTGCCCGGCTCGGCGAATCACTGAAGGACAGAATCGTTGCCGGCGGTGTGGCGGTCGCCCTCACGGCCGGCACCGGTGTCCGGCTGGGGGAACCGGGCCTGCGAAGCGAGGAACTCATCCGCGATGCCGACATCGCCATGCACGAGGCCAAGAAACGCGGCAGGGACACCCTCCTGGTGTTTTCCGCGGCCATGCACGAGGCCGCCAAGCAGCGGGTCCACCAGGTGGCGGAGCTGCGGACGGCACTGGCGATGGACCAGCTCGAGCTGGAGTACCAGCCCATCATGGACCTGCGCACCGGAGCGATCGCCGGCGCCGAGGCCCTGATCCGCTGGCGCCACCCCGCCTTGGGCCTGCTGGGGCCGGATACCTTCCTCGACGCCGCCGACGAGGCCGGGCTCACCGTGGAAATCGGCCACTGGGTGCTCCGGAACGCCATCGCACAGACCGGCCGCTGGAAGTCAGATCCGGGGCTTTCCGCGGACTTCAGCACGCACATCAACCTCTCCCCCGCGGACCTGCACCACGTCGATCTGGCACCCTACGTCGAAGGCCTGCTGGCCCAGCACGGCGTCGAGCCCCGCCATATCTCGATCGAAATCACCGAAACCGCGATCATGCGCGGCGGCCCCGAGGTGGCCGCCACCATGCAGTCACTCAATGACCTCGGCGTCCGGATCGAGATCGACGACTTCGGCACCGGCTATTCCTCCATCAGCTACCTGCGCACGCTCCCCGCCGCGCAGGCGAAGATCGATAAGTCCCTGCTCGACGGGCTGACCACGGACCGGCAGCAGGAAACCTTCGTCGCCGCCATCCTGCAGCTGATCCATTCGGCCGGGCTGGGCGCCGTCGCCGAAGGCATCGAGGACAGGGAGCAAGCCAACAGGCTGCGGCAGCTGAACTGCGAATTCGGCCAGGGGTATTTCTTCAGCCGCCCGCTCCCGGTAGCGGACATGACGGACCTGCTCGGGCACAGAGACGGCGCGGTCGCGTGAGCGTTCCGGCGGGCAGACGCAAAACAGAAACACGCAAGACAGGAAAACGCGTGCACAGGGTGGCAGACACTGTCCGGCTCGCAGCCAGGGTTGCCGCGCTCTCCCTGCACCGTCCCAGCCGCCCGGACCGGCGCTGGGATGCCTTCTGGCGCGGCGTGTCCCAGGGGTCCCTCCGGGAACCGGTCATCTGGGACGCCGCCCCGGGCGCCGGGAACGAAGAGATCCGGCACCACCTGCAGGTGATGGCCGGCGCGATGGACACCAGCCTTCCGGTGATCGATCTCGGCTGCGGGAACGGCACCATCACACGGCGACTCACCGCCATCTTCGCCTCGGTCCTCGGCGTCGACGTCTCACCCCAGGCCGTGGCAGCCGCGCATTCCGCGCAGCCGCAGGTCGCGGGCCTCAGTTTCCGGAGCCTGGATGCCACGCAACCGGCCGCGGCGGCTGCGCTGGCGCGCGAACTCGGCGACGCCAACGTCTTTGTCCGCGGCGTGCTCCATGTCCTCAGCCGGCGTCGGCAGGCACGCCTCGCAGGCTCCATCGAAGCGCTCCTGGGCACCCGGGGCAGGATCTACCTCGTCGAAACGAACGTCCCGGGCGGCGCCCTGAGCTACCTGAGGGAACTCGGCGCCACCGGCAAGCGGATCCCGGGACCGCTCCGCCAGGCCATTGCCTCGTTGCCGAAACCGGGCCACTTCGGTGCCGGGCAACGCTCCCGCGTGTTTCCCCCGGACTGCTGGACCCTCATCGCGGAGGGACCCACCGTCCTGAAGACGGTGCCGATGGAGGCCGGTGGACCGCCCAGCAACATTCCCGCGTATTGGGCGGTCCTGGCCCCGGGGCCTCAGACCTCCGGGAAGGCATCCACCCGCTGGTAGTCGCGCGGGACCACGACCATGGGAACGGGGAGCGCCCGCAGCACCTTGAAAGCCGTGCTGCCAATGAACAGTTTGTGCTTCTCCGCCAGGCGGGAGGACCCGACGATCATGACCTCGCCGTCGTCCCATTCCAGGTCATCGATCGCTTCCTCGATCGTGCGGCCGTGGGCGACCTCCACGCTGACGTGGTGGCCCTCCGGCAGGCGGTGCGCGGCGGCAGCGAGGACGGTGTTGGCGTGGATGTGGGCGGCGTTGACGTTCTCCCCGCCGTCCCCCTCGACGTCCAGTTCCACGAGGGAAACCAGCCGAAGCGGCACCCCGCGGCGCTCGGCGGATTCGATCGCGACGTCGATCGCCGCCTCCGCTCCGACGCGCTGGCCCACCGCGAGGGTCAGACGCGTGATGGCTTCGGTATGGCGGTAGCCGCGCGGCGCCAGTGCCACCGGAACCGGGGCAGCGTGCAGCAGGGCGTTGGCCACGTTGCCCACGGTATGGCGCTTGAACAGGCCGCTGCTGGCGGCACCCACCACGATCAACCCTGCCCTGTACTCGAGTGCGGCCTCAATGAGGCCGGCCGCGAACGATTCTGCCTGTCGGACATGGAAGTGCGCCTCCAGCCCCTCAGGGACCAGTTCCATTCCCTGGCGTTCCGCTGAGCGGATCTGCTGCTCCGCGGCGCTGACCTGGTTTCCTTCCGGATTCATCGCCACATAGGGCGTGTGCCGATCCACCACATAGACCAAGTCGAGATGCGCTCCCTGCGCGCGGGCCATGGCTGAGGCCAGGGCAACGGCGTCCGCACCACGTTCGGTGGGTGTATAGCCGACTACGTATCGCATGTATGAACCCCTTTTGGGTCTGGGGCAGATGCCAGCTGCGCCCCGGGGGTTCCGGGCGACGTCGGCCGGTCTGCGTTCCTGCAGTGGATAGGAACGACTCTAGTCCAGCGGAACCTCAAAAAGGTGGTGACTTATTACCCTGACCAGCACAATCTTCCGGACCTACGCTGGAATGGTCGAGGGGAGCGCACCATGGACGCCATTCGCAACGGACGGACGCGGGCCGCGGGACTGGGAACCCTGACGCTCCTGCTGGTCCTGACTGCCTGCACGCCGCCTGCCCCGCAGCCTTCCGCCGGCAGCCAGCCGCCGTCGCAGTCCCCGACCGCCAGCCCGTCGCCGTCGGCAACCGGGGATGCCGACGAAACGGCACCGCCGCAACCAGGCGACAAGGTGATCTCCTCCACGGTCACCCACGACTGGTCCGTGCCGGGGCCAACCACCCCGTTCCACACGGACCACAAGAACCCTGTGCCGATCGCGCCCCCGCCGGCGGCACCGCTGCCGACGCTGGCCGCCATCGGCGCGGGCCAGCACCCCTCCGACGCGCCGCCGTACGACCAGTTGAGCTTCCGGTTCACCGGTGGCTTCCCCAGCTACGACGTCGAAATGGTCCCCGAACTCGTCGCCGACGGCAGCGGCCTGCCCATCCCGATGCCGGGCACGGGAACCCTCCTCGAGGTGACCTTCCGCGGGGCCCAGTCACACACCGCGGACGGCACGGCCAGCACCGTGACCAGTGCGCCGCCGCCGGCAATCGGATACCAGGCGCTCACCAGCTACGCGCCGGCCGGGGACTTCGAGGGCGTGCTGAGCTACGGGATCGGCGTCGGCCGTCCGGTGGGCACGATTCCGGAAACGAAGGTGCGGGTCACTGAGGTGGAGAAGATCGAGCAGGGCCAGCACCTGTACGTGGTGGCGATCCAGCTGGACGCGACCGCCTGGAAGTAGGACCGGATGCAGGGCCCGGATGCAGGGCCGGACAAGCCAGGGCCGGAAACAGCGGAGGAGCCACGGACAAGGTGTCCGCGGCTCCTCCGCTGTGTCGCCCGTTTTCGGGTAGCACCGGCTCGCCGGGAAAGGATCGCCTTCCCGGCAGCTCATTGGGCCTTGGGCTAGGCGTTGGCCTTAATGGCCGCGGCCAGGACCCCGAGGCCGTCCAGCAGCAGCTCGTCGCTGATGACCAGCGGCGGCAGCAGCCGGATGACGTTGCCGTAGGTGCCGCAGGTGAGGATGATGACACCCTCCTTGAGGCAGGCTGCGGCGACGGCCTTGGTCAGCTCCGGGTTCGGCTCCTTGGAACCGGCCTGGACGAGTTCAATGGCCAGCATGGCGCCGCGGCCGCGGACGTCACCGATCACCGAACCGTCAGCAAGCTCAGCGGCGAGTTCGCGCAGCTTGCCGAGGGCGATCTCTTCAATGTGCTTGGCGCGGCCGTTGAGGTCGTACTGCTCCATCGAGCCGATCGACGCCAGCGCTGCTGCGCACGCCACCGGGTTGCCGCCGTAGGTGCCGCCGAGGCCGCCCGGGTGGACGGCGTCGAGGAGATCGGCGCGGCCCGTGATGGCGGAGAGCGGCATGCCGCCGGCGATGCCCTTGGCCATGGTGATGATGTCCGGGACAACACCTTCGTGGTTCACGGCGAACCATTCACCGGTGCGGCAGAAGCCGGACTGGACCTCATCGGCGATGAACACGATGCCCTTGTCCTTGGCCCAGTCCGCCAGCGCGGGCAGGAACCCGTCGGCGGGGACAATGAAGCCGCCTTCGCCCTGGATCGGTTCGATGATGATCGCGGCAACCTGCTCGCCGCCAATCTGCTTCTCGATCATGGTGATGGCGCGCTTGGCGGCCTCGGCACCGGTGATTTCCGGGTTTTCCTCGCGGAACGGGTAGCTCATCGGCATGCGGTAGACCTCGGGCGCGAACGGGCCGAAGTTGGTCTTGTACGGCATGGCCTTGGCGGTCAGCGCCATGGTCAGGTTGGTGCGGCCGTGGTAGGCGTGGTCGAATGCGACGACGGCGTCCCGGCCGGTGGCAAGGCGGGCCACCTTGACGGCGTTTTCGACCGCCTCGGCGCCGGAGTTGAACAGCACCGTGCGCTTTTCGTGGTCGCCCGGGGTGAGGCGGTTCAGCTGCTCGGCGACGGCGACATAGCCCTCGTACGGCGTGACCATGAAGCAGGTGTGGGTGAAGTGCTCCACGGCTTCCTTCACGGCGCCGACGACGGCGGGGTCCGAGGCGCCGACGCTCGTCACGGCGATGCCGGAGCCGAGGTCAATGAAGGAGTTGCCGTCGACGTCGTGGATGATGCCGCCGTCGGCGTCGGCCACGAAGACCGGGACGCTGGACGCGACGCCGGCGGCGACGACCGCCTTGCGGCGTTCGGTCAGGGCGACGGACTTGGGGCCCGGGAAGTCGGCCTGGACGCGGCGCTTCTGCTCGAGCCGGTAGGTGATGTCATGTGCGGTGGTGGTCATGGGAAGGCCTTCCTAAGCGTGCGGTTGAGGCGCGCGAGTTATGCGTCAGGTTGAGTTAGCAGCGTTATGCGTCGGCGTTATGCGTCGAGCGCACTCATGACGTGCTTGATGCGGGTGTAGTCCTCCACGCCGTACATGGACAGGTCCTTGCCGTAGCCGGACTGCTTGAAGCCACCGTGCGGCATTTCGGCGGTGAGGAGAATGTGGGTGTTGATCCAGACTGCGCCGAAGTCGAGGTCGCGGCTCAGGCGCATGGCGGTTCCGTGGTTCGTCGTCCAGACGCTCGAGGCCAGGGCGTAGTCGACGTCGTTGGCCAGTTCCACGGCCTCGTCCTCGGTGCTGAACTTCTGCACCGTGATGACCGGGCCGAACGTTTCCTTCTGGACGATGTCATCGCTCTGCTTGGCGCCGGTGACGATGGTGGGCTCGAAGAAGAAGCCCTTCTCGCCCGCGCGGTGGCCGCCGGTCTCGATCTTGCAGTTGGCCGGCAGGTGCTCGACAACTGAGGTGACCGCGTTGAAGTGGTTGACGTTGTTCAGCGGGCCGAAGTAGTTGTCTTCGTCGTTCTGCGAGCCGGTGTGCAGGGTCTTGGTGTGCTCCACCATGGCGGCGACGACGTCGTCGTGCACCGAATCCTGAACCAGGACGCGCGTGATGGCCGTGCAGTCCTGGCCGGCGTTGAAGAAGGCGAACTCGGCGATCGCCGCGGCGCTCTTCTTGATGTCGGCGTCGGCGAACACAATGGCCGGGGCCTTGCCGCCGAGTTCCAGGTGGGCGCGCTTGAGTCCCTTGGCGGCACCCGAGGCGACAGCGATGCCGGCGCGGACGGAACCGGTGATGGAGACCAGGCCGGGGACCTTGTGCTCGACCATCATGGCGCCGGTTTCGCCGGTGCCCAGAACAACGTTCAGGACGCCGGCCGGGAAGATCGCACCGGCGAGCCGGGCCAGCACCAGGGTGGACTCGGGGGTGGTGTCCGAGGGCTTGAGGACCACGGTGTTGCCGGCGGCCAGGGCAGGCCCGATCTTCCAGATGGCCATGAGGAACGGGTAGTTCCAGGGGGCTACCTGCGCAACGACGCCGATCGGCTCGCGGCGCACGTAGGAGGTGTGGCCTTCGAAGTACTCGCCGGCGGACTTGCCTTCCATGATGCGGGCGGCGCCTGCGAAGAAGCGCAGCTGGTCGGCGCCCGCGGCCACTTCCTCGGAGGCGATCAGGGAGCGGACCTGGCCGGTGTTGCGGTGCTGGGCCTCCACGAGCTCGTCGCTGTTGGCCTCGACGGCATCCGCCAGCTTGAGCAGCATGAGCTGCCGCTGCCCGGGCGTGGTGTGCTTCCAGGTCTTGAACGCGTTCTTGGCTGCCGTCATGGCGGCGTCGACGTCGGCCTGCACCGAGATCGGCGCCTGCGCCACCACGTCACCGTTGGTGGGGTTCACGATGGGCAGCAATCCTGTGCCGGCGGGGGTGACAAACTCGCCGTTGATGAAGTTCTGCAAGGTTTGAACCACGGTGTACAACCTCTTTCTTACTGCCAATGACGGATGTGTGACTGGTCACGAGCCTATGCCAGCAGGTCAAGGCAGGGAATAGGCACCTGCACACCATCCCCGCAGAACTTTAGTGCGCTTGACCAGCACCCGGCTATCCTGAATCCATGGCCATTTCACTCGCAGCCCTACTGGGAGTTCCGTCCCTGAATCTCACCAAGGCCGGACTCGCCGAAACCACCTGGCACCAGGACATTCTTTGGGTGGCCGTCACCGAACAGGAGGATCCGCAGCGGTTCCTCAATGGCGGCGAACTGATCCTGACGACCGGTATGCGGCTCAAAAGTGCCGCGGAGCAGCGCCGGTTTGTGCGTCAGGTCCAGCGGGCAGGCGCGGTGGGCATCGGGTTCGGGGTCGGCCTGACGCACGACGCCGTTCCGCCGGCCCTGATCGCCGAAGCGAACCGGTGGGGGCTGCCGGTGGTGGAAGTGCCCTACGAGACACCGTTCATCGCGATCGGAAAGCTCGTGGCCGACGCCCAGTCCGCGGACCACCTGGTCAAGCTTGAGCGGCTCATCGCCGGGCACCAGATCCTGGCCCGCGCCCTGCTGACGGGCGGCGGCCTGGCCGAGCTCCTGAAACACCTGGGGTCGATGCTGCGCACCGAGATCGTCCTGACCCAGTTCACCGCCCAGCTGTACAACAGTGTTGCGGGCCACCCGGCGCCCAAGGCCGAGGGCTGGGCGTCCTATCCCATCCCCACGGGACGCCGCGATGCCTGCACCCTGTGGGTGAAGCAGCCGTTCGAGGACACGGGCATCGTGGGCTACGCCCAAAACCTGATCAGCGTTGAGCTCAACAACATGGTCAAGCAACGGCAGGCGCAGCGGGCGCTGGCGGGCCAGGTCCTCGACGACGTTATCCACGGGACGCTGGAGGCGTCCGAAGCCACCCGCCGTCTGGCCGGCGTCGGCATCAACAGCACCCGCAAGAACGTGGTCCTGCTCGCCGAATCGGCCGCCCACCAGAAGCAGCTGGGCAGCTCTTCGCTGCCCCAGCCGCTGGCCGCGGCTGTCGGCTCCGTCGTCGGGAAGGACCTCGTGGTGGTGGTGGCCGACGACGGCAGCGGCGCGAGCGCCCTTGCCCGCAGCCTCAGCGACCACCTCGCCGAGGCCGGGATCCATGCCACGATCGGCATAGGCGGGGCGTACACCAAGCCCAACGGCCTGCGCTGGAGCTATTTCGAGGCCCGTGACGCGGCCAGCCACGGGCTGCCGGTCAACGAGCCCGAGCGGCTGAGTCTGACCTCGCTGCTGCTCGCGAGCGAGGACGTTCCGCTGGCGGACATGGCCAACGAATCACTGAACCCGCTGCGGGCCTTCGACGCGGCGCACGGCGCCGAACTCATGGCCACGCTGGAAAGCTACCTCGGCAACAACGGCTCGGTGGCGGCCGTCGCCGAGGAACTGACGCTGCACCGCAATACGGTCCGCTACCGGCTGGCGCAGATCACCGAACTCACCGGATACGACCCCGCGCAGACAGCGGACCGGGTGCAGCTCTGGCTCGCGCTCGCGGTGCAGCGGCTCAGCGCCCGGCATCCGCGCTGACGGCGCTGACCGCGCTTCCAGTCCGGCCCGCAGGCAACGCGGGGTCACTTAGCGCCCATTGAGCGGCCCGGGATGGGCGCTAAGTGACCCCGCGTTGCTTTCTGTCACCTGCAGAGATATTCGCCACTAAAGGCTGAGACTCAAACATCAAACGTCTAACCTTTAGCTATGGCTAGCAGCACGGCGGTTTCCGCACTTTCCCAGACAGCTCCACCCGGCGCGGTCCGCCCGCGGGGCGTGATCGTGGCCGGCGTCGTGGCGCTCGTGCTCATTGGGCTCAACCTGCGTGCCGGCATCACCGGCGCCGCCGCGCTTTTCCACGACCTGCAGGCTGTCCTGGGCTACGGCCCGCTGATCGCAGCGCTGCTCCCCTCGATCCCCACGCTGTGCTTCGCGGTGGCCGGCGCTGCCACGTCCTGGCTCACCCGGCAGCTGGGGCTGGAAAAAGCCATCCTGCTCTCCCTCGTGATGCTGGCGGCCGGGCTGCTGCTCCGCGGCGTCCCGTCCACCGGGATGCTGTTGGCCGGCACCGTGGCGGGGATGTCCGGGCTGGCCATCTGCAACGTGGCCATGCCCTCTTTCATCCGCGTGCACTTCGCGGACCGCACGTCCCTCATGACCGCCGTCTACACGCTGACCATGACCACAGGCGCCACTGCCACCGCCGTGCTGATCGTTCCGGTGGCCCAGGCCCTGGGCTCGCCGTCGGCGGGCGTCGGCGCGATCGGATTCCTGGCCCTGGGGGCGTGCCTCGGCTTCCTCCCGATCGCGGTGCACGCTCACCGCAACGCATCCCCCGGCAAGGCCGCCCGGGTTTCCCCGTGGCCCCTGCTGCGGACCCGCACCGGCGCGATGATCACGCTGGGCTTCACAGTGCAGGCGCTCCTGGCCTACGCCGTCCTCAGCTGGTTCCCCTACATGCTGGCCACGACGGGGCTCTCCGCGTCCGACAGCGGGCTGATGTTCGGGCTCATGCAGCTCGTCTCCGTCCCCGCCGGCATGGTGCTGGTGGCCATCGGATCACGCCCCCGGATGCTTCGGACCGCGTTCTATCTGGCCACCGTGACCATGGCCCTCGGCGTCCTCTCGATGCTGGTCGTGCCGACGGACTGGGCTCCTTTGACCGCGGTGCTGCTGGGATTCGGACTCGGCATTTTCCCGCTGGTCATGGTGATGATCAGCCGCAGCGGCCGCAGCACGTCCGAGACCACCGCGCTGTCCACCGTGGCCCAGTCCGCCGGGTATCTGCTGGCGACGCTCGGCCCGTTCGGCATGGGCCTGCTGCACAGCGCCACCAATTCCTGGACGTTGCCGTTGGCCCTGCTGCTGGCCGTGGCCCTCGGCCAGATCGCGGTGGGCCACCTGCTCTCGGCCGGACCGAAGGAGCTGCGGGCCAAGGAACTGGCAGCCAAAAAGCTGCGGGCCACCGCCCCGCACGCCCCGGAAGGAACCCGGCGATGACACTCACAGCTTCGCACCGGCCACCGCTGGCGGAGGAAGTCACTGCCAAGCTGCGGGCCCTGATCCACTCGGGCGAGTGGCCGCTGCAGCAGCGCATTCCGGCCGAACCTGAGCTGATGGCCGCCTTTGGGGTCTCCCGTGGCACCCTGCGTGAGGCCATCAAAGCGCTGGCCCACAGCGGAATGCTCGACGTCCGCCGCGGGGACGGCACGTATGTCCGCGCCACGAGCGAGATCGCAGGCGCCACGCAGCGGATGTATGAGGACCACTCCCAGGAGCACATCCTCGAGGTCCGGGTCGGGCTGGACACCCAGGCGGCCAGGCTCGCTGCACGCCATGCGACAGCCGACGACCTCACCGCCCTGCGCGGTTTGCTCACTGCCCGCCGTGCCGCCTGGCTCGCCGAGGACTACGCCGCGTGGGCCCGGGCAGACTGGGACTTCCATGCGCGCGTGGCGGAGGCGTCCGCCAACCCGCTGCTGCATGAGCTGTATGTCAGTTTCGGCAGCGTATTCCACAACGACCTGCTCCGCCAGCAGCGTCGGGGAGGCTTCAACGGCCTGCCGCACGAGGGCCACGACGAACTCGTGGCCGCAATTGCCGCCCGCGACGAGGCGGCCGCCGTCGAAAGCGTCACCCGGAACCTGAATTCCTGCGCGGAATGGCTCCAGGACTAACCCAAGGCTTTCCCAAGGTGCGCGGAAGATGCTCTGTCTCAGTGGCGGCCGCCACCCGCGCACCGGCCTAGCGGCCAGGCGGGTTTCCGTCATCATCGGCGCCAGCGCCGAGCCCGGACGGCCGGCCCCTGCGCCCAGCAGCAGGGGCCGGCTCGGCCGAGACACCCGGTTCCGCCGCTGCCCATTAGGGTCTTAGTGCCGTAGACCGGACCCGAGCCGCGGTCAACACTAAGAATGGCAGGACGCCGCACGAGGGTGCCCGCGACAAGTGCAGCCGCGCCCCAGTCCCGGGCCGGGGTGCCGGTCTCGTTGGATGACAGTCTCGCCGGTGTCGCAGTGTTGTGGTTTACCTCAGCAAGTACGTCGCGAGGAGGTCGATGGTGGGCAAGAAGAAGAAAAAGTCCAAGGGCTCCGACGCAGAGGACGGGCGCGCCGGGAAGAAGATGCCGCGCAAGAAGTACGAAGCGGAGATGGAGGTCCTGCAGGGTGAACTGGTCGCCATGCAGGAGTGGGTGAAGTCCACCGGAGCCAAAATCTGCATCGTCTTCGAAGGCCGCGACACGGCCGGCAAGGGCGGCACGATCAAGCGCATCGTCGAGCGGGTGAGCCCCCGGGTGTTCCGCGTGGTCGCGCTCCCCACACCGACCGAGCGGGAGAAGTCGCAGATGTACCTCCAGCGCTACATGTCTCACTTCCCGGCGGCGGGCGAGGTGGTCATCTTCGATCGCAGCTGGTACAACCGTGCGGGCGTCGAGCGGGTGATGGGTTTCTGCACACCGGAACAGACCCAGAGGTTCCTCGACATGACCCCGATGGTGGAGAAGGCGATGGTCGACTCCGGGATCATCCTGCTCAAGTACTGGCTCGAGGTCAGTGCGGACGAGCAGACCAGGCGGCTCGAGAGCCGCATGGACGACCCCCGCAAGACCTGGAAACTCTCTCCGATGGACCTGAAGTCCTACAAACGGTGGTACGACTATTCCCGGGCCCGGGACGCCATGTTCGAGGCGACCGACACCGCTTGGGCACCGTGGTACGTCGCGCACAATGACATCAAGAAGCGCGGCCGGCTCAACGTCATCAGCCATATTCTCAGCCAGGTGCCCTACGAGCCGTACCCGGGGCTCGACGTCGAGCTCCCCAAGCGCCAGAAGGCCCGCGATTACACCGAACCGGCACTGGCCGTGCGGCACATCCCCACCCCGTTCTAAGCAGCGCCCCGGCGATGAGGAGGAAGTCATGAGCGACGATCCCGGAGCAGTAGCTGGGGTGGCCCCGGCGGAGGCTGACGCGAGCTGGTACGCGCTGGCACCGGCTGAAGTGGCGGCCGAGCTGAAGGTGGATCCGGCTGGCGGGTTGAGCACGGGAGAGGCGCAGCAGCGGCTGCAGGAGTACGGCCCGAACGCCCTCGCCGCCGCTAAGCAGGAGCCTGTGTGGAAACGGTTCTTCAAGCACTATCAGGACTACATGCAGATCGTCCTTGTGGTCGCCGCCCTGGTCAGCTTGCTGATTGCGGAATACGGAACCGCCATTGGGCTTGCCCTGCTGACGCTGTTCAACGCGTGGCTGGGGTACCACCAGGAGGGCAAGGCCGAAGAAGCCGCCGCCTCCCTGGGGCAGATGATGAAGGCTATGGCCAAGGTGCGCCGCGACGGTGACGTTGTGGAGCTCCCCGCCGAACAGATCGTCCCCGGCGACATCGTGGTGGTCGATGCCGGTGACCGTGTCCCCGCCGACGGCCGGATCATCCTGGCGGCAACCCTCCAGATCGAGGAGGGCGCCCTGACCGGGGAGAGCGTCGCCGTCGAGAAGGACACCGAGACCATCGGCCGGCACGACGTCGGCATCGGCGACCGCCTGAACATGGCGTTCATGAACACGAACGTGACGCGGGGCCACGGCGAAATCCTCGTCACCACCACCGGCATGGGCTCGGAGGTCGGCCACATCGCCCACATGCTGTCCGGGCAGAAAGTGGAGAAGACCCCGCTCACCAAGCAGGTGGACCGGCTCACCATCTTCATCATTATCGCGGCCCTCTTCGCGTTTATCGCCATCGTCGTGATGGGCCTGGCCTCCGGCGAGTCCTTCGCGGTGCTCTTCGGAATCGGTGTGGCGCTGGCAGTCGGCTCCATCCCGGACGCGCTGCCCGCCGTCGTCACCACCATCCTGTCCGTCGGGTCGGTCAATATGGCCAAGAAGAACGCCATCATGAAGGTCCTCCCTGCGGTCGAGACCCTGGGCTCCACCTCGGCCATCAACTCGGACAAGACCGGCACCCTGACCCTGAACCAGATGACGGTCCGCGAGATCACCACAGTGCAGCACCACTACACCGTCAGCGGTGAGGGCTACAGTTTCGACGGCCAGATCCAACGGACCACGGGGGACGCCGAACGGGACCTGGACTACGTGATGTTCTCCTGCGCCCTGTGCAACGACTCCGATATCAACGACGGCGAGGTGGTCGGGGACCCCACCGAGGCGGCGCTCTACGTGCTCGCGCAGAAAGGCGGCGTGGACGTCAGGGAATTCCGCCGGAACAACCCGCGCGTGGCGTCGGTACCGTTCGATTCCGACTACAAGTTCATGGCCACGTTCCACCGGATGCCGGGGGCCGATGGCAGGCCCGTGATCCGGGCCTACGTGAAGGGGGCACCCGACGTCCTCCTGAGCAGGTCCTCGTTCGGCCGGATGCCGGGCGGCCACGCCGAGCGCCTCACTGACGAAATGCGGGGCAAGGTGCTTGCCGAGAACGAACGCATCGCCAGCCAGGGCAGGCGGGTGCTCGCCCTGGCGCAGCGCGAGTTCGACCCGGCGACGTTCCAGCCTTCGGGCGACCTGATGGCGCTGATGCAGGATCTGGAGATTTCGGCGCTGATCGGCGAGGTTGACCCGCCGCGCGCCGAGGCGGTGGCCGCCATCGCCAAAGCAAAGCACGCCGGCATCCGGGTCCGGATGATCACCGGCGACCACGCCGTCACCGCTGCGGCGATCGCCGACGAACTGGGCATCAGGGGCCGCGCGGTGACCGGGGCCGAGTTCGCGGCGATGAGCGACGCGGAGGCCGACAGCCAGGTGGACGGGATCGGCGTGATCGCCCGCGTCGCCCCCGAACACAAGGTACGGCTGGTCGAGGTGCTCAAGCGCAAGGGCAACATCGTAGCCATGACCGGCGACGGCGTGAACGACGCGCCGGCCATCGCGGCCGCCGACATCGGGATCGCGATGGGCATCACCGGCACCGACGTCGCCAAGGGCGCGGCCAAGATGATCCTGGCCGACGACAACTTTGCCACCATCGTGGCGGCGGTCGAAGAGGGCCGGCTCGTGTACGACAACCTGCAGAAGTTCATCCGGATCCAGGTCGCCAACCTGTTCATGTTCATTCTGGCGTTCATCGGATCCTCGGCCTTCGCCATAGCCGGCACGGCCCTGCTCAGCCCGGCCCAGGTGCTGTGGATCCACATGGCGATCGTCGCCCCGATTGGGGCGGTGATGGGCCTGGATCTCGCGACGCCGGGCATCATGGACCGCAAACCACGGCCCTTCAACCAGCCGATCCTCGTCCGGTCGATGATGGTGCGCCTGTTCGTCGTCGGGCTTTTCATGGCG
This sequence comes from Arthrobacter sp. 10T425, assembly GCF_056393985.1. Classification (NCBI taxonomy): domain Bacteria; kingdom Bacillati; phylum Actinomycetota; class Actinomycetes; order Micrococcales; family Micrococcaceae; genus Arthrobacter; species Arthrobacter sp. 10T425. The sequence goes on along the minus strand of NZ_JBFTGZ010000002.1, from coordinate 204,819 downwards.
GCCGCGACGCTGATCCTCGTGCAGATCGGCAAAACCACCTACGGTTCACTGGAGGTCGGCCAGACCATGGCTGTGGTGGGGCTGGGGCTGATGAACATCTTCGTGGCGCTCAATCTGCGTTACCCGACCGAGAGCGCCTTCGGGCCCGCCACGGTGTCCAACCCGAAGCTGCTCTGGGCGTTCGCGTGGGCCGTCCTCGGCTCGATGCTGATCACCCAGATGAAGGTGATGCAGGACCTGTTCGGCACGCTGCCGCTTACCGGCCAGCAGTGGCTGCTCTGCCTGGTGCCGGGCGTGGTGCTGCTGTTCCTCGGTGAAATCTTCAAGATCATCCTGCGGGCCCGGCAATCGAAGGGCCGGGCCGCAGTCCCGGCTCCCCCCGTTCCGGCGTGAGAGTGCTGTTCCGGCGAGAGTGCGACTGCCAATGTTGAGGGCCGGAACGCGATGTTCCGGCCCTCAACAGTGGCGCATACCGGCTGTGCCGGGGCTAGCGGACGAGGCCCTTCAGTACGTTCTTAGGCCGCTGCATCTCGCCGTGCTTGGCGCCGAGCACGATCACCCAGCCGGCGAACACGGGGATGGTCCACTGCAGGATCTTCAGCTGCTGCTGCGCGGAACGGAGTTCCTCGGAGGCACCCGGCTTCGGCTCGGTGGCACCCTTGGCGCCCTCGGCGGCCAGCTTGTCCACCTTGGCTCCCTGCAGGCCCGCGTACAGGGTCACAGCGGCACCGGCGAGGGTGACGACGGACTTGTAGACGCTCAGGCGCGTGACGCCGTCCTGCTTGGCCATCCGGCCCTTGTTCTCCCACATGACGGCGAGGCCCGAAAGAAAATGCGCCCCAAACGCCGCCGCCTGGTACGGCGCCCACTTCTTCCAACCCAGGCTTGAGAGGCGGGTACGTTCCGCAGGGTCCTTGGCAGCAGCCGTGGCACCGTTGAGCCCAATGGCGCCCATCAGGGAACCGCCGAACCAGGCGGCTGCCGTCAGGTCGTGAATGGATCGGGCAACAAGATTACCTGCCATGTTGAGCTTCCTATCATCTGTCTTCGAATCCGAATCGCAGGGGGCAGCAAGGCTGCCGGTCCGCGGCATGTCCACGAGCGGGGCCATGACCCGGCTATGGTAAGCACACTTACCAAAAACGCGGTAGTCCAAGCGGCTGCTACTTCGCCCCGCGTAGAATCGGCGCCATAGCCACACCGCCGTAAGGCATAACACCGGCACACCGCCGTAGGCACAACACCGTTCCACCGGACCAGATGAGGAATAGCCGCAGCACCATGGCAGAAGAAGAGTCCGGGATCGAAGCCGCCATCGGCGACGCCGTCGACACCGCGGAGGCGGCGTCGAACAGCACCGCGCTCGACGTCGTCGCACGTTCCGGATTCGCGGTGATGGCACTGCTTCATATCGTGATCGGGGCCATCGCCGTCGCCCTGGTCCTGGGCGCGCCGGGTCAGGCCGAACCCACCGGCGCCATCGAACAACTCGCTGCCAACCCCTGGGGTCCGGCGGTGATGTGGGCGGCCTGCATCGCCTGCGCGGGCCTCGCGCTCTGGCAGCTGAGCGAGGCGACGCTCCGGGGCCGCCACCTGCCGCGCCGGGAGCAGCTGGGCAAACTCATTTCCTCCGGCTTCCTCGCCATAGCGTACGGGAGCGTCGGGCTGAGCTTCGCGGGCTTCGGGCTCGGCCAGCGCGGCGATTCGGGCGACTCGACCCGGGATTTCAGCACGGCCCTGATCCAGTCACCGTTGGGGGTTCCGGCCCTGGTCGGCCTCGGGCTCACCATCATGGGAATCGGCGTGTATTTCATCGTCAAGGGCTTCGGGAAGAAGTTCAAGGAGGAACTGCAGCATTTCGAAGGGACCCGCCGCGGCAAACTGATCAGCGTGCTTGGCGTCACCGGGCACGTCTCGAAAGGGCTGGCGCTGATCCTGACCGGGCTGCTCTTCGTCGTGGCCGCGGCGACCAACAACCCCGGTTCATCCACCGGCCTGGACGGCAGCCTCAAGGCGCTCCGGGACCACCCCTTCGGCCCGTACCTGCTCCTGGCGATCGGGGCCGGCTTCATTGCCTACGGCGTGTTCGCGCTGGTCCGGGCGCGTTTCGGCCGGATGTAGCCGCCGCCCTGGGTGGGGATTTTCTTGTTTGGCATCTGCCCGCGGGACTATCGTGGAGCTACCCCGGGCCGGGCTGGGACGGCCACCGGCGGCAGGTCTCGCAGAGGTATGGCATGAGCTACGTTCCGGTGAGCAGACGCACCCTCCGACGGCACCGTGAATCTGAGCGGTCCACGCGGCGGCTCGTAGCCGCCCTGTCCGCCGCGGCCGCCGCGGCCTGGCTGCTCTCGGTCACGTTGTCCACCGCGGTCCATGTCGACACCTATGTCCACCACATCGCCGTCGTGCTGCACGTGCTGTCGATGGTGATGGCCTTTGGCGCCGTCGTCCTGGTGGACTGGCACGGCTTCCTGTGGCTGATCGGCAGACGGGACCTGGCCGAAACCATCAGGCTCGACGGCGCGGCGACACCGCTGATCTGGGGCGGCCTGGCCGGCATGCTGGCCACGGGCGTGTTCCTGAACCCGCACCTGAGCAACCCGATGACCGACCTCAAGCTCGCCGCCGTCCTTGTGCTCAGCCTTAACGGGATCATGCTCATTCCGCTCATGCGGCGGCTGGCCAGGCTGACGCCCGATGCCTCGTTCAAGGACCTGACCGCCGGGCAACGGGTCCATCTGCTGCTGTGCCTGGTGATCTCGCAGCTGTGCTGGTGGACGGCGATTGTCATCGGGTTCATCAACGCCGAGTTCTGAGGTGCCGCCGGGCCGCGCCCGGGAACTAGCCGGCGGCCTTCCGCAGCGGCACCACGTCGCCTTCCTGGTACAGCAGGGCGCGGATCTCGGACTCGGCGGAATCCAGCCGCCTCGGGTCGATCGTTTCCCCGGCCGCGAAGTGGTCCAGCAGCCGGGGATCCACGTAGCTTTTCCGGGCAATCGACGGTGTGTTGCCCAGGACCGCGGCCGCGTCCTGCATGGCCTGGCTCACCGCACTCTTCCGGGCCGAGACTTTCGCCTGCGGGCCGCTCTGCGCCAGGCTGACCGCTGCCGCCGCCGTCCCCCGCAGGGTGCGGAAATCCTTCGCGGTGAAGTCCTCCCCCGTGCGCTCCTTGACGTACTCGTTGATGTCCGCGCTCGACACCGGATGCCAGCTGCGGCCGTCCTTGTAGGCCAGCAGGCGGGCGTTGCCGCCGCGGCGCTTGAGCTGGCGCACGACGGCGGCGAGGTCGGCGTCGTCAATCCGCGACTCCCAGGTCTTGCCGCTCTTGGCCGGGAAGCTGAGCCGGAGTTCGTCCTTGCGCACCTTGACGTGGGCGCAGAGCAGGGTGGCGAGGCCATGGCTGCCGTTTTCATTGGTGTAGCGCTCCGAGCCGACGCGCAATGATCCGCTGTCGAGCATCCGAAAGGCGGCCGCCAGCACGCGTTCCCGCGTCAGCCCCTCGGAGCGCAGGTCCATGGTCACCAGGCGGCGTGCGGTCGGCAGGGTCTCAGCCAGCTGGAGCGAACGGTCGAACTTCAGCCGGTCCTTCCGTTCCCGCCAGCTCGGATGGTAGATGTACTGCCGCCGGCCCACCGCGTCCACTCCCGTGGCCTGGATGTGCCCGTTGTCGTACGGGGCGATCCAGACGTCGGTCCAGGCCGGCGGGATCCCGATGCCCTCGAGCCGTTCCCGCACGGGGCCCGGCGGCAGGGTGGAGCCGTCCAGGTCCTTGTAACTGAACCCGGTCCCGGCGGGGACCCTGCGGTATCCGCGGCCGGACGCGTTGCTGTGGCGGAGCCTCATTGGCCGGCCCTGGGCGAGTGTTCATCCATGACGGTAAGCCTACTGACTACCGCCCAGGTTTCCACGTAAATCAAACAACGCGGGGTCACTTAGCGCCCATAATCCCTTTCCGGGATGGGCGGGAAGTGACCCCGCGCTGGTCTGCGTCGTTGCTCTGTGTTGCTCTGTGTTGCTATGTGTTGAGGCTAGACCTCGACGGCGGCGCCGCGGGAGATCTCCACCATGTCCTCGCGGGGCACCACCTTGATGCGCTCGCGCTGGACGGCGACGCCGTGCGACCCGCCGGCAGCGGTGGCCTTTTCACCGAGGGCGCGCTCGTGCTCGTCCAGGGCCAGCCAGCCTTCCCAGCTGGTGTACTCGACGCCGCGGCCCGCCAGGAGCTCGACGATCGCCTCGGGGGCGGGCGCCGCGGCCAGCGGCAGGTTTTCGCGGTCCTCAAGCAGGTAGGTCACGGTTTCGAGGGCGTCACCCTTGGTGTGGCCGATCAGTCCCACCGGACCGCGCTTGATCCAGCCGGTCGCGTAGATCCCCGGCACGTGGGTGCCGGCGGCGTCCAGGACCCGACCGCCGTCGTTCGGGACGACTCCCTTGCTGTGGTCGAACTCGACCTCGGGGAGGGCGGAACCGAAGTAGCCGATGGCGCGGTACACGGCCTGGACCGGGTACTCGACAAACTCGCCCGTGCCGCGGGCGTTGCCGGTGCCGTCCAGTTCGGTGCGCTCGAACTTTATCCCGGCGACGCGGCCGGGCGCGTCGGCGCCGTCTGTTGTTTCTGCGTAGATCTCGACCGGGCTGTGCAGGAAGTGCAGGTGCAGCCGGCGGGACGCGGTGAGCTCGGAGAGGTCCTCGGGCTGTTCGGCGATCCAGTTGGTGAGCGTGCCCACCATGGTCTTGGTCTGGTTGTTGCTCTGGATCTGCCGGTCCGATTCGGCGTCGAACTCGAAGTCCTCGGCGTAGAGGATGATGTCCACGTCCTTGGAGTGGGAGAGTTCGCGCAGTTCCAGGGGCGTGAACTTGACCTGGGCGGGCCCGCGCCGGCCGAACACGTGCACGTCCGTGACCGGCGAGGACTTCAGCCCGGTGTAGACGTTGTCCGGGATTTCGGAGACAAGGAGGTCGTCGGCGTGCTTGGACAGCATGCGGGCCACGTCGAGGGCCACGTTGCCGTTGCCGATCACGGCGATTTCCTTGGCCTCCAGCGGCCATTCGCGGGACACGTCGGGGTGCCCGTCGTACCAGGACACGAAGTCGGCGCCGCCGTAGGAGCCCTCGAGCTCGATGCCGGGGATGTTCAGGTCCGCATCCTTGATGGCGCCGGTGGCGAAGATGACGGCGTCGTAGTGGGTGCGGAGGTCATCGATGGACAAGTCCGTGCCGTAGTCCACATTGCCGAAGAACCGGATGTCGCCGCGGTCCAGGACCTTGTGCAGGGCGTTCACGATGCCCTTGATGCGGGGGTGGTCGGGGGCCACGCCGTAGCGGATCAGACCGTAGGGTGCCGGGTAGCGGTCGAAGAGGTCGATGCTGACGGTGAGCTCGCCGCTCTTGACGGCCTCGCTCTTGGTCAGGATGTCCGCGGCGTAGACGCCGGCGGGACCGGAGCCGACGACGGCGACGCGCAGCGGGCGGGCGGCGGTTCCTACGGGGGTGCTAGTTGACACGGCTGTGTTCCTTTTTTCTTCTGCATCCGTTGCTCCACAAACGCCCTTTGGGGCTTGATAACGGCAGTTGTGGAGCAATCGACGGGTGTTAGGGGGTCAGTACGCGGGTCTTGGTGGTGCGGGGAGCGTTCGGGGAGGTGGTGCTGTAGTCCGCGGTCTTGAAGTGCGACGGCGCGAACGGGCTGACACGGACCACGTCGCCGATCACGATCACGGCGGGATTCGCTACGCCTGCGGCCTCCGCCTGGTCCGCGATGGTCCCGAGGGTTCCGATGGTCACCCGCTGGTTTGGCAGGTATCCATTCTCTACGATGCCAACAGGCGTCTGAAGAGGCAAACCGGCGCGGGCCAGGGAGGCTGCGGAATCGCGCAGCTGGCCCACCCCCATGAGCAGGATCACAGTGTGGTCGGCACGGGCCGGGACTTCCGAGAGTTCCTCATGGCCGGTGACCACACTGAAGCCTTTGGCCAGCCCGCGGTGCGTGACCGGGATGCCGGCGGCGGCGGGGACGGAAATGGCCGACGTGACGCCGGAAACCACTTCGACCTCGACGCCGTGCTGCCGGCAGAATTCGGCTTCCTCGCCGCCGCGGCCCAGCACGTAGGGGTCGCCGCCCTTGAGCCGGACCACGCGGTGGCCCTGCAGGGCTTCCTCGACCAGGATCCGGTTGATTTCAGACTGCGGTACCGGGTGGTGGCCGGGGGTCTTGCCGACCTCCACAACGCGGACGTCGGGGGCCAGTTCGGCCAGGAGTTCACGCGGGCCGAGCCGGTCCGCCACCACGACGTCGGCCTGGCCAAGGAGCCGGCGGCCGCGGACGGTGATGAGTCCGGTGTCGCCGGGACCGCCGCCGACTAGGGCCACGGATCCGGGAGTTGCCCCCGTGCCGGAAACTCGGTGCCGGCGCAGCGGCAGGTCTCCGGTGGCCAGGGCGGTGGCGACGGCGTCGCGCAGGGCCATGGCGCGGCGCGGGTCTCCGCCGGCGTTGACGGCGATCTTGACGTCGTCCACCACGGCGACGGCGGGCGTCCAGGCGGCGGAGGCTTCGTGGTCGGAGGCGTTGACGCACCAGATGCGCTGCGCCTCGGCGTCGGCGGAGACCTGCGCGTCCACGGCGGCGTCGCCGGTGGCGGTCTGGACGAACCAGACGCCGTCGACGTCGGAGCGGCGGTACTGGCGGGGCTCCCAGTTCAGGAGGCCGGCGTCGGCAAGTTCAGCCAGCGCCGGGCAGGCGGCCGGTGCCACGACGGTGACGCGGGCTCCGGCGTCGAGCAGCCCCTTGGTGCGCCGGGCGGCCACCGGGCCGGCGCCGACCACCAGCACGGGACGGCCGAGGAGGCGCAGGGCCGTGGGGTAAATGTCCTGAATTGCCATGCATCGACGATAGGGCGGCGTCACATAGCGGAACAACGGTGCGGCAACACCAGTTCACGCAAGGTAACGCCGCGTCACATAATGGCAATCGCCGCTCCTGATCTGCGGCGGCCGGGGGCACCCCTATTTCACGGCGATGAGTTCGATCAGCTTGATGTCGGGATCCTTGGCGAGCATGGCGGGACCGTGTTCGCCGAGGGCGGCGGGGATGGCGCCGCTGAGGTGGGCCTGCCGGTCCTCCTCGGTGTCGAAGGTGTCGAAGATACCGAAGGTGTTCTCGTTGACCCGGAAGGCATACCAGGTGCGCGTTCCGGGCTCGTTGAGCACGATTTCGCGCCCTCCGTTCAGGAAGTCCCAGACGTCCTGTTCCTTCCCCGCTTTGGCTTCGACCAGGGCCAGCACGCCAAATTTTGCCGCCACAGCGACCTCCTAGGAATCGGGCTTTGCATCAGCCGTGGAAGGGGCCGCAACCCGGCCTCTAGGCGTGAGTGTAGGCCCGTGCCTGTACCCGGGCAAGGAGCCATCGAAAAAGCAACGCGGAGTCACCTACGGCCCATAAACCAATGGATTATGGGCCGTAGGTGACTCCGCGTTGCTTTGGAGGAGCTGGGGGGGCTGGCCTAGCGGGTGCTGCCGGCCAGAAGGCCGCGGCGGCGGAGCAGCCGCTTTTCAATCGGTGCGAACACGAGCAGCTCGATCAGGATTCCGACGACGAGGATCAGCAGGATGGCGGACATGACGATGGTCATGTCGGACAGGACGCGGCCCTGGTCCAGCATGGAGCCCAGACCGAAGCCGATGGTGCCGCCGACGGCGATGATTTCCGCCGCCATGAGCGAGCGCCAGGAGAACGCCCAGCCCTGTTTGAGGCCGCCGAGGTACCCGGGCAGGGCCGCCGGCAGGATGATCTGCAGGGCCAGCTGGAGCCGGGACGCACCCAGGACCTTTCCGACGCTGCGGTACTGCGGCGGAATCTGGTCCACACCGGAGATCAGGCCGTTGATGATCGAGGGAATCGCACCCATGAACACCACGAAATACACGGTGGCATCCGTGATCCCAAACCAGAGAATAGCGGCCGGCACCCAGGCCACCGACGGCAGGACCTGCAGCCCGGAGATCAGCGGCCCGAAGGCGCGCCGCAGCGGTGCCACCTGGGCCAGCACGAGACCCACCGGCGTCGCGATCACCACGCTGATCAGGAAGCCCACGACGCCGCGCTGCAGCGAGGTCCAGACGGCCTCTTGAAGCTTGCCCTCCCCCCACAGGGTTCCGACCTGGCCGATGACATCCAGGGGGCCGGGCACGACGTCGCGCCGCTTGAAGCCGACGGAGACGTACAACTGCCAGAGGATGATCAGCACCGCGAGCGCGGCCACCGGCAACAGGATCCGGCTCCAGTCGATGCGGACCTTGCGGATGGCGTCTGACTGCAGGGAGTCGAGGCCCGCTTCGAGCTCGCGGAGGTCTTCCTTGCCGGTGGAGGAACGGGTCAGGGCGGCGTGGACCTTGCGGGTCTCCACCGGCGCTTCCGCCACGGGAAGATGGTTACTTGGCATGGCGGCGGATCTCCTCGCGTAGCCGGGCGGTGATTTCGCCGGTGAGCTGGCCGGCCAGTCCGGCGTCCGTGCGGTGCTCTTCGCTGACGTGCCATTCCCGCACCACGCGGCCGGGCCGGGAGGACAGCAGCAGCACGCGCTGGCCAAGCCGGACGGCCTCGCGGACGTTGTGGGTGACAAAGACGATGGTCCGGCCTGTTTCCTTCCAGATCCGTTCCAGCTCGTCATGGAGCAGGTCCCGCGTGATGGCGTCCAGGGCCGCGAACGGCTCGTCCATGAGCAGCAGCTGGCGGTCCTGGGCCAGCGACCGGGCCAGGGAGACGCGCTGGCGCATCCCGCCGGAGAGCTCGTGGGGCCGTTTGTCCCCCGCACCGCCCAGGTGCACCAGGTCCAGCAGCTCCCCCGCCCGGACCCGGCGGTCGGCTTTCCCGACGCCGCGCAGCTTCAGGGCCAGCTCGATGTTCTCCCGCGCGGTCAGCCAGGGAAACAGTGCCGCGTCCTGGAACATGAAGGCGGCGCCGTCGCTGGGCACTTCCAGGGCGCCCGACGTCGGGGCCTCCAGTCCCGCCATGATGTTGAGCAGGGTGGACTTGCCGCAGCCGGAGGCACCGAGCAGGGCGACAAACTCGCCCTGCCCGATGGTGGCGTTGACGTCGTCCAGCACCGGGGCGCCGGCGCCGAAGCGCTTGCCCAGGTGTTCCAGTACGACTGGCATGGTCTGGTCCTTACTGTTGTGGCGGATGGCTGGGGGCCCGGGCGCTAGTCCTTGCCGAGCCCCTCGGCGGAGATCTTCTTGCCGGCACTCTCGCTCAGAACGCTGTTGAGCGCCGTGAGGTCGAAGATGCCGTTGATGTCGGCCTGCTTCGTGGTGCCGGCGTCGACGCCGTCCTGGAGCAGCTTCTTGTACGTCCCAGCGAGCGGGTCGGTGGTGAAGAGAATGTTCTTCAGGGACCGGTCGATGACGTCGGCCGACAACGCCTTGCCTGCGGCAGCCTTGAGTCCGTCGTTGAGGACGGTGGCTTTCTCGGCGGCGGGCGCCGCGTTGAGCCAGTCCACGGATTCGACATGGCCCTTCAGCAACGCCTGCACCGTGGCAGGGTGCTCGGCCGCGAACGTCTTGTTGACGATCAGGACGGTGGTGACGAACTCGCCCTTCTCCCACAGGTCCTTCTCGTCGACCAGGACCTTCGCGCCGGCCTGGAGCACCAGGCGGGAGGCCCAGGGCTCAGGCAGCCACGCGCCGTCGAGCTTGCCGTCCTGAAACAGCTTGAGGGTCTGGGCGTTCTCGGTCGGGTTGATCGAGACGTCGCCGCTGCCGTCCGTGGAGGTCTTGAACCCCTGCTTGCCGAGCCAGGCGCGGAGGGCCACGTCCTGGGTGCCGCCGAGCTGCGGCGACGCGAGCGTCTTGCCCTTGAGGTCGGCCGCCGAGTTGATGCCGGGTTTGACCACCAGTTGCGCTCCGCCGGCCGCGGCGCCGGCGATGATGCTGATGGACTGGCCGTTGCTCTTGACGTAGGAGTTGATGGCCGGGTTGGGGCCGATGTAGGTGGCGTCGATGGCGCCGGCGTTCAGGGCCTCGATCGCGGCCGGGCCGGCGTTGAACACCTGTGTGCTGAGCTTGGTCGCCCCGAGGTCCTTGGCGATGAACCCCTTGTTGACACCCACCAGGGCCGGAGCGTGGGTGATGTTGCCAAAGTAGCCGAGCCTGAGTTCCGTGGCCGGGCCGGCGTCCGCCGTTGCCGCTGCGGGGGCGGTTTCGGGGCTGCGGGACAGCGAGGATGCAACTGCTGCGCCTGCGCCGATCAGGAGCACGAGGCCCGCAACCAGGGCGATCTCCAAGGTGCGCTTGCGTTTGGGTTTGCCGGTCTCGCCGGCGACGATCCGGGTGGTGCCGGGCTGTGTGCCGGGCCCGGGGTTTTCGGGGGTGTGTGACATGGGTGAAGTCCTGTTCTGGGGTGTGTGCGGAAGGGCCGGGCGGATGGTCAGCGCCGGCGACATCGCCCCTGGAAGTCCCTGCGGGGGAGGCCGGGGAACCGTTCCTGTGTCTTCATTCATTCACCATAGGTGAGTGTCATATTCGGGGTTCAACGGCCCGGAAACCGGGGGTCACGCGGGTTCACGCAGCGTCACATTCGGCCCCAAAAGACGGCAGCTTGTTTCCCGGATTGCCGCCCATGGCGACCGACCGGGGAACAAGCTGCGCCCATGTGACACGTGGCCTAGATCGAGTAGCGCTCGTCCTCGTGGTCGCCCGGGTGGTCGTTGACCAGGCCCGCTGCGAGGGTGTTGCCGTCGAGCGGGTCGATCACGAGGAACGCCCCGGTGCGGCGGTGGTGCAGGTAGTTCTCCAGCGGCAGCGCAGCGGCGAGCCGGAGCTGCGCGTGCCCGATGTCGTTGAGCTCCAGGGTGGTGGTCGGCTCCAGGCCGAAGCTGGCGAGGTCGAGCCTGCCTGTCACGTTCCGCACCAGGGCCTGGACCGTGCGGGTGCCGTGCTTGACCAGGACCTTGGAGCCCTCCCGGAGCGGCTTGGGCGAGAGCCAGCACAGGGCGGCGTAGAGGTCTGCACTGCTTTCACGCACCGTCCCGGCCGCCGCGATCGTGTCACCGCGGGCGACGTCGAACTCATCGGCCAGGCGCAGCGCCACGGACTGCGGTGCGGCCGCCTCGGCGAGCTCGCGGCCCGCGAAGTCGATCCCGGTGATGGTGGTGGTGCGCGGGGCCTGGCCCGGGGTCAGGATGCTGACCTGATCCCCCAGTTTCACGGAGCCTTCGGTGATCTGGCCGGCGTAGGCACGGTAGTCGCGGTAGGCCTCGGGATCGAGGCCGCCGGCGATGGCGTCCGGAGCCAGCGCGCCCTGCGGCCGGACCACCAGCTGGACCGGGAAACGGAAGCTTTCGAGGTGGCTTTCGAGTTCGTCGGCGGCCGGCAGCGTCTCCAGGACCTCCAGGAGCGCCGGGCCGTCGTACCACGGTGTCCGGTCCGAGCGGTCCACCACGTTGTCGCCGTCGAGGGCGGAGACGGGGACGACGAAGAGATCGGAGACCCCGCCTGCATTTGAATCGTCACGGCCGAGCCCGAGTTCGCGCCCGACCTGCTGGACGTCCGCCTCGATCCCGCGGAACACGTCCTCGCTGAAATCCACAAGGTCGATCTTGTTCACGGCGACGATCACGTGTGCCACGCGCAGCAGCTGCAGCACGGACAGGTGCCGGCGGGTCTGCTCGAGGACACCCTTGCGGGCGTCGATGAGCACGACGACGGCGTCCGCGGTGGACGCACCGGTCACCGTGTTCTTGGTGTACTGCACGTGCCCGGGGCAGTCCGCGAGGATGAAGCTGCGCCGGTCCGTGGCGAAGTAGCGGTAGGCGACATCGATCGTGATGCCCTGCTCGCGCTCCGCGCGCAGGCCGTCGGTCAGCAGGGCGAGATCGATCGCTTTTGTGCCGGTGGCCCCTTCACCGCCGAACCCGCGGTCCGCCGAGGTGCGGGCGACGGCGTCGAGCTGGTCGGCGAGGATCGCCTTCGAGTCGTGCAGGAGCCGGCCCACCAGTGTGGACTTGCCGTCGTCGACGGAGCCTGCGGTGGCGAAGCGGAACAGCGTGGTGGGCAGCGCCGCGGCAACGAGGTCCGGGCCCGGGAGAAACGTTTCCGTGCTCATTAGAAATAGCCGTCCTTCTTGCGGTCTTCCATGGCGGCCTCGGAGATGCGGTCGTCGGCCCGGGTGGCGCCACGTTCGGTGATGGTCGAGGCGGCAACCTCAATGACGACGTCGCGCACCGTGGCGGCGGCCGATTCCACGGCGCCGGTGCAGGACATGTCGCCGACGGTCCGGTAGCGGACGGTCTTGGTGATGACTTCCTCGTGATCGCGCGGCTGGGAGACCTCGCCGACGGCGCGCCACATGCCGTCGCGGGCGAAGACTTCGCGGCGGTGGGCGTAGTACAGGCCCGGCAGCTCGATGTTCTCGCGCTCGATGTAGCGCCACACGTCCAGTTCGGTCCAGTTGCTGATGGGGAACGCGCGGACGTGCTGGCCCACCGTGTGCCGGCCGTTGTAGAGGTTCCACAGTTCGGGGCGCTGGTTGCGGGGGTCCCACTGGCCGAACTCGTCGCGCAGGCTCAGGATCCGCTCCTTGGCCCGGGCCTTGTCCTCGTCGCGGCGGCCGCCGCCGAAGACGGCGTCGAACTTGTTGCGCTGGATCGCATCCAGCAGCGGGACGGTCTGCAGCGGGTTCCGGGTCCCGTCCGCACGCTCGGCCAGCTCACCGGAGTCGATGAACTCCTGGACGGAGCCAACGACGAGCTTCAGGCCCAGCCGTTCCACAGTGCGGTCGCGGAAGTCGATGACCTCGGGAAAGTTGTGGCCGGTGTCCACGTGCAGCACCGGGAAGGGCACCTTGCCGGGCCAGAAGGCCTTCGTGGCCAGGTGCAGCATCACCACGGAATCCTTGCCGCCGGAGAAGAGCAGCGCAGGCTTCTCGAACTCGGCGACGACCTCGCGGATGATGTGGATGGCCTCGGACTCGAGGGTGTCGAGGCTCGAGAGGCGTGAACCTGCGACGCCGATTGCCGCCCCCGCCCCTGCGCCGCGCGGCTGATCTTCGATCAGCCCAGCGCGCGGCTCCGACAGGCCCGATGCCACTCCCTGGGCGGCAATCGCCGTCTCAGCTGCGTCGTTGTCCAGCACCGACAGCTCCAGGTCCTCGTTGGTGATTTGAGTTCTCATACGTGTAGTCCGCATTCTGTCTTGTCGGTTCCTGCCCAGCGTCCGGCGCGGGGGTCGTCGCCGGGCGCCACCTTGCGGGTGCAGGGCTGGCAGCCAATGGACGGGTAGCCCTGTGAAAGCAGCGGGTTGACGGGAAGAAGGTTGTCGTCGGAGTACTGCACCAGCTGGTCGAAAGTCCAGGCCGCCACCGGGTTGACCTTGACCAGGCCATTGGCCTCGTCCCAGGTGACCAGCGGCGTGTTGGTGCGGGTGGGCGCCTCGTCGCGGCGGACCCCGGTGAACCAGAGCTCGTAGCCGGCCAGGGTGCGGCGCAACGGCGCCACTTTGCGCAGGGCGCAGCACTGCGCGGGGTCGCGGGCGAAGAGGTCCTTGCCCAGGAGCCGGTCCTGCTGCTCCACGGTGCTCTCCGGCAGCACGTCCACGACGTTGACGCGCAGGTTGGCCGCGACCTCGTCGCGCGTCGCGTGCGTCTCCGGGAAGTGGTAGCCGGTCTCCAGGAACAGGACGTCGACGCCGGAGAGCTGGTCCGCGACCAGCGCCGGGAGGACCGCATCCGCCATGGAGCAGGCGACGGCGACAGTCGGCAGCTCGAAATTGCGGGCCACCCAGGCAATGACGTCGCGGGCCGGGGCGTCCCAGCCGAGCTCGGCGGCGCCGGCCTCGGCGAGGGCCTTGAGCTCGTCGTGGGAGCGGAGTGCGACGGGGCCGTTGGCAGGCGATGCCGCCCCCGCCCCTTCGCCGCGCTGCTGATCTTCGATCAGCTCAGCGCGCGGCTCCGACAGGCCCGATGCCACTCCCTGGGCGGCACCGCCTGTCAGCGGCTGAATGTTCGTCACTGCAGATCACCTTCCTCCGCGGCGAAGGCCCACTCGGCGAAGCTCTGGCCCTCGGAGCGGTCGGCGACGAACTTGCGGACCACGCGTTCCACGTAGTCGGGCAGTTCCCCGGCAGTGACCTTGAGGCCGCGGACGGTGCGGCCCAGGCCTGCCTCCTCGCGGCTGTCGGACGCGAGCCCGCCGCCGAGGTGGACCTGGAAGCCCGGGGTGGGGTCGCCGTCGGGCGTTGGCAGCATCATGCCTTTGAGGCCGATGTCCGCCGTCTGGATCCGGGCGCAGGAGTTGGGGCAGCCGTTAATGTGCAGGGACAGCGCCTGGGGCAGCTGCTTGCTCTCGGCGAGGTCGGCGAGCCGGCGCTCCAGCTCGGCAACCGCCGTCGCCGCGGTCACCTTCGTTTCCACGATGGCGAGCTTGCAGAACTCGATGCCGGTGCAGGCGATGGTGCCGCGCCGGAACACGGACGGGCGGGCGGACAGGCCCAGCGCGTCGAGCTCGGCCACGAGCGGGTCCACCTCATCCTTGGGCACGTCGAGGACCACGAGTTTCTGGTGCGGGGTGGTGCGCAGGCGCTGCGAGCCGCGGGCCTCCAGGGTGTCCGCGAGCTTGACCAGCTGGCTGCCGGAGAGGCGGCCGGCCAGCGGGGTGGCGCCGATGAAGAACTTGCCGTCCTTTTGTTCGTGCACGCCAATGTGGTCGCCGGGCGTGGAGGGCTTCGGTGCGGCCGGGCCGTCGGCGAGCTTGTAGCCGAGGTATTCGTCTTCGAGGACCTGGCGGAACTTCACCGGCCCCCAGTCGGCCAGCAGGAACTTCAGCCGGGCCTTGGTGCGCATGCGCCGGTAGCCGTAATCGCGGAAGATGCTGGTGACGCCGAGCCACACGTCGGCGGCCTGGTCCGGCCGGACGAAAGCGCCGAGGCGCTTGCCCAGCATGGGGTTGGTGGAGAGCGCGCCGCCCACCCAGAGGTCGTAGCCGATGCCGAGTTCGGGGTGGACCAGGCCCACCAGGGCGACGTCGTTGATCTCGTGCACCACGTCCTGGCTGGGGTGGCCGGTGATGGCGGTCTTGAATTTGCGCGGCAGGTTGGCCAGTTCCGGGTCGCCGATGAACCGCTCGGCGAGTTCCTGGATCAGCGGTGTGGGATCGATGATCTCGTCCTTGGCGATGCCCGCCACCGGCGAGCCGAGGATGACGCGGGGCACATCGCCGCAGGCTTCCGTGGTGGACAGCCCCACGCCTTCGAGCCGGCGCCAGATTTCGGGCATGTCTTCGACCCGGATCCAGTGCAGCTGGATGTTCTGGCGGTCCGTGAGGTCCGCCGAGTCGCGGGCGAAGTCCACGGAGATCTGGCCGATGACGCGCAGCTGACCGGTGGTGAGCGCACCGCCGTCGATCCTGACCCGGAGCATGAAGTACTTGTCTTCTAGCTCGTGCGGCTCAAGCGTGGCGGTCTTGCCGCCGTCGATCCCGGGTTTGCGCTGGGTGTAAAGCCCCCACCAGCGGAAGCGGCCGTGCAGGTCGGTGCCGTCGATCGAGTCGAAGCCGTGCTTGGAGTAGACGGACTCAATACGCTCGCGGACGTTGAGGCCGTTGTCTTCCTGTTTCCAGGTCTCGTTGGCGTTCAGCGGCGTGGTGCCGTCCACTTTCCACTGGCCGTGCGGCTTTGCGGCCGGGCGGGGAGGGCGCTTGGTGCGGCCGGCGGCAGCCTCGTCCGTGGACGCTCCGGCTAGAGCTGTATCAGTCATGCATCGACTGTAGGGGCGGCCGTAATCCCGTCACAAAGGGTCAGAAACGGGGAGTCACCTAGGGCAACATTTCGTCACGAACCGCCGAAAACTCTTGAAGTCGCCCTGCGGCTGTGCATCTGCGCGGACCGTCAGGGCCGGGGCTGCGGGGCCCCGGCCAGCGCCGCGTCGTAGCGTTCCAGGGCAATTTCGGCAAGGACCGGGGAGGGCAGCAGCGGCGCCGTCACCAGGTCCGCGCCGGCCTTGGCCAGCTGGTCATGGAAGAAGCCGGGCGCCAGGAGATACGAGGCGATGACGACGCGACCGCCAAGGTCCACCGCTCCGGCCGACTCCCCCGCGCCGGCACCGCCGGCGGCCTCCTCGCGGAGCATGGCGACGGCGTCGGGAACCGAGGGTTTGGCGGAGGCGCCGTAGGCGGCCACGATCCGGTTGGAACGCAGGGCACGGAGCTGCTCCGTGAGTTCCTCGACATTCTGTGCGGCGCTGGGATCGGAGGACCCGGCGGCGGCGAGGACCACGGCGTCGTTGTCCGTTACCCCGGCCTCGCGCAGCCGCGCATCGAGCAGCGCTGCGAGCCGCGGATCCGGCCCCAGCGGCGCCGCGGCCAAGGTGTCCGGCCGGCTCTTCACGGCGCGGGCGATGTCCACCTTAACGTGGTATCCGACGCTGAGCAGCAGCGGAACCACGACGGCGGTCACCCCCGCCGGGAGGCCCGTCACGACGGCCGGCAGGTCCGGGTCCTGCACGTCGACGTAGGCCTCGCGGACGTCCAGCCCGGGACGGAGCCCCGCGATGCCGTCCCTGAGCGCGTTGACCTCCGCGGCCCCGTGCGGGCTCGACGTGCCGTGGGCGCAGGCGATCAGGATGGGGGTATTCATAGCCGTTAGCGTAACCTTGGAGCCGCCCTATCCGCCCCCTTGCAATCGACCGGGACGCTTCATGACCTTCTCCTTCAGCCTTGTCCTGGTCTGGCTTGACCTCGCCGGCGTGTTCTTCTTTGCGGTCTCCGGCTCATTGCTCGCGGCGCGGAAGCAGTTCGACATCATCGGCTCGCTGCTCCTGGCCTCGGTGGTGAGCCTGGGCGGCGGCGTCATCCGCGACATCATCATCAACGCGGGCCCGCCCGCCGCGTTCACCAACCCGGCGTACCTGGCACCGCCCCTGTTTGCCACGGTGCTGGTGTATTTCCTGTTCTCCAGCGTCCAGCGCTTCACGTCGCTGCTGATCCTGTTCGACGCCGGCGGGCTGGCCCTGTTCTGCATCACCGGCACACTGAAGGCCCTGGCCGCCGGGATGAATCCCGTGGCCGCCGTCCTGCTGGGTGTGACGACGGCGGTGGGTGGCGGCCTGCTGCGGGATATCACCGCCAACGAGGTCCCGCAGCTCTTCGACCCCAGGGATCTGTACGCGCTGCCGGCGTTCGCCGGGTCGGCGTCGACCGTGATCCTGTCCCTCACGGAGACCTTCACCGCGGTGAGCGCCTGCGCCGTCGCCGGGGTGGTCTTCGCCTTCCGGGTCACGGCCTGGCGGCGCCACTGGTACGTTCCGCTGGCGGTCCGCGGCTGGCACCGGCTGGGCCTGGACACCGCGGAAAACGACCGCTGAGGATTAGCTAGGATAAGACCATGACTGACATGTTCCTCGAGAAATTCCGCGCGCTTGTCCCGAAGTATCTCGAAGACGAATGGCAGGAAGAAGATGGCCTCCCGGCCGAGGAGCTCGACGCCGCCCTGGCCGAACACCAATTCCAGGTCCCGATGGTCCTGCGCGAGTTTTACCTGGCAGTCGGCGGCTGCGAGGACATCATGGAGGCCTACCACTACTTCTGGGACCCCGAAGAGCTCGAAGTCGATGACGAGGGCTTCCTCATGTTCCTCGAGGATGAGGAAGAGCAGTTCACCTGGGGCTTCCGCGTCGGGGACCTCAGCATCCCGGATCCCATCGTGTACCGCCGCAACAACGCCCGCGGCCAGTGGAAGAGCGAGGAAGGGACCTTCTCCGAATTCGTCTTCGACATGTTCGAGTGGGCCTTCAACGACGAGGACGAAGACTAGGCTCCACGGCCTCTCCTCCCATCTCCGGCCGACCTCACCCCTCTCTCCTGCGGCCGCCGATTCTCCCCTCTCTCCTGCGGCCGCCGACTCTCCCCTTGTTTGGCGTCCCCCACCGGCGTGTCCGGCGGAACCGCCGGCATTCTGTGGCAACGGGATTCCATACGTGGGGAAATTCAGCGGATGACCCTGCCGCGCAGCACCTGCCACACCTCATCGATCACCTTCTGCGGGTTGTAAACGACGTCGTGATATCCGTACCGGAGGACGGCGTAGCCGGTCAGGATGCTGGCGTTGTTCCGGCCTCGGTCCTTCTTGACCTGCGCGCGCTCAAGATGGGTGCTCCCGTCGATCTCCACGATCAGGAATCCTTCAAGCAGGAAGTCCACGACGCCGATCCCCGGCAGGTGCACCTGCGTCTGGGTGTAGATTCCCTGGCTCCGGAAGAGCAGCCTGGCAACGACCTCGATCGCCGAATCCGCCGTGCCGTCAACCAGCTCCAGGACTGCACGGGCGGCCCCGTTCCGGTTTCCCGGCAGCCGCTGGCGCAGATAGTCCAGCGAGGTGCGGCCCTGCAGCAGGGCACTTTCCACCATGACCGCCGCATCCACCGGGGGCAGGCAGCGCAGCGCGTGGAGCAGAGCGTCGGTGAGTCCGGCCACGGGGCGCGGGTATTCCGTCGGGACCAGGCTGCCGCGGTGGATGACCATTCCGGGCGCTGCGCCGTGCGCGCACAGCAGGTGCAGCCGTGCGGGCTCGTGGAGGCGCCATATGCCGTGGAACGGCGCGGCGGAGGCGCAGGTGAGCATGCCGTTCGCGAGCACGGCGGCCACGAAGTCCGCCCGCGCCCCCGGGCAGCGCCACCACCCCATGGCGGAGGCGGCGAATATCCCCCGCAGCCACGGCAGCGCGGATCCTGTTCGACGTAAAACCTGCCTGCAGCAGCGTGGCCGTGCGGGCAACCGAGCCGGCGTATTCCAGATATCCCGTAACGTCCATGGGGCAAGCACACACGCGGCATGACAGCCCCGGGGGCCACAACATCGGTTATGTGGACAACTCCGCACCATCTGCGCCGCTGGTATTCCCCGCTTTTGACCATGTCCGACGGCGTGTCCCGCCAGCGGCCGGCGTGTCCCGAAGCTGTCCGGCCAAAGGTGGGGAAACTCAGCGCGACAACGTCCGGCAATGAATCGAAATCTTATGACAAGAAATTTACAGATAGGTCTGGACGCTATGACATAACTGTCATAGAGTTGTTTCTGGGTTCACCAAATGCCTCCGGTGGATCTGATGCGAACGGAGAAATGGCCCCGGTTCGGCGCAACGGAAGACTCGGACGTTGTGAGGAACCGGGGCCATTCCGTTTAAGCCGGAAGCCAGGTTAATCGTCAGGCTGCACCCAGCCGGAAGAACCGGCCGGGGAGTGACTCCGGCCCGGCTGTACCGCCGGGCCCGGCCTAGCTGGTGTGGCCGGAGGCGGGCCCAGCGGCTGGAGGCCGGGGACCTAGCTGCTGCGGTCCACTACGGCGTGGGCGAAGCTGGTCAGCGAGGCCTTTACGACGCCTTCGGGCAGCGGGGCAAGGGCGGCAATGGCCTCATCGGCCCAGGTGCGTGCCACCACCCAGGACTGTGCAGTGACGGGGTGCTCCCGGAGTCCGGCCACGGCGGCGGCCAGGGCCTCATCCGAGCTGAGGTCACCGTCTATCAGCGTCAGCAGTTCGACGGCGGCCTGGTCGCCGTCGCGGGCCGCGTTGCGCAGCAGCAGCACGGGCAGGGTGGGCACGCCTTCGCGCAGGTCGGTTCCCGGCGACTTGCCGGACTTGACCTTGATCCCGGTGACGTCGATGACGTCGTCGGCGAGCTGGAAGGCAACGCCCACCTTCTCGCCGTACTCGACCAGGATCGGCTCGTAGGCTTCGTCGGCGCCGGAGAAGATCGCGCCCAGCTGCCCGGAGGCGGCCACGAGCGAGCCGGTTTTGTCCGCGATGACGGAGAGGTAGTGCGCCAAGGGGTCCTCGTCCGGGCGCGGTCCCACGGTCTCGTGCAGCTGGCCCAGGCAGAGCCGTTCAAAGGTGCGGGCCTGGATGCCAAGCGCCCGGGACCCGAGTTCTGAGACCAGGATGGAGGCGCGCGCAAAGATCAGGTCGCCGGTCAGGACCGCGACGGAGTTGCCCCAGACCTCGTGGGCCGTCGGCGCCCCCCGGCGGAACGGCGCGGAGTCCATGACGTCGTCGTGGTAGAGGGTGGCGAGGTGCGTCAGTTCGACGACGACGGCGGCCTGCACCACTGCGGGCAGGGAGGCGTCGCCAAGGTGGGCGCACAGCAGGGTCAGCAGCGGGCGGATCCGCTTGCCGCCGGCTTCCACGAGGTGGCGCGACGTTGCGTCAGCCAGGGGATCGGAGTTGGCAATGGCTTCGCGCAGCTTCTTCTCGACGCGCGCCAGGTTGGTGGTGAGCGCCGGGCCCAGCTCGGCGTCGCCCGCGATGGCCGAGAAGCCTGCCGGCAGTTGGAGGCCGGTGGCGATCGCGGTGGTGTTGAGGCTGGGTTCAGCGCTCGGCAGGCCGTGTCCGGCGTGCGTCCAGCTTTGGTCTGCAGAGTTGGTCACGGGTTAACCCTAACTTTTTGTTGCGGAAACCGCGGAGTTGGCGCCGGAGTGCGGAACGCTGTCCGTGGTGGACGCGGCCTTGTTGGACGTTGCCTGATTGGACGTGGCCTGATTGGACGTGGCGGGAACCAGGGATTCCAGGACCCGGATGACCCGGTCCTCGAAGCCCTTGGCGGCGGGATCGGTAAGGTTGGCCAGCATCCGCACCACGAAACGCATGAGCACGGGGACAGGCATACCGGTCCGGAGGGCCAGTTTCATGACGGCCGGCTTGCCGATCAGGGCGGCGAACGCCCGTCCCAGTGTGAAGTGTGAGCCCCACTGCTGGCGCACGTAGTCGGCGTACCGGGCAAGGTGCGCGTCGGCGGCCCTGGAAGCCTCCGTCCCGGTCCCCCAGCCGGCGGACGCCGACCGGGCAGCCGCGTCGGCGATGAATTCGGCCGCGAAGCGGGCGGACTCCATGGCGTAGGAGATGCCCTCGCCGTTGAACGGGGAGACCATGCCGCCGGCGTCGCCGAGGAGCAGCAGGCCCGGAGAATAGTGCGGGGTGCGGTTGAAGCCCATGGGCAGCGCGGCACCACGGATTTCGCCCACCTGGTTGTCCGGGGTGAAGCCCCAGTCTTCGGGCATGCCGGCGGTCCATTCGCGCAGCACCTGCTTGTAGTCCAGCTTGCCGAAGTCCTTCGAGGAGTTCAGGATGCCCAGGCCCACGTTGGAGGTGCCGTCGCCGACGCCGAACACCCAGCCGTAGCCGGGCAGGAGCTTGCCGTCGCGGCCGGGAAGCTCGAGCCAGCCTTCCATCCAGTCGTCGTCGTGCCGCGGCGAGGTGAAGTAGGTCCGCACGGCCACGCCGAGCGGCCGGTCGTCGCGCTTGCCGATGCCCAGTGAGACGGCGGTGCGCGTCGAGTTCCCGTCGGCGGCGAGGACGACGTCGGCGCTGAAGTCGCGCGTCTCGCCGGTCTTGCGCCCGGAGTTGTCCAGCAGTGCTGCGCGCACGCCGGTGACCCGGCCATCCTCGGAGCGCAGCGCCTCGGTGACGCTGTGGCGTTCCAGCACGACGGCGCCCGCGGACTGGGCATGCCGGGCGAGCTGTTCGTCGAAGCCGAGCCGGGTCCGGATCAGCCCGTACTGCGGGAAGTCGGCAACCTCCGGCCAGGGCAGTTCGATCGTGCGGCCGCCGGCGATCAGGCGCAGGCCCTTGTTCCGCCGCCAGCCGTCGGCTTCGGGGTGGGCGAGGCCCAGCTTCTGGATCTCGCGGACCGCGCGCGGGGTGAGTCCGTCGCCGCAGACTTTCTCGCGGGGAAAGCTGGTTTTCTCCAGCACCGTGACGTCAATGCCGGCTTTGGCAAGGTAGTAGGCGGCGGTGGATCCGGCCGGGCCCGCCCCGACGATCAGTACATTCACAGCAGGGATCGGCTATCGGCCGGGCCGGGTGATGTTGCGGCGCAGCTTGGCCACGGGTCCGGTGTGGGCGGCCACCGCCGCAGCGCCTGCGGCAGGGCCGTTCGAGGGGTCTGCCGGTTTCTGGGCCCGGTGCACGGCGACAATGCCGCCGCTGAGGTTGCGGTAGGTGACGGATTCCCAGCCGGCCTCCTGCAGCCAGGCCGCAAGGTGGTCCTGGTCCGGCCAGGCGCGGATGGACTCGGCGAGGTAGACGTAGGCGTCGGGGTTGGAGGAGGCCTTGACGGCGATGGCCGGCAGGGCCCGCATGAGGTATTCGGTGTACATGGTGCGCCACAGCGGCACCACTGGCTGGGAGAACTCCGCGATGACCAGCCGGCCGCCGGGCTTGGTGACCCGCAGCATCTCGGCCAGGGCCTTCTTCGGCTCGTTGACGTTGCGCAGGCCAAAGGAGATCGTGCTGGCGTCGAAGGTGTTGTCCGCGAACGGCAGGCGGGTGGCATCCCCGGCGATGAAGTCGATGTCAGGGCGGCGGCGCTTGCCGACCTTGAGCATGCCGAGGGAGAAATCGCAGGCGATGACGTTGATGCCTGCGTCGGCGTACGGCTCGCTGGAGGTGCCGGTGCCGGCGGCGAGGTCCAGGACGTGCTGGCCGGCCGATACGCCCATGGCCTCCACCACCACCTTGCGCCAACGCCGCGTCTGCCCCAAGGACAGGACATCGTTGACGACGTCGTATTTGGGGGCGACGTCGTCAAACATCGTGGCTACTTCGTCCGGACGCTTATCCAAGGATGCTCGGTTCACCCTGACATTGTCTCAAATGATCGGCGCTCCCACGAACGGGCCGCCAATTGACGCGGCTTTCACCTGCGGCAACGGCCCCGGCGGCCCCGCACAGGCCCGGCCGGCCCGTGTATATCCACCCAATGGGCGATCACGGGCTAGTGTTATGCCATCATGACGAGCACGTTCCGCACCTTGACAGTCCCCCTCGATGCCGAAACTTTCCCCGGGGGCCTGCCGTCGTTTCTGGTCCGGGACGATGTCCTCTGCTGGACCCGCCGCGAGGCCGGTCTCGTGGGCTTCGGCGAGATAGCCCGTTTCACCGCCACCGGGCCCGAGCGCTTCCTGGAAGCGGACATCTGGTGGCGCCACCAGGTCCTGGAGGCAGACATCCAGGACAGTGTGGGCTGCCCCGGCACCGGACCGGTCGCCTTCGGCTCCTTCGCCTTCTCCAAGGCCTCCGCCCATGAGTCCCGGCTGCTGGTCCCGGAAATCGTCGTCGGGCTCCGTGACGGCCAGGCCTGGCTGACTCAGCTCACGTTCGACGACGGCGACCTCACCGAATCCGGTGCCCGCGCCGCCCTGGACCGCTGGCTTCACAGCACCAGCACCAATCCCGGCTCAAATCCCCGAGCCAGCGCCAATCCCGGGACCAGCGTGACCGTGGTGGATGACCGGGTGCCGGCACCCGCGCAGGCCGGTGGCGCCGTCGTACGTCCTTTGCCATTGGCCGCAGGGGCAACGTTGCACACCGGCTCGCTCAGCGAGGAAGACTGGATGGCCGCCGTTGCCGCCGGCGTCGCGGAGATCCGGACCGGCGCCCTGGAAAAGCTGGTGCTGGCGCGGGACGTCGTGGCCACCGTCCCCACCGGCGTCAAGGCCGCCGAGGTGCTGCGCGAACTGTCGGCCCGGTACCGCGAATGCTGGACGTATGGGGTGGACGGGCTGGTGGGGGCCACTCCGGAAATGCTGATCCAGGTGGAGGGCCGCACCGCGCAGGCGCGCGTCCTGGCCGGCACCCTGGACCGCCGCGACGCCGATGGCATGGCGGGCTCGCCGCTGGAATTCGCCGAACGGGTGCTGGCCGGCTCCGAGAAGCAACGGCACGAACACGACATCGCAATCCAGTCCCTGACCACGCAGCTGGCCCCGTTTTCCGAGGCCATGAACGCGCACAGCGAGCCCTTCATCCTCGAACTGCCCAATGTGTGGCATCTGGCCTCGGACGTCAAGGCTGAGCTGGCTGAGGTGGAAGGCCACGTCCCCACGTGCCTGGCCTTGATCAACGCGCTGCATCCCACCGCCGCCGTCTGCGGTACCCCCACCACCGTGGCCGGGGCGCTCATCCGCAAGCTCGAGCACCTGGACCGCGGCCCGTACGCCGGGCCGGTCGGCTGGCTCGACGCGGCCGGCAACGGCGAGTGGGGCATCGCCCTGCGTGGCGCCGTCATCGAATCCCCGCACACGGTCCGGCTCTATGCGGGCTGCGGCGTGGTGGACGGCTCGGTTCCCGAGACTGAGCTCGCCGAGACGTGGGCGAAGTTCCGGCCGATGCTGGAGTCGCTCGGCATCAGCAGCTAGTGTGCGGGGCTCGCGAGGCCCAAGATGCGGGTGGGGCCCGTGACGCCGGCCGGGCCGGCGAATCGGCCGTCGGACTTGCACCGCAGGAACTGGCGAAACGGACAGGAATCCGGGATCACAGACAGATCGGGCATTAAAGATATTGCATTCGGGTCTGGTTTAGTTATCCAATAGTGAAACTTAGTTTTCTGTGACGTACATCTCTTGTTCGGCGATACACTATAAATCGGCCTCGTTACGCATCCCTCCGGCAACAAAAGGTAAGAAAATGCAGATCTCCCCTTCGCTCCTGAGCAACCCCGCAATGAAGGTCGCCACGGTGCTCGCCGTCGGCGCATTGGCCTTGACGGCCTGCACGAACGCCTCCGAGACCGGCCCCTCCGGCGCGGCTTCCGCTTCGGGCAGCGCCGCGGCCAGCTTTGACCCCAGCACGGTCCAGAAGGACGACGCCCTGGCGGCCATGTTGCCCGAGTCGATCAAGTCAAAGGGCACCCTGACCGTGGGCTCGGATACCTCCTACGCCCCCGCGGAATTCCTCGGCACCGACGGCCAGACCCCCGTGGGCTACGACGTCGACATCGCCAAGGCGATCGGCGCGGCGCTGGGCCTGAAGGTCCAGGTCCAGACGGCCGAATTCACCGGCATCCTTCCGGCTCTCGGCCCGAAGTACGACCTCGGGGTCTCTTCCTTCACGATCAACCCGGAGCGGCTTGCCGCGGTGAACATGGTCAGCTACTACCAGGCAGGTACCGGCTGGGCCGTTCAGAAGGGCAACCCCAAGAAGATCTCCCTCGATGACCTCTGTGGCAAGTCCATCGGCGTGCAGACCGGCACCATCCAGGAAGATCCGGACCTCTCGGACCGCAACAAGAAGTGCACCGCCGAGGGCAAGCAGCCCATTAACATCGTGACCCTCAAGACCCAGACGGACATCACCACCCGACTGGTCAACGGCAGCATCGATGCCATGGCCGCCGACTCCCCCATCATCGGCTACGCACTGACCCAGACCAACGGCCAGCTCGAGAAGCTCGGCGAAGTCTACGATTCTGCTCCCCAGGGCATCGCCGTCGCCAAGTCGGACACGGCCCTGGCGGACGTCGTCCAGAAGACCATGACCAAACTGATGGAAGACGGTTCCTACAAGAAGATCCTTGAGGGCTGGGGCGTCACCGACGGTGCCATCACCAAGTCCGAGGTCAACCCGGCGGCGGCGTCTTGAGCCTCCCCACAACCGGATCCGCAGCAGGGGCAGAGATGGACAGCCATCAGGACCCTCACGCCGCACCGGTACTGAACAATGCAGTACCGGTACGGCACCCCGGCCGCTGGATCAGCGCCATCATCATCGTCGGCTTCCTGCTTGCCTTCCTGCAGAGCCTGTTCACGAACCCCAACTTCCGCTGGGACGTCGTCGGCACCTACATCCTGGACACCAAGGTGGTCCAGGGCGTCGTCTGGACCCTGTTCCTGACATTTGCGTCCATGGTCCTGGCCATCGTCCTGGCCATCCTCCTGGCGTTCATGCGGCAGTCCGACAACCCGGTGTTCCGCTGGTCCAGCTGGACCTGGGTCTGGTTCTTCCGCGGCACCCCGATCTACACCCAGCTGCTGTTCTGGGGGCTCGCCACGGTTCTCTATCCGACGATCGTCCTCGGCATCCCGTTTGGTCCTGCAACCTTCACCTGGGTGACCTCGGACCCCACCCACGGCCTGATCCCGGCCATCCTGGGCCTGGGCCTGAATGAGTCCGCGTATCTCGCAGAGATTTTCCGGGCCGGCCTGAAGTCCGTGGACCAGGGCCAAAGTGAGGCTGCCGAGGCCCTGGGCATGACGAAGGGCAAGATCATGCGGCGGATCATCCTGCCGCAGGCCATGCGCGTCATCGTGCCGCCCACCGGCAACGAGACAATCGGCATGCTGAAGACCACGTCGCTGGTCCTGGCGGTGCCGTTCACACTGGACCTGACCTTCGCGACCAACGCCCTGGCCAACCGGATTTACCTTCCCATTCCGCTCCTGATTGTCGCCGCCTTCTGGTACCTCGTCATCACCAGCATCCTGATGGTGGGCCAGCACTTCATTGAGGCGCACTACGGCAAGGGCGTGGACAACCGGGTTCCGGCAGCGATCAACCCCGCCGCCGCCAAGGCGTCCGCAGCCGTGGCCCCCAGCGCCGGGGCCGAGCCGGACCTCAAGATGGACTTCCCCGAGGAGGAGGCGAAATGACGATCACCACAGAGCAGCCCCTGGTCAAGATCGAGGGCCTTCACAAGTACTACGGCACACACCACGTGCTGCGCGGCATCGACCTGACCGTCAACCAGGGCGAGGTGTCGGTGGTGATCGGCCCGTCCGGTTCGGGCAAGTCCACCATGCTGCGCTGCGTGAACCTGCTGGAGACCATCAGTGCCGGGCGCATTTCGGTGGGCGGCGACCTGATCGGCTACCGCGAGGTCAAGGGCAGGCTCCATGACCTGAAGACCAAGGAAATCGCCGCCCAGCGCCGCGAGATCGGCATGGTGTTCCAGCGCTTCAACCTGTTCCCGCACAAGACGGCGCTGCAGAACATCATGGAGGCCCCGGTCCAGGTCAAGGGCCAGTCGAAGGCAGTGGCGCGGAAGCGGGCCCTGGAGCTGCTGGACCGGGTGGGGCTCGGCGACCGCGCCGGACACTACCCGTCCCAGCTCTCCGGCGGCCAGCAGCAGCGCGTCGCGATTGCCCGGGCCCTGGCCATGGACCCCGAGCTCATGCTGTTCGATGAGCCCACGTCCGCGCTCGACCCGGAGCTCGTGGGCGATGTCCTGAACGTGATGAAGGACCTCGCCAAGTCGGGCATGACCATGATCGTGGTGACCCACGAGATCGGCTTTGCCCGGGAGGTCGGCGACCGCCTGACCTTCATGGACGGCGGCATCGTCGTGGAGTCGGGCGACCCGCGGGAGGTCCTGGCCAATCCCCAGCACCCCCGCACCAAGGAGTTCCTCAGCCGCGTGCTGTAATTCCGGCATTCCGCACCGATTTAGGGCAGCCGCTACGTGGATCCACGTAGCGGCTGTCCTTTTTCGTAGCGGAAACGTGCGCTACGTCTGCGGGAGGCCCTCTACGGCCGTGGCCACCGCGGCCCGGATGGCGCGGTGCAGTTCCCCGAGCCGGTGCCGGTCCGTGCGCACCTCGATGATGCTGCGACCCTCCGGCGGGCCGGACAGCGCCTCGGCGAGTTCCGCCGTCGTGCCGACCTGGCGGTGCGGGATGCCGTATGCCGCCGCCAGGGCGGCGAGGTCCACCCGCTGCGGGGTGGCGAAGAGGCGTTCGACGGCGTCGCCGTAGCGCCCCGCCGCGGCGACAGTGCCGTGCTCCAGGAGCCCGAAAATGGCACCGCCGGCGTCATTGAGCACCACGATCCGCAGCTGCGGTTCGGCCTCGCCGGCCCCGAGCAGGAGTCCCCCGGCGTCGTGCAGGAACGTCACGTCCCCCATGAACACGGTGGTTTCCTGGCCGCCGCCGAGCGCGATCCCGGTGGCGGTGGACGTGGTGCCGTCGATCCCGGCCAGACCCCGGTTGGCGAACATGGTGGCCTGGGGTTCCGCGGGCGGCGCCCCGGCGAGGTCGACGTCGCGGATCCCGTTCGAGGAGCCCAGGACCAGCTGCCCGCGGGCGTGTTTCCAGACTTCGGCGCCCACCGACGGGCCGGTCGCGGCCGGGGATGCAGCCAGGATCAGGTCCACGGCGTGCTGCGCAGCGGCTCCTGCCAGCAGCCACGCATCGAGCCATGCGGCAGATCCGCGCCCGGCGAAGTCCGCCAGGTCCGCCAGGGTTTCCAGCGGCAGTTCGGTGCGGCGGCCGGGTTCGTACCAGGCCACCGGAACCGGCTGGTACAGGGCCGACGGGACATCCGCCCGCTCCAGCAGCGCGCTCACCGGCCGGGAGAGCGTCGGCCGGCCGAAGAGGACCACGCGTTCGATCGGCTGTGCCGCGTCCGCGCCGAAGTGCTCGATCAGCAGCCGGTAGGGGCCCACCGCGTTGGGGCCGAAGCGGGCGTTGGAAGACGGCTCGGCCAGCAGCGGCAGGCCGTGCGCGCGCGCGAAAGCCTCGGCGACCGGGCCGGCGTCGTGCCCGGCCAGCACCACGGTGCGCCGTTCCGGCAGCGCCGTCGACGCGGCCGGAAAGTCCAGGGCCAGGGGGTTCCGGGCGGCCCGGTAGATGCCGTGACCGGCGGCCGCGGGCAGCCCGTCGCCCACGGCCGGGACCAGCGGGTCGCGGAAGGCGAGGTTCAGCTGCACCGGCCCGGGCGGGGCGTCCTCGAAAGCTCCGGTGGCGGCACTGAGGGCCGTTTCGACGGCGCGCTGCGGATCGCTGCCCGCGGGCACGTCGACAGCGAAGCGGACGTGGTCGCCAAAGAGGTCCAGCTGCACGGTGGTCTGGTTGGCGCCGGTCCCCCGCAGCTCCTCGGGCCGGTCGGCGGAGATGACCACGAGCGGCACCGCGGCATGGTTGGCCTCCATGACGGCCGGGAGGAGGTTGCCGACGGCGGTCCCGGACGTGGTCAGGACGGCGGCGGGCGCACCGGCGGACAGGGCCAGGCCCAGGGCGGTGAAGCCGGCGGACCTTTCGTCGATCCGGACCAGCAGCTCCACCCGTCCGGCGGCTTCGGCCTCGGCCAGGGCGTAGGCCATGGGCGCCGATCGCGATCCCGGGGACACCACCAACTGGCGCACACCGGCGGCGAGCAACGTGTCGACGGCGATGCGCGCAGCCTCCACCGCGGTCAGGCCGCCAGGAGCGGATGAGCCGGCAGCGGAATCCGCCGGACTCACATGTTCTCCGGCGTTTCGATGCCCAGCAGTTCCAGGCCGCCGGAGAGGCGGCGCAGAGCCAGCGCGCACAGGGCCAGCCGCGAGTCCCGGACGGATTCCTCGGCTTTGAGCACCGGGCACTGGTCGTAGAACGTGGTGAAGAGCTGTGCTAGCTCAAAGAGGTAGCCGCAGAGCCGGTGCGGCTCCAGCGCGTCCCGCACCTTGTTCAGCGTTGCGTCGAACTCCAGCAGGTGCAGGGCCAGCGCGCGTTCTGCGGGTTCGACGACGGCGATCGCCGTGGCGGGGCCGCCGGATGCTTCGGCTGCCGGAGTGCCGGCCGCCGGAGTTCCCGCGGCGCCGGCTGACGGCGAGCCGCCGTCGCCGGTGATTTCTTCCAGTACCCCGGCTTTGCGCAGGATGGAGCGGATCCGCGCCGCAGCGTACTGCACGTAGGGTCCGGTGTTGCCGCTGAGGGCGAGCATGCGGTCGAAGTCGAAGACATACTCGGTGTCGTGGCCGGTGGAGAGGTCGGCGTACTTGACGGCACCGATGCCCACCTGGCGGGCGGTCACGGCGCGCTCCGCCTCGCTGAGCTCGGGCCGGCTCGCGTCGATGACGGCGCGGGCACGGTCCACGGCCTCTTCGAGCAGGGCCATGAGCTTCACCGGGGCACCGGAACGGGATTTGAGGATCTTTCCGTCCTCGCCAAGCACGTTGCCGATCTGCACGTGCACGGCCTCGACCGTCTCCGGAAGCCAGCCGGCGTCCCGGGCACTGGCCATGACCATGCGCAGGTGGACGTTCTGCGGGGCGCCCACGACGTAGAGGATCCGGTTGGCCGCCAGGTCGCGGACCCGGTAGCGGATGGTGGCGAGGTCCGTGGTGCCGTAGCCGTAGCCGCCGTCGGACTTGCGGATAATCAGCGGCAGCGGCTGCCCGTCGCGGCCGGTAAATCCTGCGGGGAAGGTGCACAGGGCGCCGTCGCTGATCCGGGCCAGGCCGCGTTCCTCGAGTTCCTGGCACAGCTGTGCCAGATGCGCGTCGTAGGAGCTTTCTCCGGCGATGTGGTCATCGGTAAGGCTGATGCCGAGGGTGGAGTAGATGGCGTTGAAGTAGCGCTTGGACTGGGCGACCAGCCGCTGCCAGACGGCGAAGGTCTCCTGGTCGCCGCCCTGCAGGGCAACGACGCGGAGCCGGGCCCGGGTGGCGAAGCCGTCCTCGTCGGTGGCGGAGGCATCGAACTTGGCCCGGGCGGCCTGGTAGAACGCGCTGGGGTCCTCCACCAGCAGCGCCGCCTCCGGGGAGTCCTCGCCGATCTCCAGCCAGTGTTCGATCAGCATCCCGAACGGGGTGCCCCAGTCACCGATATGGTTCTGCCGGATCACGGTGTCGCCGAGGGCTTCGAGCACCTTGACGAGGCTGTCCCCCACCACGGTGGTGCGCAGGTGGCCGACGTGCATTTCCTTGGCGACATTCGGGGAGGAATAGTCGACGACGACGCGCTGCGGTGTCGCGGCGGGCGTGACGGCCGTGGCCGGGGACGCGGCCTGGACCGACTCCGCATTGAGCAGCTCCTCGATCCAGGTGCCGTCAAAGCTCAGGTTGATGAAGCCGGGCCCCGAGATTTCCACACTGGTGCAGATGCCGTCCAGGTTCAGGGCGTCCACGATCCGGGCGGCGGCGTCCCGCGGCGGCAGACCGGCCTTTTTGGCCAGGGCCATGGCGGCGTTGATCTGGATGTCGGCGAACTGGGAGGGCCTGACCACCGGATCCGTCTGCCGGAACTCTTCGCCAAACGCGGTGGCAATTGCAGCCTGGACTCTGGGGACAACCAATTCGGCCGGATTATTCACAGTCCCAAATTATCAGTTCGGCAAAAACCCGACGCTCCCTCACGTCCCGCCGCCAAAAACCCGACGCTCCCTCACGTCCCGCCGCCAAAATAAGGGAACTGAGGGAGCGTGGGAAGGAAACCTGCCAAACGTGAGGGAGCGTGGGAAGGAAACCTGCCAAACGTGAGGGAGCGTGGCGGGAGGAAGCTAGCCGCCGGCGCGGAACACCTGGACCACGGATGGACGCGGGGCGCGCACCTGGCCGGGCTTCGGTGTGGCGCCGGCCGCGACGTAGTCCGGGAAGTACGAGTGCTGTTCGGCGAAGGTGCCTTCCTCGCCCGGGTGCTGAACGGCAACAAAGACGGTTCGCTCCTCGTCGTGGATGACCGGGCCGCAGGTCTCGGCGTCGCGCGGGACGGCGAGGAACTGCTCCACCTTGCCGCGTTCGGCACCGTCCAGGGTCACTTTGAAGAGCCCGTCGGCGTAGCCGATGCTGGAGGGCGCGCCGTCGGTGGAGATCCAGAGGTTGCCCACGGAATCGAAGGCCACGTTGTCCGGGCAGGAGATCGGTGAGACCTGGCTGGCAGGGAACCCGGCGAAGTAGGTGGCGGAGTTCGTGGCCGGATCGCCGCAGACCATCAGCAGGTTCCAGCCAAACGTTGTAGAGCCCTGGTCCCCGGTCTCGGTGATTTCGACGATGTGGCCGTCGCGGTTGAGGGTACGGGGGTTGACCTCGGTGGCACCTTCCTTGCCGGGCTTGCCGCGGTCCGCGTTGTTGGTGCAGACCACGTAGACCTTGCCGGTGTGCGGGCTGGGCTGGACGTCCTCGCAGCGGTCCATCTTGGTGGGGCCCACCTTGTCGGCGGCGAGGCGGGTGTACACCAGTACCTCTTCCACGGACATCCCGGCCACCTTGGACTGTCCGCCCACCACGAGGGGCAGCCAAACACCGGCGCCGTCGAAGGCGCCGTCGGCCGGAAGCTTGCCCGCGCCGTCGAACCCGTCGGCAGGGGAATTGCCGGTGAACTTCGCGACGTACAGGTCGCCTTCTGAGAGCAGCGTGAGGTTGTTCCTGCGGTCCTCCGCCGTCTTTCCGGGCCGGTAGGTGCCGGCCGAAACGAACTTGTACAGGTAGTCGAAGCGCTCGTCGTCGCCCATGTAGGCCACCACGTGACCGGACTTGGCGACGATCACGTTGGCGCCCTCGTGCTTGAAGCGGCCCATCGCGGAGTGCTTGCGGGGCGTGGAGGAGGGATCGAAGGGATCCACTTCCACGATCCAGCCGAAGCGGTTGGCCTCGTTCTGATATCCGGGGTTGCGGGTGTCGAAGCGCGGGTCATCGAGTTCCCACTGGCGGGCGGTGGGCTTGCTGGTCAGGCCGTAGCGCTTGTCGGCGTCGGAGGTTCCGGGCGCGGCGAAGTAGCCGTTGAAGTTTTCCTCTCCGGAGAGGATCGTGCCCCACGGGGTGGTGCCGCCGGAGCAGTTGCCCAGGGTGCCCTGGATGGCCCGGCCGGAGGGGTCGGCGGCGGTCTTCAGCAGCGGGGACCCGGCGGCGGGGCCGTCGAGCTCGTAGGTGGTGTCGGTCAGGAAGCGGCGGTTCAGCCCGGCGCCCCGGACGTAGCTCCAGGGCTTGTTCTTGTTCGCACGCTCCAACTCGACCACCGTGAGGCCGTGGGCTGCACGGCCGATCGCGCGGGCCTCGGCGGCGTCGAATCCGGCCGGCAGCATGATGGACTCGTTGGTGTATTCGTGGTTGGTGAAGAGCACGGCCCGGCGGTCCTTGGAGTCTTCGATCGGCAGGATGTCGGTGTAGTCGTTGTTGTAGCCGAACTGGCGGGCCTGCGCCGCAGCGCTCTGGCGGTCCAGGTCGAAGGCCGGCGAGTCGTTGAAGAGCGGGTCGCCCCAGCGGATGACCGGCTGCCAGGTGAACCCGGCCGGGACGGTCAGCTTGTCCACGCTGGCGTCCACCGGAGCGATGGCGGTGAACTGCAGCTTGGATTTTCCAAACCCGTCCTTGGCCGCGGCGGCGAGGCCCGGGCCGCCGTCGGCCACTGCCGTGTCGGCGGACGTCACGGCGTTGCCGAGGACGACGGCGAGCGCGCCGGCGGCGCCGAAGCCCAGCGCGGCGCGGCGGGACATGGTGGCGGAGGCGATGTCCCGGAAGTAGCTGTTGGTGCTGGTGTTGCAGACCTCGCCCGAGCAGGCGTTGTCGCACTTCAGCGCGCAGGTGACGGGGCTTCGCTTGCCTTTGGTGTGGCCGAGCATGGGGAGCAGGGAAAATTTGCGTCCGGAGGTGACAGACATGGAGAGACCTTCCATGGGGTGAGTTGCGGTCGCGCCCACCCTTCCAGCCGCTGGCTACCGAGAGGCGTCTGTCAGATGAAGTCCCGGTGAATGCTTCGCCGTGCCGCCGAACCCATCGGTTGCTCCGTAATCGCCGTTTTCGAGGTCCTGAAGGGCCGTTACGGAGCAGTCGATGCGGCCAGTACGGCATGCACCCGCCGCAGCCGGTCCAGCCACCAGTCCCGGCGTTCCGGCGAGGCGGCGTGTTCGGCCAGCAGCTCGGGTGCCGGGCGGACGTCACGCAGGGCGATCGCGCCGTCGTCGGGTACCAGCGGATCGTGAGTGACATCGGCGGCGAGCAGGGACACCGTGCCCAGGCCGCAGGCATACGGCAGCTCGGGCAGGGCGGCGGCCAGGGCCAGTCCGGCCCGGATCCCCACCGAGGTGTCCAGCGCCGAACTCACGACGGCGGGCAGCCCGGCCTGCGCCACGATCCGCAGGGCGCGCCGCACTCCCCCGAGCGGGGCCACCTTGACCACGATCAGGTCCGCGGCGCCGGCCCGCGCCACTTTGAGGGGGTCGTACTCCTTGCGCACGCTCTCATCCGCGGCGATCAGCACGGGGACGCCGGCGGCCCGGAGCTGCCGCCTGACCTCGGCGAGGCCCTCGATCTCGGGCACGGGCTGTTCGGCATATTCGAGCCCGACGGCGGCGAGCCGGGTCAGTGCCGCCACGGCCTCCGGCACGTCCCAGCCGCCGTTCGCGTCCACCCGGATCGCGGCGTCCGGCAGCGCCGCCCGGACGGCCGCCACCCGGGCGTCGTCGTCGTCCAGGCTCTGGCCGCGCTCCGCGACCTTGACTTTGACCGCGTCCACCCGGCCGAAGCGGGCCAGAATCTCGGGCACCCGGTGTGCCGGCACGGCAGGAACCGTGGCGTTGACCGGGATGCTGTCCCGCAGCGGTGCGGGGAACCCTTCCCAGCCGGCCTCGATCGCGGCCGTAAGCCAGCGGGAGGCCTCGGGGTCGCCGTATTCGGGAAAGGGACAGAATTCGCCCCAGCCCAGCGGCCCGCGGAGCAGCAGGGCCTCCCGCTGCAGGATACCCCGGAATTTCACGCGCATCGGCAGGCTCACAACATGGGCGCCGGCCAGGAGTTCGTCGAGGCCGGGCAGGCGCGCGGCGGGACGTGCCGGGGGGTCCATGGGGAGGGCAGGCATGGAGCCACTGTACTGGGAATGCACTGCGGGGAATGCACTGGGAGGAATGTACAGCGGAGCTTTCCCGGACACCGGTCTCGGACGCGGGGCACAAGAACGCGGCACCGGGAACCCGGCATGGATCCTTGATTGGGCCGGCGTCGACTGGGGGTGAGTCCCTGGTCCAGGAAACTCGTCTCCGCCGGCCCCGCTCAAGGAGCGCCGTGCCGGGGACAAGCCGCGGCAGCACACACCCGACTCTACAAATCCCGGCCCGGCGGCGCACCAGTAGTGAGTACTCGTTAATTGACGGGCACTACCCTCCGCGCCGCGCGCCGGCCCTTCAGCTGGCGCGCAGGGTTCTATGGGACTCTTAATGGCATGACTTTTCGGCATGAACGCACCCCTTGGGACCCGTCTGCCCCGGTCTATGAAACAGAGGCCCAGGAAACACAGGTTGCGGAAACACAAGTCCTCCCGGCGAGTGCGCCCGAGACGCCAGAGCGCAGCACGCGGGACCGCACAACACCGGATCCGCAGGCGCGGTGGTCCCCCGGCAAGGCCACGGCAGCCTTGTTCGTGCTGGCCACGGTTGCCTGCATCGCTGCGCTGGCCGTCACCTATGTCTTCTTTGTCCGTACCACCACGGGCCAGTTCATTGACGAATCGGCCCTCGTGGAAGCCGTGGCGCTCAGCGGGACCGCGGGCAAGGCCGCCACCAAGCTGTTGGACTGGCTGCCGGCGCTCTCCGTGGTGATCGCGTCGGTTGTGGTCGTGTTCGTCACCATCCTGCGGCGCCGCTGGTCTGCGGCGGTGATTGCGATTGCGGCGTGTGTGGGCGCCAACCTTGCCACCCAGATCCTGAAGGACTGGCTTCCGGTCCGGCCGTACCGCGGGGTTGAGACGCTGGAGCTGAATTCGCTGCCCTCGGGCCACACCACCATGGCGGCCTCGGCCGCCGCCGCCGTGTTCCTCATGGTTTCGCCGCGCTGGCGGCCGCTGGCCGGCTATCTGGGCGGCAGCTTCGCCGTCGCCACGGGCGTGTCCACGCTGATCAACCAGTGGCACCGGCCCGCCGATGTGATGGCGGCCTTCCTGGTGGTCGGGGCTTTCATGATCCCGGCCGGCTGGCTGATCATCCGCCGGGGCCCGGGCTGGAACGTCTGGAACGGCTACAACGAACACTGGGCCTCGGCCAGGGTATGGGTGGCGCTTCCCGTCCTCACCGGTCTCGCCGCGGCCGGGGTGGCGGCCGTCGCCTTGCTGAGCATCGGCCCGGGCGGCCAGGAGGTCAGCACCACCAGCTACTTTTGGGCCGGCACGTCCCTGATCGTCATTGCCGGCTACCTCGCAACGGTGGCCGGCGTGTGGCTGTTCGGCCTGGCCGCCCGGCAGCCGGACCCACGACGGCGGGACAGGCCCCTGCACCAGGAACGGTAGCGCGGCGCACGTAGGCCCGGGAACAACAGCGCGCCCGGGCCTAAGCAGATCCTGCGATAGCTACTTGAGACGTGCGCAGATGTCCACGGCTTTGCCTCCGCTGGAGTCCACGGAGAGCACGTTCACGGTCGCCGGCGAGTCAATGGTGAGCTTCAACTGTCCGGTGTACTGGAAGGCCCCGGCCCCGGGCGCATCTGTCGGAAAGAAGATAAACCCAAAGTGGCCTGCGGCGCTGAACGTCCAAGTTTTTCCGTCCGGATTTTGGGTGAATTTG
This sequence comes from Arthrobacter sp. 10T425, assembly GCF_056393985.1. Classification (NCBI taxonomy): domain Bacteria; kingdom Bacillati; phylum Actinomycetota; class Actinomycetes; order Micrococcales; family Micrococcaceae; genus Arthrobacter; species Arthrobacter sp. 10T425. The sequence goes on along the minus strand of NZ_JBFTGZ010000002.1, from coordinate 168,829 downwards.
GCCACTGTTCCGGCCGTGTTTACCCTGTACGTCTTCCCGTTGCTCAAGTTGGTATAGGTCAGTATGACTCCCTTGCCAACCTGAAAGAAGTTGCCGTTTTTGAAGTCAATCCGTGTAATCTTTCCGCCGGTGCCGGAGACGCCCAGATCAAAGCCGCACGCTAGGTCGGCCGGAACAACAAAATCCGGCGGGTTGGGCGGACGTGTGACAGTTGCACCCGCGGGCGAAGCAGCAAATAGCAGAGCCGCTGTTGCGGCCAAGGGCGCGAACCAGCGGGACTGTTTTCCTAACATGAGCATCTCCTCATTTTTTTGCGTCGAAACGCATCACCCATCCGGGCGGAGACCATGCGCTGCAAATAATCACGGGCGGACCCTGACTGCGGCACTCGTGCCGCCCCACGAAGGGCCGGTCTCGATGCACCGGCGCGGTTCCCCGACCTTACTGAGCCCACGCAGGCGTCGCCCGAGTAGTCGCTACCTGTTAATCACTGCCTGCTTGGGCGCCGGCGCCCCGGCCGGTCAGTAGTTCCGGCGGTGCTTGAGCCGGGGAATGGTCACGGCGAACACGGCCGCGGCGGCGAAGCCGATCACACCGGTCGCGGCCACGCCGGCCCCCAGGGACGCGGCGGCGGTGACGGCGGAGAGCAACACGGGGCCGCCGGTCGCGCCGGCGTCGGCCATGAAGCGCCAAATGCCCAGGAACTGGCCGCGGCCGTTGTCCGGCGAGAAGTCGGCCCCGAGCGTCATGTTCAGGCCCGAGCTGATCCCGTTGCCGAAGCCGATCAGGAGTGCCGCCAGCATGAGCGAGACGAAGCCCGTGCTGAGCGGAATCAGCACCATGGCCGTCCCCATGATCAGTGTGGACGGCACGGCCACCCATTGCCGGCCCTTGCGGTCCATCAGCTTTCCCGCCGGATAGAACACCAGCATGTCGATCGCCCCGGAGATCCCGTAGATCAGCGAGGCCTGGGTGGGGTCCAGGCCCAGGTGATCGGCCCACAGCGGGATGACCACCTGACGCGAGGCGCGCAGCCCGCTCAGCAGCAGCACCCCGGCCCCCACGCTCAGGAAGACGCCGGCGTGGGACACCGCGACGCTGCGCAAGGTGGGCTGTTGCACCGGAAGGCCGTCGGCCGGTTGCGGCTTCGCCTCGAGGTCGGGGATGGTGACCGACACGGCCGCCGCGGCGGCCATCGCCACGACGCCGGCCCAGTAGGCCCCGCTGATGCCGGCAAACTGCATCACGGCGGCGCCAACGAACGGGCCGATGAAGATCCCGATCCGGTTGACGCCGCCGAGGGTGGACAGGGCCCGGGCCCGGAGCATGACCGGCACGGCCTCGGTCAGGTATTTTTGCCGGGCCAGGCTGAATACGCTGGCGGCCATGCCGACCACCACCATCGCCGTCGCCAGCACCCAGAGGCCGCCGGAAAACAGCGGAGCGACCGCCGCCGCGGCGAGGGCGAATGCGCTGGCGGCCGCGGCCCCCACAATCGCCCAGCGTTCCCCGAATTTCAGCGTGATCAGTGACGCCGGCAGGTTGAAGAACCACGATCCGAGGCCGATCAGCGTCACAATCAGCGCGGCCCCGGCCACGGAGGCGCCAAGATCACGGGCGGACAGGGCGACCACGGGCAGGATCGCGCCCTCCCCCAGGCTGAACATGAGGGCCGGCCCGAACGCGGGAACGGCGATGCTGCGGAGGCTGAAGGGCGCGAGGCGTGTGGTGGTCATCCCCTTCATCCTAGGCACCCGCCGCGGCCGTCCCTGCCCTACGCGTCGAAGTGGGTGCGGACTTCCTCGCTGGTGAGGTGCCGGAGCACGTCCTCGGCGACCTCCCGGAGCTTTTGGTTCCGGTTGCTGGAGACCTTGGTGAGGATGGCCATGGCCTGGTCCTGGGAGCAGCGGTTCTGGGCCATGATCACGCCGCACGCCAGATCGATGGAAGTGCGGTGTTCCATGGCCGCCTGGAGATCTTCGGCCCGGGATTGGAAGGTTCCGAGCCGCACGGCCAGCCGGAGGGCGCGGCCGGCGAGGTCGGCGAATCCGGCCGCCTCCGCAATGATGTCGTCCGTGAACAGCCCGGTGTCCGCCCCGAAGAAGTTCAGGGCCGCGGCGGCGTCGTCGCCGATTTCCAGCGGAACGCCCAGCGTGCTGCGGCACCCGTTGGCGGCAAGTTGCCGCTGGTAGTCGGGCCAGCGGGGATCGGCGTCGACATCCGCCAGCAGGACCACGGACCTGGTCCGCAGCGCCTCGATGCAGGGGCCGTCGCCGAGGGTCTGTTCGATGCGGTCCAGGGTGACCGCCCGCGGGCTGCTGCCCGCGACCGTCATGGTCCGCTTGCGGCGCTGCAGGGTCACGCCGCAATCAATCTCGGCGCCGGTCGTACGGCTCAGCGTGGCGGCCGAGAACTCCGCAAGGCGGCCCAGGAAGTCCTCGACGTTGTCGGTACCCAAAAGCAGGTCCTGGAGGTGGCGGGCGGCGTCGACCCCGAGCGAGTTGTTGGCCATGCTCAAATGTACCGCGGAGGTCGGCACGGGTCGCGCTTAGACGTATCCGTCGACGATTGCCGCGGCGATCTCCCGGTACGCGCGCCGCGTTTCGGGGCGAAGCACATCAAGGGTGACGAGGTCGCCGTCGGCCACCCCGCGGTCGTGCGGAACCGCGATCAACTGGCGGCAGATGCCGGACAGGTGTTCCTCGATGGCGTCCTTGTCCACCCGGGTGGACACCTCGTCCTTGTCCGTGATGACCACGACGGCGTTGCGGGCCAGGTCTTCGTAGCCGTGGCTGGCCAGCCAGTGAAGCGTGCTGCGGGCCCGCTTGGCGCCGCTGACGGCATAGCCGGCCGCGATGATCAGGTTGTCCGCCGACTGCAGGATGCCGCTCATGGCATTGTGGGTCACGCCCGTGCCGCAGTCGATCAGCGCCACGGAGTAGTAGGCGGAGATGAGCTTGCGGATCCGCAGGTATTCCTCGGCCGTCAGCGAATCTGAGACCTCGGGGTCCTGCTCGCCGGCAATGAGGTGGAGCCTGCCGGCGTGGTGCATGTAGCGGGCCAGGGCGGTGAGGGAATCGACTGACTCGATGTTCCTGAGCAGGTCCGTGATGGTGCGCGGGCTCTGCTGCTGGTAGATCCCCTCGCCGAGGGCCCGCTCGACGAGATCGCCGGAATCGGGGTTGGCGTCGATGGCGCACGGAGGATCGCCGCGGAACTCGGCCAGGGTCAGTCCGACGCCGACCGTCGTGGAGGTCTTCCCGATGCCGCCCTTGAGGCTCAGGACGGCCGTGTTGTAGCTGCCCTGGAGCTGCCGGGAGATGCGCCGGGCCAGTTCGTCTTCCTCACGCTGCCTGGCGCTCGGGCCAAGGTTCAGGCCGCCGCCGGTCAGGTTGTAGAGGGCACCGCGGAAACCGCCGACGGGCCGGGGCTTCTGCTCGCGGACAAAAAGACCCGGTGAGCTGATGAAGTCGGGCAGCGGGGCGTCGGCCAGGGCCGCGGCTTTGCTGGCCGAACGGGTGGAACGGGTGGGCTGGGCGGGCACGGCAGGTGCGGCCTCGGGGGCAGGCGGCTTCAGCACGGGATCCTTGGACGGTTTGGCAGGCTGCGGGCGCGCCGGCGCGTCAGCGGCAGCGGCGGCCTCCGCCCAGGAACTGCTGGGGGCTGTTGGGCGCTGTTCGGCCTGGTTGCTCGAAATGATGGGCATGGTTCCTGTCCAGGCGTCGGAGTCGTCGCCGCGGCGGCGGTCTCTCCGACGCGGGAGTTGGGCCTGCTCTGCAGCTGTTTCAGCTTCAGCGAGGGCGTTGGCGGTCTTGTTTTCGACCGGTTCTGGCATGTTCGTTCCCCCCAGGGATCACAGCGCAGACCGCTGCAGTGCTCGATTGACATCGTTCAAGGAACAAGTCTAGGGGCAGTAATGAGCACACTTACCATTACCGCCAATTTCCCGGCCCTAGCGGTGGGCCCGCGTGTCCTGCAGGCGCTTGATGAACCAGCGCGACTGTTCGGGGCCGTACGGCAGGATCGGGATGGCCTTGGTGGCGTCGTCCGGGGTTTCCCGGGTGGCCTGGATCGCCTGCCGGACCGCGGTGGTCATGGTGTTGGCCATGGTCTTGACGAACTGGTCCGAGCACGGTTCGCCGTGGCCGGGAATCAGGAATTCGTAGCGGTGCCGCAGCGCGGAGAGGTGCCGGAGGGCATCGGCCCAGTCTTCCGGGAATGAGTCCTCGAAGGACGGGTGGGAACCCTGTTCGACGAGGTCGCCGGCGAAGAGGGTGCTTGCCGTGCCGACCAGGAGGTCGCCGTCGGTGTGTCCGCGGCCCAGATAGAACAAGGTGGCGGTCTGCCCGCCAAGATCCACCAGGACCGGCTGGTCCTTCACGATGGCGTTGGGAACCACCAACTCAGCGTCGGAGCCCTGACCGGCCGCCATTTCGGGTTCCGCGGAGGCCACCAGCCGGCGCTGCTCGTCACCGTTCTCCTCGATTTCCGCGGCGCAGTTCTCGTGAGCCCAGAACTCCGTGACGCCCTCACTGGCGAAGACTGCGTTGCCGAAGAAGTGGTCATAGTGGGCGTGCGTGTTGACCACGACGAGCGGCAGCCCGGTCTTTTCCCGCACGGCAGCCAGGATCTCGCGGCCCTGTCGGGGCCCGCCGCCGGTGTCGATCACCATGGCGCGTTCGGTGCCGACCACCAGACCCGTGTTGAGCAGGGAACCTTGAGTTGTCAGTACGTAGTTGTCCGGACCGACCTCGAGCCATCGTGACATTGAATCTCCGTATTTCCGACGCTTTTCCGGCATTGTTGGTCCAGCGTTGTTGGTGCTGTACAGGCCTCGATTCTACCCGCGCTGGCTGGCATTTCCCTTCAGGGCATGCCCGTCCGGTCCCTGTGGCGGGTATGCCCGGACCCCTCGTCGTGGCCCGCGCGGCGGTGTAGCCTGTGGGCTACTTCCCTCGATGAGCCAGGTGCTCCACCGAACGAATGGGGGTGGCTCCCGTTGAAATCCGGCACGTCCCTGGAGCGGATGGTGTTCTTCAGCGATGCCGTCTTCGCCATCGCCCTGACCCTCCTGGCCCTGGACCTGAAACTGCCTGAAGGAATTCCCGCGGACCAGGTGGACGACGCCCTGGTTGCTGCCCTGCCGCAGCTGCTGGCGTACGCCCTGTCCTTTGTCATCATCGCCAAGACGTGGATGTCCCACCACTCCGACTTTGCCCTGATCCGCCACTTCAATGCGAACCTGGCCTGGCTGAATCTTGCCCTCTTGTTCTTCATCGCCATGCTGCCCGGTCCGACGTCGATCCTCAGCGACTACGGGGACGACCCCACCCCGTGGCCCAGCGTCCTGTACGCCGCCAACATTGCCGCTGTCTATTTGATGCTGGCGGCCATCTGGGGCTATGCGAAGCATGCGGGGCTCATGGACCGCGAGATGGCCGCCCACGTCCACCGCCGGATCTTTTATGCGCGGATTGCCGTGGCGCTGGTCTTCCTGCTCTCAATTCCCGCGGCGTTCGTCCTCAAGGCCTACACGCCGTTCGCGTGGCTGCTGCTCCTGCCGGCGTCGTGGCTGGCACGGTGGCTTTCGGCGCGGCCGGGGACCGCAGGGGCCGCCGGGGCCGCACAAGAGTGATTGCGCGGCCCCTGTCCCCTCACCCGGGATGCAGATCCCCGGTTAAGTCTCACATGTCCGCGAGTGCCGACCCCGGGTTCTCGATCGCGTCCGCGACGTAGCGCAGGAAGCCGCCAGCCGCTCCACCGTCGCACACCCGGTGGTCGAACGTGAGCGTCAGCTCGGTGACCTTGCGGACCGCGAGCTCGCCGTTGACCACCCAGGGCTTGTCGATGATCCGCCCGACGCCGAGGATCCCCACCTCGGGGTGGTTGATGATCGCGGCGGAACCGTCAACCCCGAACACGCCGTAGTTGTTCAGCGTGAACGTGCCGCTGCCCAGTTCCGCCGGGGTCGCTTTGCCCTCGCGCACGACGGCGGTGAGGCGGCGGATTTCGGCGTCCAGTTCGCGGGCGCTGAGCTTGTCCGCGTTCCGCACCGACGGCACCATCAGTCCGCGGTCGGTCTGTGCCGCGAACCCGAGGTTGACGCCGTCGAAGGCCACAATCTCCTGCATCGCCCCACCCGCCGCATCCTCCGTGGTCACGATCCGGGTGTTGAGCTCCGGGAACTTCTTGAGCCCGGCAGTGACAAACCGTGCGATGAAGGCCAGCAGGCCCGGGGTGTTGTGCGGGTCCGCCTTTTTCAGCGCGGCACGCATCTCCACCAGCGCAGTGGCGTCCACGTCCACCCACACCGTGGCTTCCGGGATCTCGGAGCGGCTGCGCGACATGTTTGCCGCGACGGCCTTCCGCACTCCCCTGACCGCCGTGCGTCCGGAAATGCCCAGACCGGTGCGCGCGTCGGTGCCGGAACCCGCGGCAGGCGCGGCCGGCGCGGCAGACTCCGCAGCAGCCGGACGTTCAACCACCGGCGACGGCTTGATGACGGCCTCAACATCGCGCCGCATGATGAGCCCGCTGGCCCCCGAGCCCTGGAGTTCCCCCACATCAACCCCATGATCGCGCGCCATCCGGCGAACCAGCGGAGAAATAACGGCCCCCAGTTTCCCGGGAACCCGGGTGCGCAGCAGTACCAGGTCATCGGCAGCCTTCTCGGCAGCCGAAACCCCGGAAACCGGCTCGGCCCCCGCAGCCCGCTTAGGAGCCCGGGTCCGCCGGGCAACCCCATGCCCGCCCGGAGTCCCATAACCAATCAGGACATTGCCGGACCCGGCCTTCTCCTCCTCGCGATAAGCCTCAGCCGCAACAGCAGCAGCAGGCGAGTCAGCAACAACGGCCGGCGCCTTGCCCGCAGACCCAGCCGACGCAGGCGATGCCGCCCCGGGAGTGGCATCGGGCCTGTCGGAGCCGGACGGCATGCTGCTTGCAGCAATGCCGTCCGGCGAAGGGGCGGGGGCGGCATCGCCTGTGGCGGCGCCACCAGAGGAAACGGAGGAAACAGCAACACCAACCGGCATCACAGAGATCAGCGGCTTGCCGACGTCGAGCGTCTGGCCGGGTTCGCCGTGCAGCACGGCCACGGTGCCGGCGTACGGGGAGGGCACCTCCACCATGGACTTGGCGGTCTCCACCTCGGCGATCGGCTGGTCCACGCGGATCTCGTCGCCCACGGCCACGAGCCAGTTCACGAGCTCGGCTTCGGTGAGGCCTTCACCCAGGTCCGGCAGGAGGAATACTTTCGGTTCGCTCATGGTCAGTCTTCCCACTGGAGGTCGTCAACGGCGTCGAGGATGCGGTCCACGCCGGGCAGGTAGTAGTGCTCGAGCTTCGGCGCCGGGTAGGGCACGTCGAAGCCGGTGACGCGGCGGATCGGTGCGGCCAGGTGGTGGAAGCAGCGTTCCTGGACCCGGGCGACGATTTCCGAGGCCACGGACGCGAAGCCGTGGGCTTCGGCGATCACCACGGCGCGGCCTGTCTTGCGGACCGAGGCGCAGACTGTCTCATCATCGAACGGCACGATCGAGCGGACGTCGATCACTTCCAGCGAGCGGCCTTCCTCGGCGGCGGCGGCTGCCGCGGCGAGCGCCGTCGGGACGGACGGACCGTAGGCGATCAGCGTGGCGTCGGTGCCGGGGCGGGCGACGGCGGCCCGGCCCTCGGAGGACCTGCCGCGCTCGGTGTTCGCGGCGTGCTCGGCGCGCAGCGCGTCCAGGTCCACCTGGTCCTTGGACCAGTACAGCTTCTTGGGCTCCATGAACATGACGGGGTCATCGGAGTCGATGGCTTCACGAAGCATCCGGTAGCCGTCGGCCACGGTGGCCGGGGTGAAGACCTTCAGGCCGGCGGTGTGCGCGTAGTAGGCCTCGGACGAGTCGCAGTGGTGCTCCACTCCCCCGATGCCGCCGGCGTACGGGACCCGGATGACCATGGGCAGCTTCACGGCGCCCTTGGTGCGGTTGTGCATCTTGGCGACGTGGCTGACGATCTGTTCGAAGGCCGGGTACGCGAACGCGTCGAACTGCATTTCGATGACCGGGCGCATGCCGTTCATCGAAATGCCGACGGCCATGCCGACGATGCCGGATTCGGCCAGCGGGGTGTCGAAGCAGCGGCTCGTGCCGAAGGTCTTGGTGAGCCCGTCCGTGATGCGGAAGACGCCGCCGAGCATGCCGACGTCCTCGCCGAAGACCAGGACCGAGGGGTCCGCGTGCATGGCGTCCGCCATCGCGGTGTTCAGGGCCTTGGCCAGGGTGATGGTCTGCGGGCCGGCCTGCTCGGCCGCAACAGCAGCCTTGGCGGCGGCGCGGGCGGTCGCGGCGCTGACGTTGCCGTTCGCCTCGGAGGAGGTGGTGATGGTGGGGCTCATTTCCCGGCCTCCCTTGAGGTGGATGCGGATGCGGCGTCCCGGGCCAGTTCGTCGGCGAGCATGGCGGACTGTTCTTTCAGCTGTGGTGTGGGGGTGGAGAAGACGTACTTGAAGAGATCCTGCGGTTCCACCGGAACCTCTTCGCTGAGGCCTTCGCGCAGCTGCGTGGCTACCGCCTCCGCCTTGTCGGCGATCACGGCGGCGCGGTCGTCGTCCAGCAGGCCGCGGTCCGTCAGGTAGGTCTGCATCCGGCTCAGCGGGTCCTTCGCCACCCATTCGGCGACCTCGCTGTCCTGCCGGTAGCGGGTGGCGTCATCGGCGTTGGTGTGCGCCTGCATCCGGTAGGTGTGCGCCTCCACCAGCAGCGGGCCGGAACCTTCCCGGGCGAGCTTGACGGCCCGGCCGAGCACGGCGAGCAGGGCCACGATGTCGTTGCCGTCCACGCGTTCGCCGGCCATGCCGTAGCCCACGGCCTTGTGGGCCAGGGAGGGCGCAACGGACTGGTGCGCCAGCGGCACGGAGATCGCATACTGGTTGTTCTGGACGAAGAAGACCACTGGCAGGTGGAAGACGGCGGCGAAGTTCAGGGCCTCGTGGAAATCGCCTTCGCTCGTGGCGCCGTCGCCGCACATGGCCAGGACCACGGTGTCCTCGCCGCGCAGCTTGGCGGCGTGGGCAACGCCGACGCCGTGCAGCAACTGGGTGGTCAGCGGGGTGCACTGGATGCCGACCTTGTTCTTGGCGGGGTCGTAACCGCCGTGCCAGTCGCCGCGGAAGAGCGTCATCGTCTGGACCGGATCCACGCCCCGGGCCATGACGGCCACGGAGTCGCGGTAGGTGGGGAACAGCCAGTCACCCTCGGCAAGGCACAGTGCGGCGGCAACCTGGCACGCCTCCTGGCCGTGGCTCGAGGGGTAGACGGCCATGCGGCCCTGCCGGACCAGCGCGGAGTTCTGGTCATTGACGCGGCGGCCGATGACGAGCTGCTCGTAGGCGGCCATGAGTTCGGTCTCGCTGGGCAGGCTGTACTCGTGCCCCGGCTGGGTACCCTGTTCCGTGTGGGGATTCAGGGTTCCGTCCGGGCCCACCATCTGGATCTGGTGGCGTGCGGGCAGCATGTAGTCCTCAACGGTGATACCGAACTTGCTCACGGCATCACCGGCTGGATCTTGTTGCGCGGCCTGCTGCGCAGCTGGCTGCGCAGCGTGGTCTGCGGAGATCGTCATTGGTCCGTCCTTCTGTAGCCACTAATCTTTCCCAGTATGCCGCCAGCTGATGTTTCGTATCCACCTCTCCCGTGAATCGTGGAGATGTCCACAAATTTGCCCTAGTCTGGAAGACAAATCGTAAGTGTGAGCTGGATTACCGGCGGGGGTCGTAGACGAATGGCAGAGCTCGAATCAGAGCAGGTGGCGGTACCGCTGGACGATGTGGACCGGAACATCATCGCGGAGCTGACCCGGGACGGCCGGATGTCGGTGACACAGGTGGCCGAGAACGTCCACATTTCCCGCGCCCACGCCTACACCCGGATCGCCCGGCTCACGGGCGAAGGCGTCCTGACCAAGTTCACCGCCCTGGTGGATCCCATCAAAGCCGGGTTGAAGTCGTCTGCCTACGTCACGCTGAAAGTGCGCCAGCATTCCTGGCGCGAGTTGCGCGAACTCCTGCGCGCGATCCCCGAGGTCCATCACATCGCTCTGGTCGGCGGGGACTTCGATGTCATCCTGCTGGTGCGCGCTGTGGACAACATCGACCTTCGCCGGGTGATCTTCGATCAGCTGCAGTCCATGCCCGGAGTCCTGGACACCCAGACGTTCCTGGTGTTCGAGGACCTGGACACCCGCTAACTGACGAACGCTTTCATCCAGGCCCGGAGCTCTTCGCCGAATTCCACCCGGTCGGCTGCGATCGAGATGACCGCCTTGAGGTAGCTCAGTTTGTCTCCGGTGTCGTACCGGCGGCCCCGGAAGACCACCCCGTAGACGCCTCCGCCCTCGCAGTCGGACACGGCAAGGGTCTGCAGCGCGTCCGTGAGCTGGATTTCGCCGCCGCGGCCGGGCGGGGTGTCCTCCAGGACATCGAAAATCTCCGGATGCAGGATGTACCGGCCGATCACGGCCAGGTTGGACGGGGCCTCGGCGGCGGCGGGCTTCTCCACGAGCCGGTTGACCCGCACATGGTCCTCGCCCGGCACCGCCGAAACGTCGGCGCAGCCGTAGGCACTGATTTCCGCCGGATCCACCTCGATCAGGGCCACAACGGAGCCGCCAGTCCGGGCCTGGACATCCATCATGGATGTCAGCAGCTCGTCCCGCTCGTCGATCAGGTCATCGCCCAGCAGGACGGCGAACGGTTCGTACCCGACATGCTGGCGGGCGCAGAGGACGGCATGACCGAGCCCCTTGGGGTCGCCCTGGCGCACGTAGTGCAGCGGGCCCAGGCGGGAAGCGTGGCGGACGGCCTCCAGCCTGTCGAAATCACCCTTGAGTTCGAGGGCGTGCTCCAGCGAGGGCTCGCGGTCAAAGTGGTCCTCCAGCGCCCGCTTCTGGCGCCCGGTCACCATGAGCAGATCCGTCAGCCCGGCCCGGACGGCTTCTTCCACCACGTACTGGATGGCCGGCTGGTCGACCACGGGCAGCATTTCCTTTGGCATCGCCTTAGTTGCCGGCAGGAACCGCGTTCCCAGTCCCGCCGCGGGTATGACAGCCTTATTTACAGATTTCCCCAGAGTCATAACCGAACATTACAAGCGGGTTCCGGAAATGAGAATGCTTCGAAGCAAAGACGAGTACCCGGGAAATGCGTTTCCGGGACCCCCGACCAGGCCGGCCTTCAGCCCTTGAAAACCGGGCTGCGCTTCTCCTGGAAGGCCCGGAAACCCTCGGCGTAGTCCTCGCTCTTGCACAGCCGTGCCTGTTCTGCGTTTTCCTCTTCCATGGCCTCCCACAGCCCCAGCCGCTGGTCCCGGATGTGCGCGACGAGTTCTTTGCTGGCCCGGAACGCACCCGTGGCACCAGTGGCAACGTTGGCCACGATGGCGCGGGTATTCTCCAGCAGTTCCGCCGCGGGCATGGCCCGGCTGAAGAGGCCCTGCGCCACGGCGTCGGCGCCGCTCATGAGCTCGGCGGTGTAGATCAGGTCCAGGGTCCGGTGCATGCCGAGGCGCTCGGTGAAATACCAGTGCCCGCCCGAATCGAGGGTGGCGCCGAGCTTGGCGAACGGTGAGCCGACCTTGGCATTCTCTGCCACGTAGACCACATCCGTGGCCAGCAGCAGCCCCAGCCCCACGCCGAGGCAGGCGCCCTGGGCGGCGGCGAACGTGGGCGCGGGGAAGGCGCTCATTTTCTTCAGCAGCGGCTGGACGAGCCCGCCGAGGTAGGCCTGCGCGTCATCGCTCTCCGGTGTAACGCCGGCAATGTCACGGCCGGCGCAAAAGGCCCGGCCTTCGCCGCGGAGCAGCAGCGCCCGGACGTCGCCGCGCGCGGCGGCGTCAGCGGCGTCGTCGTACGCCCGGGACAAATCCGCGAGTGCCTGCTCGTCGAGGGAGTTCAGCTTGTGCGGGGCGTCGAGTACGACCTCGGCGACGCCGTCGGCAATGGAGAGGGAAATCATGGGGCTCCTTGGATTCGAAAAGGCCTGGACGTCGAAAAACCTTAGACGTCGAAGTCGACCGTGACTTCCGGTGTGGTGGGGTGGGACTGGCAGGTCAGGACGTAGCCCTTGTCGAGTTCATCCTGCTCCAGGGCGTAGTTCTCGTCCATGGTGACGTTGCCGCTGACCACCTTGGCCCGGCAGGTGCCGCAGACGCCGCCGGCGCAGGCGAACGGCACATCGGGGCGGACCCGGAGCGCGGCGTTGAGGATGGACTCGCGGGCATGGGTGGGGCTGGCCACTTCGCCCTGCAGCCCGTCCAGCTTGAACGTGATCTTGTAGGTTTCCTTGGATTCGTCCGTGACCACGGGCCGGCCGATGTTGCCCTCGGGGCGCTCCGGCTTGCCGGAAGTGAACAGTTCGAAGCGGACATGCTCCGGGGCGACGCCGCGCGCGGCGAGGGTGTCCCGGCAGAGCTGGACGAGTTCGAACGGGCCGCAGAGGAACCATTCGTCGACGTCGTCGGCGTGGATCGCTGTGCCCAGCAGCGCCTGCAGCTTCTCGGCGTCGATCCTGCCGCTGAGCAGCGGCGCGATCCGCTGTTCACGCGAGAGCACGTGGTGCAGCGCCAGCCGGGCGGGGTATCTGTCCTTCAGGTCCGCGAGTTCTTCCAGGAACATCACGTCCATCGCGGCCTTGTTGGCGTAGACGAGGTCGAAGCGGGTTTCCGGGTGGGCCGCCAGCAGGGTGCGGGCGATGGCGATCACCGGGGTGATGCCGGAGCCGGCGGCAATCGCCACGAAAGATCCGGGCTCCCCCGCCAACTCTTCCGGATGGTTCATGGAATTCATGACATTCTGTTCCACGGACTTGCCGTCGCGTCCGTGCTTGGAGACAAAGGCTCCCATGGGGCTCATGACGTCGAGGACGTCGCCGGCCTTGAGTTCGGCATTGGCCCACGTGGAGAACAGGCCGCCGAGGTCTTTCTTGATGGCCACGCGGATTTCGCTGCTGCCGTCCGCGAAACTGCGCGGTTCGGCGCAGATCGAGTAGCTGCGGCGGATCTCGTGCGGCTGGCCGTCGGCGTCGGGCAGGGTGGTGCGCAACGCGACGTACTGGCCCGGCAGGTAGTCGAACTGGCCGGCGAGCTCGGCCGGGACCCCGAACGTCACCTCGATGGCGTCGTCGGTGAGACGGCGGACTTCGTCCACCGTCAGGGTGTGGAAGGACGCACGACGGCGGCCGGTGGCTGCGGCCGACTCCGCGGCGGTCTGGCGGACAACCTTCATGGAAGCACCTGTTCCTTACAAGACTTTGAAGTAGTCGAACGGTTCCTTGCAGTCCTGGCACACGTAGAGGGCCTTGCAGGATGTGGAACCGAAGCGGGTGAGTTCTTTGGTGTTCAGAGATGAGCACTGGGGGCATTTGACGGCGAGCGAGAGCCGGACCGGGCCGGCGTGCCGGGCTGCTTTTCCGTCAACAGCCGCCCGGCCGGACGGCGGGGCTATCCCGTACTGTTCCAGCTTGGCCTTGCCGTCGGCACTCATCCAGTCAGTGGTCCAGGCCGGCGAGAGGACTAGTTCGACCCGGACGCTCGGGTACCCCGCGCGGTGGAAAGCCGTGGTGAGGTCATCCCGGATGGCGTCCATGGCGGGGCAGCCGGAGTACGTCGGGGTGATGATGACCTGGACGGCGGGAACCATCCCGCCGTCGTCAGTGCTTGGTTCCGTCGAGACCTGGACATCGCGCAGGATGCCGAGGTCCGCGATGGTGAGGACCGGGATTTCGGGGTCGCACACGGTGGCAGCGACCGCCCAGGCCTTCTCCCGGGCAGTATTGCCCTTGGCGGCGTTGCGGCGCTCGGCGGTTTCCGGATCGGAGACAAACATTTCCATGGTCCCTACCAGTTGGCTCCGGGGTACTCGCGGGCGAGCACCTGCATCTCGGCGAGGATGTAGCCGAGGTGTTCGGAGTGCAGGCCGCGGCGGCCCCCGCCCGGTGATGGCTGGACGTTGGGGACCTCGAGCTCGGCTTCGACCAGGATCTCGCCGGTGAGCCGGTCGAAGTCCTCGCGCAGGCTCGACGGCTGCGGCGCGGCGCCGGCTTCGCTGAGGCGTCCGGTGAGTTCGTCGTCGCGGAACAACTCATCGACGAAGGGCCAGACGACTTTGAACGCCTGGATCATGCGCCGGCGCGATTCGTCCGTGCCGAGGGCCAGGCGCAGCACCCACTGGGCACTGTGGTCCCGGTGGTAGTCAACTTCCTTGACCGCCTTGGCGGCGATGCCGGCCAGGGTGGAGTCGGTGGAGGACGTCAGCCGGCGGTAGAGCTCGAACTGATAGTAGCTGACCACGAACTGCCGGGCGATGGTGACGGCGAAGTCTCCGTTCGGCTGCTCGAAGAGCGCCGCGGAGCGGAACTCGTGCTCGCGGCGGAAGTAGGCGAGATCGTCTTCGCTGCGCCCATCCAGGCCGCCGGCATAACTGAGGAAGGACCGGGCATGGCCCAGTTCGTCCAGGGCGATGTTGCCGAGGGCGACGTCCTCTTCGAGCTCCGGCGCGCGGGAGATCCAGTGACCCAGGCGCTGGGCCAGGATCAGTGCGTCGTCACCCAGGCGCAGGGCGAACTCGGCAGCGTCCTCGCTCGGCTTCGCGGAGCCGCGGTTGACGGCGAGAGCGATGTCTTCCGGACGGAGGGCGTTGCCAGGGGTGATGCGGGTGGCGCTCGCGGTGCCGTCACCGCTGGCGCCCGCACCGGATACGCCGACGGAGATGTCGCCGTGGCCGCTGTCGTGCATGTCTGTTTCGGGAGTGGTGCTCACAGGTGCTTCACGCCCTCGCTCTTGGTGTAGTACGTGGCGTGGCGGTAGTCCTTGCCCTGGGGGGATTCAAAGAAGGAACCCTTGGAATCGGGGTCGCTGGAGGCGATGGCCTCGGCCGGGACCACCCAGATGGATACCCCTTCGTTGCGGCGGGTGTAGAGGTCCCGGGCGTTGCGCAGGGCCATGGCCGCGTCGGGCGCGTGCAGCGATCCTGCATGGACGTGGGACAGGCCGCGGCTGGAGCGGACGAATACTTCCCAGATGGGCCAGACGTTTCCTGCGTGGGGTTCGGTTGTCATGCTGCGGATTCCTTCTGCTTGCGGCTCTGCTTCTCGGCGTAGGCGGCGGCGGCTTCGCGCACCCAGGCGCCGTTCTGGTGTGCCTCGCGGCGCCGTTCCAGGCGCTGGGCGTTGCAGGGGCCGCGGCCGGCCAGGACTTCATGGAATTCATCCCAGTCCAGCGGCCCGTGCTCCCACTTCTTGGTTTCCTCGTTGAACCGGATGTCCTTGTCCGGAAGCGTCAGGCCGAGGACCTTGACCTGCTCCATCATCATGCCGACAAACCGGTTGCGGAGCTCGTCATTGCTGAACCGCTTGATGTTCCAGGCCATGGACTGCTTGGAGTTGGGCGAATCGTCGTCCGGCGGGCCGAACATCATCAGGGCGGGGGCGTACCAGCGGTTGACCGCTTCCTGTGCCATCTGCTTCTGCTCGGGGGTGCCGTTGGAGAGTTCCAGCAGGATCTCGAAGCCCTGGCGCTGGTGGAAGGACTCTTCCTTGCAGACCCGCACCATGGCCCGGCCGTAGGGGCCGAAGGAGGCGCGGCAGAGCGGCACCTGGTTGGCGATCGCGGCGCCGTCGACCATCCATCCGATGGCACCCATGTCGGCCCAGGTGCGGGCGGGGTAGTTGAAGATGGAGGAGTACTTGGCCTTGCCGTCCATCAGGTCCTGCATCATCTGATCGCGCGGCTGGCCGAGGGTTTCAGCAGCGGAATACAGGTAGAGACCGTGGCCGGCCTCGTCCTGGACCTTGGCCATGAGGATGGCCTTACGCTTCAGGCTCGGGGCGCGGGAGATCCAGTTGGCTTCGGGCTGCATGCCGATGATCTCCGAGTGCGCGTGCTGCGAGATCTGGCGCAGGAGCGTTTTGCGGTAGGCCGGGGGCATCCAGTCACGCGGCTCGATCCGGGAATCTTCCGCCATTACCTTGTCGAAGTATGCCTGGCCCTCGGCATCGAGCCGGGCCGCGTCCTCGGGGCTCAGTTCATGCCGTGCCTGCGATGGCTCGGCGGGCACTGACTGCAGGGTCTGCGATGCCATGGTTGCTCCTAATGATTTCGGATAAATAATTACCGACCGTTCGTTCAGGATATGCGGAAGGCCGGAGATGCGTCAAGGACAGGAATCCGTGTAACGCTGGTTGCATGGATCTGGAGGTGTCGGCCGCGCTCACCATTCCCGCGTCGGAACTCCGCTGGCGGTTCTCGCGCTCGTCCGGGCCAGGCGGCCAGCACGTCAACACCTCGGACAGCCGCGTCGAACTCTCGTGGAACGTCGCGGCCTCGACGGCGCTCTCGGATGGTCAACGGCTGATACTGGCCACCCGCCTTGAACGGCGCCTCATCGCCGGAGTGATCACCGTGACCGCCGCCGAGCAGCGCTCCCAGCTGCGCAACCGCGAGATCGCCCTGGCCAAGCTCGCCGGCCTCGTGGCAGAGGGTCTTGCCCCCGAGGCCGCCCGCCGCCGGGCGACCAAACCCACCCGCGGCTCGAACCGTCGACGCCTCGCCGCAAAGGAACAGCGGGCAGCGACGAAACAGCAACGACGGCGGCCGTCCGCCGAATAGCGCCGTACAGTCATCCAGCCGTCGGGCCAGTCATCCAGCCAGCGGGAAACGCGCTCCCGTGCCCGGGGGAAGATAAGCTCGAACATTACGTCGCCGCTAAGCATCACGAAACGGAAAATGGAAGCCTTGGAGTCGTCCCCACCCATTCGGATCCTGACCGTCTGTACAGGGAACATCTGCCGTTCCCCCGTCGCAGAACGCCTGCTCCAGGCAGGACTTGACCGGATGAAACCCGGCGCCTTCGAGGTAGAGAGTGCCGGCACCCGGGCCATGGTGGGCGAGCCCGTCCAGCCCAGCTCAGCGGACATCATCCGGAGCTATGGCGGAACACCGGACGGCTTTGCCGCCCGGCAGTTGACGCCGACGATCCTGCGCCACACCGATCTGGTCCTGACCATGGCCGCACATCACCGCGGCGAAGCACTGCAGATGGATGCCTCCCTGCTCCGGCGCACGTTCACCATCCGCGAGTTCGCGCGCATGCTGAGGGTCTTGGAACAGCGCGGCAGCACCCAGCGGGATGGCACGGCGGATCCGGCGGTGGACCTGAGAAGCTTTTGGCGCGAATTGCCCGCCCGGGCCGCTGCCGTCCGGCACCTGACACTTGCCCAGGACGCTTCAGAGGACGACGTCGTGGATCCCTACGGGCGCGGCGAGGGAATGTACCGGCAGATGGAGTACGAGCTCGCGCCCGCGCTCCTCACCATCCTGCGTTTCGCACGCACCGCAACTGAGTTCCACAACGGTTGAGTGGCCGCAAGAGCCGGGCACTCCCGGAGGGGTTTTCGTTCGACGGCCCGGAGCTATGCCGCCAACCTCCTGGCCCGGGGAACCGCCATCGGTTCCACCGGCGCCACGATGCTGAGCTGGCATTCGGACTGAAGCGGATCAATGGCGGCGGGCAGGTGGTGGGAGGCTGAGCACTCCCGCAGCTGCTCCAGGGCTGCCGGCTCCACCACGGCGTGGCTGACATCCAACACCAGATGGAGTCCTTCTCTCAGGTGGTTCGCCCGCTTGACCACCACGTACAGGGCCTGGAGGCTTCTTGCCGTCACATGTCCCTGCGCTGCTACTTCTGCCTGACCGCAATCGAGGTCGAGCCTGACAAGAACCCGGAGTTTGTGGTTCAAACGATTCCCCTGTTCGTGCATTTACTGCTTTGGCCGCGACGCTGCGACCGGTTTGGCCGCGACGCTGCGACCGCCCCCAGCCTAGGCAGGGAGTGTGACGCAGGCAACAGTGCGCTTCATATCCGGGGAACCCCGCGTTATCTAGTGCCTTCTTGGCCCAAAACTGTTGTTGCCGCGCCCGGTGTACTGTAAAGAAGGCCGCCACCGGGCCCACTTTCCGGCACCTGGCCCCCGGCGCAGCCAGCCTGAGTGCAGCCAGCCTGAGTAGCGACAGATAGATTCCGGGCACCGTCCCGACTGACCAAGAGGAATACATGACGCACCCCTTCGACAGCGCAGACCAAGTCCCCGCGGCCGGATCCAGGGAACGGCGGCCCGTGAGGAAACACCGGGGCCGCAAGGTGCTGATCGCCGTCGCCGTAGTCGTGGCGCTCGTCGCGGTGGTGGCTGGCGGCTACCTCTTCAACCTGGCACGGACCTTCGACTCCGGCACGAGCAAGATTGAGCAGGCCTTCCCCGACGAGTCCACGCGTCCGCAGAAGACCAACACCGCGATGAATATCCTGGTGATGGGCAGCGACAGCCGCGGCGCCACCGAGGCTGATGCCGCGGGCGGAACGCCCACGAACCAGCGCGCGGACACGCTGATGCTCATGCACATCCCGGCGGACCGCAAGAACATCTACACGATGTCCATCATGCGCGACCTCTGGGTGGACATCCCCGGGCACGGCGAGGCGAAAATCAACTCGGCACTGGCCCTTGGCGGTACGCCGCTGATGGTGCAGACCATCGAGTCGATCTTCCACCAGCGCATCGATCACGTGGCGATGATCGACTTCGAGGGCTTCAAGGGCCTCACCGACGCGCTGGGCGGAGTAACTGTGAACATCAAGGTGCCGTTCAGCTCCACCGCGCTGCCGGGCCAGTCCTTCGCCCCGGGCCAGCACACCTTCGACGGAACCCAAGCCCTGGCCTTCGTGCGCGAACGCCACGCCTACGCCGACGGCGACTACCAGCGGGTCCGCAACCAGCAGGAGTTCCTGCGGGCCATCATCAAGAAATCGACTGCCGGCCAGACGCTGAGCAACCCGATCACCATCAACAACATGGTCGGTGCCGTCTCGCCGTTCGTCACGGTCGACAAGACCTTTGATTCGGGAGCCGTGGCAGGGCTGGGGCTCGAGCTCAAGGACATCCGGGCGCAGAACACCGTCATGTTCACCCTGCCGACCGGGGGCATCGGAACGTCCACGGACGGCCAGTCGATCGTGCTGGCCGACCCGGACGCCATCCAAAAGATCTCCGCGGCGATGGCCTCTGACACCCTGGGCGAATACGTCGCGACGAACAAGTTCGAGAACGGGAACTGACTCCCGTCAACTGAGGGGCCAGGAGAGGCCCTTGGACCCTTAGCCCGCGGCAGCAGCGGTGCTAGCGTCCGTTCATGGGGAACGCTCCGGAGCCAGCAGCCGCGGCTTCCGCGGCGTCCCCTCCCCCGTCCCCGGCGGCAGGCCGCCGTCGTCCGATTATTCTGCTCCTAGGGGCGCTGCTCGCGGTCGTCGTGGCCGTCGCGGCCTACGTCCTCACCGTGCAGCGGCCCGGGAGCCCCGCTCCGGCCGGAGCCACGGCACCGGCCGCCGCCCCGGCGGCCGCGACGGCGACGGCGGCCAGCCCCACCCCGGCGCCCACCCCCACGCCCACCCCGGAACCACCCGCCGTCGCCCTCAACATCCTGCTGATCGGGAGCGACAGCCGGGTGAATGAGCGGGCGGCGGCGGCCCGCGGCACCACCTCCGACCAGCGCGGCGACGCTCTTGTGCTGATCCACCTCCCGGCGGACCGGAAGAGCGTCTACGGCATCTCGATCATGCGCGATCTTTGGGTGGACATCCCCGGCCACGGAACCTCGAAGGTGAATGCCGCGCTGGAACTGGGCGGACTGCCGCTGATGACGCGGACGGTGGAGGCGCTGCTGGGTGCGCACATCGACCACACGGTGATGCTGGATTTTCAAGGGTTCGCGGCCATGACGGACGCGCTCGG
This sequence comes from Arthrobacter sp. 10T425, assembly GCF_056393985.1. Classification (NCBI taxonomy): domain Bacteria; kingdom Bacillati; phylum Actinomycetota; class Actinomycetes; order Micrococcales; family Micrococcaceae; genus Arthrobacter; species Arthrobacter sp. 10T425. The sequence goes on along the minus strand of NZ_JBFTGZ010000002.1, from coordinate 149,007 downwards.
CGGTGTCGACGTCAACATCAAACAGTCATTCACCGCCACCGCAGATGACAAGGTGCACTTTCCGGCGGGCGTGAACCACCTCAACGGGCTGCAGGCCCTGGCCTTTGTCCGCGAGCGCCATGCCTTCGCCGATGGCGATTACCAGCGGGTCCGGAACCAGCAGACGTTCTTGAAAGCCATGATGGCCAAGTTGGCTTCCGAAGGCGGTCTGGCGGACCGCGGCACCGTCCGCAAACTCATCAAGACGGTGCTGCCGCACGTGACCCTGGACGCAAGCTTCACCCTGGAGTCGCTGGAAAACCTCGCCTTCGGCCTGCGGAGCACGCCGCCGGGACGTGGCGTGTTCTTCACCCTGCCGACCGCCGGCACCGGGACCAGCCGGGACGGCCAGTCGATTGTCCTGAAGGACCCTGCCGCGACCGCAGCGCTCTCCGCCGCACTGCGCTCGGGAACGCTCGCCGGCTACGTGGCGGCCAACAATCTGCAGAACGGCAATTGAGGCGCCGCTCTTCGGTAGATTGGGTCCATGACCCAGACTCCCGCCCAGCCGTCCCCGCAGCCTCCCGTCGCCCGGAAAGTTCCCTCGGTGCGCACCCATCACGGCGACGCGTTCGAGGACAACTACGAGTGGCTCCGCGACAAGGAGTCCGCAGAGGTCGTGGACCTGCTCAAGGCTGAAAACTCCTACCAGGAGTCCGTGACCGCGCACCAGGAGCCGCTGCGCGAGGCAATCTTCCAGGAAATCAAGGGCCGCACCCAGGAAACTGACCTTTCCGTCCCGAACCGCAAGGACGGCTGGTGGTATTTCACCCGCTCGGTCGAGGGCAAGGAGTACGGCATCCACTGCCGCGTGCGCGGCCAGGACACCGGGGACCGCGTCGCGGACTGGACTCCCCCGGCCGTGGAGGCCGGCGTCGTCATCCCCGGCGAGGAGGTCCTGCTCGATGGCAACCTCGAGGCCGAGGGCAAGCCGTTCTTCGCCGTGGGCGGGGCTGCCACGACCATCGACGGCACCCTCTACGCCTACGCCGTGGACAACGCCGGCGACGAGCGCTTCACCCTGCGCATCAAGGACCTCCGCACCGGCGACTTGCTGCCGGATGTGATCGAGAACGTCTTCTACGGCATCTCCTTCTCCCCCGACGGCAGCCGGATCTTCTATACCGTGGTGGACGATTCGTGGCGGCCGTACCAGGTCAAGTCCCACGTGCTCGGCACACCCGTCGGCGAGGACACGGTCATCTACCAGGAGGACGACGTCGCCATGTGGCTCGGCTTCGAGCTCTCTGCCGACCGGCGGCACCTGGTGCTCAGCATCGGCTGCTCCGAGTTCAGCGAGACCCGCCTGCTGCGCTTTGATGACCCCGACGCCGGCCTGCGCACCGTGATCTCCCGCGACGAGCGCATCCTCTACGAGGCCGAGCCGTTCCTGCTGGCGGACGCCACGGGACGGGGCCGGGAGCGGATCCTGCTCACGCACAACAAGGACGCCATCAATTCCATGGTCTCGCTGGTGGACCCGGCCGAGCTCGCAAAGCCGCTCGCCGAGCAGCACTGGGATACCGTCGTCGCCCATTCCGACCAGGTCCGGGTCAACGGCGCCGGCGTCACGTCGACCCACGCGGTGGTCTCCGTGCGCAAGGACACCATTGAACGGGTCCAGGTCCTGCCCCTGGCCGGACTGGGCACCCCGGAGCAGGGCGCCGCCGTGGAGCCTGCGTTCGCCGAAGAGCTGTATACCGCCGGCGTCGCGGGCTCCGACTACGAGGCGCCCGTCATCCGGATGGGCTACACCTCCTACTTCACCCCGTCGCGGGTCTACGACTTTGTACTGCCCACCCCGGAGCTCCCGGCCGGTGAACTCCTGCTGCGCAAGGAGAGCCCGGTGCTGGGCGGCTACACGCCGTCGGACTACGTCGCCACCCGGGAATGGGCGGTGGCGTCCGACGGGACCCGGATTCCGCTCTCGGTCCTCCGCCATGCCTCCGTCCGGCAGGATTCGACGGCGGCCGGCCTGGTGTACGGCTACGGCTCCTACGAAATGAGCATGGATCCGGGCTTCGGGATCCCCCGGTTGTCCCTGCTGGACCGGGGCATCGTGTTTGTGATCGCCCACATCCGGGGCGGCGGCGAGCTGGGCCGGCACTGGTACGACGACGGCAAGAAGCTGCACAAGAAAAACACGTTCACCGACTTCATTGCGGCCACGGACTGGCTCGCCGGTTCCGGCTGGGTGGACCCGGCACGGATCGCGGCGATGGGCGGCTCCGCCGGCGGCCTGCTCATGGGCGCGGTCGCCAACCTGGCGCCGGAAAAGTACGCGGCGATCGTTGCCGCCGTCCCGTTCGTGGACGCATTGACCACCATCCTGGACCCCGACCTGCCGCTCTCGGCGCTGGAGTGGGAGGAATGGGGCAACCCAATCACCGACCCGGACGTGTACGCGTACATGAAGTCGTACACGCCCTACGAGAATGTCCGTGCCGTGGCGTACCCGAAGATCGCCGCGGTCACCTCGTTTAATGACACGCGGGTGCTGTACGTGGAGCCCGCCAAATGGGTCCAGCGGCTGCGCGAGGTGAACACCGGCAGCGAACCCGTCGTCCTGAAAATCGAGATGGAAGGCGGCCACGGCGGCGCGTCGGGCCGGTACGTGCAGTGGCGCGAACGGGCCTGGGACTACGCGTTCGTCGCCGATTCCCTCGGCGCCACCGAACTGCTGCCCGGAGCCGGACTGAAGTAAGAACTCCATCGGTTGCTCCGTAGGCGCCCTTTTAGACCTCCATGAGGGCAGGTACGGAGCAATCGATGCGTTTTCCGGCCGGTCAGCAGACTTTCCGGCATTAATCCGGGAGCCCGCTACCGATATTTGGTCATCATGCTTACTATTTACTGGCATGATGGGCACTTCGACGTGGAAACCGTCCGCTGGGGGCGGGGCGTCGTAGGGCTTTGACCGGGCACAGGGTGCCGGAGATGGAGTTTGTTATGAGCGTTGAGCAGGGAATGACCCCGTTGACTGATGATGAGCTGATGGCGCAGGGCGGCACGGCTCTCCCGGACAAGGAAGTCGCCTCCGTCCTGGACCTGAACGCCGACCTGAACCTGGGGATCAGCGCCGCGGCGCCGATCGACCTCGGCGTCGCGGCCAACGCCAACGTGGCCGCCCCGATTGACGCGGGCGCGTCGGCTAACGTGCTCTCTGTCGGGTCTGAATCCCAGGCCCTCGCCGACCAGGGCACCATCATCAACCAGGGCGTCACGGGTGATGCCACGGCAGACTCCACCCAGGACAGTGTCATCGACCAGGGCACCGGTACGGATGCCGGGACCACAGCAGATTCTGCCGCAGCGCCTGCTGCCACCGATCCGGCCACGCCTGCTGCCACGGCCGATCTCGGCGGCGCTGTACCCGCCGGCACGGTACCCGCCGATGCCACCGGCGTCTTGCCGGATGGCACGGCCCCGGACCTGGGCGGTGCGCTGCCGACTGACGTGGGAGCCGCTGCCGGCGCCGCGGGTGCCCTCAACGGCAACCTGCTCAACGTCGATGTGAACCTGGACGCCAACGCTGGCATCGCGGCACCGATCAACGGTGCGGTGGCCGCCAACGCCAACGTGGCCGCGCCGATCGACGCTGCCGTCGGCGCCAACATCGGCTCCATCGACAGCAACGCGTTCGCCGTCGCCCAGCAGGATGCCATCATCAACCAGGACATCCATGGTGACGCTACGGCGTCGGCTGACCAGCAGTCCGACCTGAAGCAGTAGCACCTAGATGAGCACTGTGCACGGAGGGCCGTCCGGGCAGGACGGCCCTCCGGCCCTGCCTGCCACCGGCGGCGCCACATCCGCCGCCACATCGCCCGGCTCCGGCACCGACTCCGGAGCCGGTGCACGCGGCGACGCTGCCGGCCCGGCGGCGTCAGCGACGGTCGGCCTGCACCCGGTTCCGGTGCGGGCCGCCGGCGTCCAGCTGATCGGCGAGGCGAAGGGGTCCGGTTACAAGGAAGCCCCGTCCCTCGTGCGCCGTTCCGACGGCCAGACCATCCAGCTCACCCGGCTGCTGTACCTGGTGCTCGAGGCGATCGACGGCGAGCGGGGCCTGGAAGAAATCGCCGGGCACGCCAGTGACACTTTCGGACGGCTCGTCAGTGCCGAGAACGTCCGCACCCTGATCACTTCCCAGCTGCTCCCCCTCGGCCTCCTGCAGCTGGCGGACGGCTCCGAGCCCGCGGTAAAGAAATCGAACCCGCTGCTGGGGATGCGCTTCCGGTACTCGGTGACCGATCCGGACCGCACCCGGAAGATCACCGCGCCGTTCGCCACGCTGTTCAACCCCTTGATCGTGGTGGCCGTGACCGCGGCCTTCCTGGCCACGTGCTGGTGGGTGCTGATGGTCAAGGGTCTGGCATCGGCAACGCATGAGGCCTTCGCCAACCCCGGCCTGGTGCTTCTGATCCTGGTGGTCACGGTGCTCTCGGCCGGCTTCCACGAGTTCGGCCACGCCGCCGCCGCCCGCCGCGGCGGGGCCACCCCCGGCGCCATGGGGACCGGCCTGTATCTGATGTGGCCGGCCTTCTATACCGACGTCACGGATTCCTACCGGCTGGGGCGCGGCGGCCGGCTGCGCACGGACCTCGGCGGACTGTACTTCAACGCCATCGTGGCGGTCGCGATCATGGGTATCTGGTGGGCCACCGGCTTCGATGCGCTGCTGCTGGTGGTGGTTACCCAGATCCTGCAGATGGTCCGGCAGCTGATGCCGCTGGTCCGCTTCGACGGCTACCATATCCTGGCCGACGCTACCGGTGTCCCGGACCTGTTCCAGCGCATCAAGCCCACGCTGCTGGCCCTGGTGCCGTGGCGGAAGACAGATCCCGAAGCCGGGCTCCTGAAGCCCTGGGCGCGGGCCGTGGTCACCATCTGGGTGCTGGTCACGGTCCCCCTGCTGCTCTTCAGCATGGCCACCATGGTGCTCACCCTGCCGCGCGTCCTGGGCACCGCCTGGGACAACGGCCTGAAACAGCAGGCCATGCTGTCCCACAGCGTCGCCACCGGGGACGTCGCCGACGCCGCCGTGCGGGTGATCGCGATCGCCTGCCTGGCGCTGCCGGTGCTGGGCATCTTCTACATCCTGCTGCGCCTGGTCCGCCAGCTGGCCACCGGCCTGTGGCGCAAGACCCGCGGCAAGGCCCTCCAGCGTGCCACCGCCATCCTTGCGATCGCGGCGGTGGCGGCGGGCCTCGCCTGGGCCTGGTGGCCGGGAGCTGACACCTACCGCCCGGTCCAGCCCTACGAGCGCGGCACCCTGGCCGACGCCACCACCGCCGTCTTCCCGGCCTCCGCCGCGTCCCGGATGGCCGAGGGCCAGGCGGGAACGACCGTTGCCTTGTGGCCGGAGGGCGCCCGGCGGCCCACACGCGAGGACCCGCAGCTGAGCATGGTCCTGGTGCCCCGGCAGTCCGGCACGGCCAGCACGGCCGGCCCCGCGGCGGCGCCGGCTGCCCCTTCCTGGGTCTTCCCCTTCGACAAGCCGGCCGCTCCGGAGGACGACGGCAACCAGTCGCTCGCGGTCAACACCACTGACGGTTCCGTGGTCTACGACGTCGCCTTCGCCCTGGTCTGGGCCGAGGACGGTGACACCGTGGACACCAGGAATGAGGCGTACGCCTTTGCCAGCTGCGCGGACTGCGCCGCCGTGGCGGTGGGCTTCCAGGTGGTCCTGATTGTGGGACAGACCGATGTGATCGTTCCGGAAAATCTCTCAGCGTCGGCGAACTACAACTGCGTCCGGTGCCTGACCTACGCCCTGGCCAGCCAACTTGTCCTGACCCTGGATGGGCCCCTGAGCAGCGACGGCATGACCAGGCTCAACGAGCTGTGGCAGGAGATCGCCGCCTACGGCAAGGACCTGCGGAACCAGCCGCTCTCGGAGATCCAGGGCCGGCTCAGCGCGTACAAGGAACAGATCATGGCGGTCATCAAGGCCGATCCGAGCGCCACCCCGGCCGGGTCCGCCGGCACAGCGCCAACTCCGGGCGCCACGACCGGCGCAACCTCCGGCGCCACGCCCGGCGCAACCTCCGGCGCCACGCCTGGTGCCGGTACCGCTGCCACGCCCGGTACGACGTCGGGAGCCACTGCCGAAACCACCCCCGGCAGCACGCAGGCCCCGGCCCCGGGAACCACGGCGCCGAGTGACGGCACGACGTCGTCCGGTCCCGCCCCGGGCTCCGGTGCCACGGAGCCGGCAGGGCAGCAACTGACGCAACCCGCGGCTCCCGCACCGGGCACGGTCTCACCGGCGCCGGTATCCACCGCGCCGCCGGCACCCTAAGTCGGGAACCCGAATCGGGTTCGGCCTGGGCCCGAATTGGTTCCGAATGGACGCAGATGGCCGGAATGAGGACTTCATTCCGGCCATCTGCGTCAGTTCGGCGTCCCGACAGACCGCCACCCCGTCAGGTCGGCCTTCCCTTAGATTTGCGCGTCCCTTAGATTGGGGCTTCGCTGCGCCTTCGGCCGCCGGGTACCTGCTGCCGGGCCTTCCATTCATCCGCGGGGATGGTGTACACCATTTCCGTGGCCCGTTCGTCCTTGTTGTGCCACTTGCCACCTGCCGTGATTCCAGGCCCAGCCCGGGCCGGTGAACCCGGCACCCAGGCCCCAGCACCCCGGCCCCAGCACCCGGCACCCAGCACCCAGCACGGAGAGGCAACACGATGAGACTAACGCTGACAGAGTTCCTCACATTGGACGGCGTGGCGCAGGGTCCTGGATCGCCCGAGGAGGATACCAGCGACGGCTTCTCACAAGGAGGTTGGTTCGTCCCCTATCTTGACGAGGAATTCATCCAGCAGGCGGCGGACTGGCTGGGTGAGGCGGATGCGTTGCTGTTCGGCCGCCGCACCTACGTCAACTTTGCGAGGGACTGGCCGAGAATCACGGACCCTGATGATCCGTTCTCTGAGAAGATGAACGGTTTGCCGAAGTACGTGGCCTCGCAGAGCCTGGCGCAGGCTGGTTGGGCGCCCACGACCATCCTGTCCGGGGACGTCCCCGCACGGGTCGCTGAGTTGAAGAGGCAGCCCGGCCGGGAGTTGCAGATCCACGGGAGTGCCCGGCTGGCCCAGTCGCTGCTGGCGAAGGGGCTGATCGACGAACTGAGGCTGGTGATCGCCCCTGTGGTGGTGGGTAACGGCAGGCAACTGTTTCCGGCCGGAGGCGCCCCGGCGGGCCTGCGTCTGGTCCGCCATGAGGCGACGCCGGGCGGACTCGCGATTCTTGTCTATGAGTCGGCAGGGCTCCCGACGTACGGGACCTATGAGCCTGGTTCGTCCGGCACCTGAGGCCCGTGGGTGAGCTTGCGGCCGATGGTTGAGTCGGCGGCTAAACTGCACCCTCCTTCGTCACCGCTGCCCTCGTCTCCACGGCATCCCTGCCGGCCGGGCGGGGAAGACAGCCCTCAAGATACTCAGGCGGAGTTGACCGGGTTCAAGCGCCGGGCCAGGTCAGCGGGCCTTCCACTCGTCCGCGAGCATGGCGTACACCACTTCCGTGGCCCATTCGCCCTTGTAATGCCATTTGTCCACCTGCCGTGATTCCAGGCGCATGCCGAGCCGTTCACAAAGCGCCGCCGAGGCTGTGTTCAGGGCATCGAGCTTGGCGTCGATGCGGTGGAATCCGAGGTCTTCAAACCCGAGCTTCAGCAGTGCCCGGGCAGCCTCGCTCGCGATGCCCCGTCCCCGCGCCTCCGGGGCCAGGCTCCAGCCGATCTCGGCCTGCCCGCACCCCTCCAGCCACTTCAGCACCACCTCGCCGAGGAGGCCGGGCGAATCCTGGGCCTCAATGGCCAAGGCCACCCAGTCGCCCTCCTTCTCGAACTCGAAGTTGGCGTACCGTCCCACCGTTTCCATCGACTGGGTGTAGCTCTTGGCCTCGCGGGGCAGGAACCGGGCGGTTTCCGGGAGCGAGTGGTAGGCATGGAAGGCATCGAGGTCGGCGGCTGCAAAACGCCGCAGCACCAGCCGCTCGGTGCGGATGGGCAGCGGAGGCAGTGGCTTGGGTTCATTCATGTCCCCAACGCTACCCATCCGTTGCTCCGGAAGCGCCGTTTTGCGCGGCCAACAGGGCGGCTATGGAGCAACGGATGCCTGCGCGACGGCGGCGGCCGTTGCCTCCGCGATCGCCCGTTCCTCGTCAGTGGGGACCACAAGGACCGGCAGGGCCGACGTCGGGGTGGAAATGACGCGGGGTTCCCTGGACCGTTCCCGGTTCAGCCCGGCGTCGAGTTCGACGCCGAGGGCACCGAGCCGCTGCGCCACCAGGTTCCGGAACTGGTGCGAGTTCTCGCCGATTCCGGCCGTGAAGACAAGAGCCTTCGCGCCGCCCACGGCCACGTGGTAGCCGCCGATGTACTTCGCGAGCCGGTAGGACGCGACCGCCAGGGCCATGGCCGCCTTGGCATTGCCGGCTTCCGCGGCCTCCACCACGGAGCGCATGTCGTTGTTGCCGGCCAGGCCTTTGAGCCCGGACTGCCGGTTCAGCATCGAATCCAGGTCCTCGGGTGACCATCCGTTCCGGCCGAGGAAGACCAGGATGGACGGATCGAGGTCGCCGGAGCGGGTGCCCATGACGAGGCCCTCGAGGGGCGTGAATCCCATGGACGTGTCGATTGACTGGCCGCCGCGGATCGCGGTGACCGAGGCGCCGTTCCCCAGGTGGGCGATCACGGCGTCGAACTCCTCGACCGGAACATCCAGCAGCGCCGCCGCCCGGTGCGCAACGTATTCGTGCGAGGTGCCGTGGAAGCCGTAGCGGCGGATCCCGTGGTTCGTGTAGAGCTCGTCCGGCACCGCATAGCGCCAGGCGTGCTCGGGCAGGGTGCGGTGGAAGGCGGTGTCGAACACGGCCACCTGCGGCAGTTCGGGCCACTTCTTCGAGATCGCGCGGATGCCGAGGACGTTGGCGGGGTTGTGCAGCGGGGCGAGCGGGTTCAGCCGCTCAATGGCCCGGGTGATCTCGTTGTTGACCAGCACCGGCTCGGCGAAGCGCTCCCCGCCGTGCACCACGCGGTGGCCGACGGCATCCAGCACGCGGTCCCCCAAGGCGTCGTGGATGGCGGCGTCCACCTGCTCCAGCGCCTCGGCGTGGTCGCGCGGGCCCTCGATCTGGCCGTCGCCCTCACCGCCGGCACCCATGCCGATCTTCTCGACCAGGCCTTCGGTGAGCACGCTGCCGGCCTCGACGTCGCGCACCTGATACTTGAGCGAAGACGAGCCGGAGTTGATGACGAGCACGAGCATGGGGCCTCCTAAGCCTTGGCTTCGACGCTACCCGAGGGTGCGCCGGGACTGGCATCACGCCGGAGCCTGGCCGAGCGCTCCGTGGGATCCACTATAAATTGCCGGACCAAATTGCCGGAACGCCAGTGGCGCCCATCCGTTGCGAAAGCCGGGCCGGGCGCCTAGAGTCGGCGGACCAACTGGACAACTCACGAAGGGGATTTCCATGACTGACGACGCGACCCAGCCGGAGGGCACCGAACCAGCGGGCACCGAACCAGCGGGCACCAAACCCGCCAGCGGTTCCGGTAAACCGGATCCCACCGGCGTCGTCGGCGCGAACCCGGCCCTGGACGACACAGGAAACCCCAAGGCCGCCGAGGTCGGCGAAGCGCCCGAGGCCCCCGAGAATCTGGAGGACCTGGATCTCACGCCGGCGGGCCTGGCCGATGAGCCCGCCAAGGAGGAAGACCCCGAAAGTCCGGCGAAGCCGGAAAACAGCTGACGGAAAACAGCTGACCTGGAAAACAGCCGAGCCGGAACAGCTGACTATGCGCGGGCAGCCGCAGGTTCCGGCTCGGTAGCGGGCTCCACGGACTGCGCCTGCACGGCGGTGATGGCCACCGTGTTCACGATGTCCTCGACGGTGCACCCGCGGGAGAGGTCGTTAACCGGCTTCCGGAGCCCCTGCAGGACCGGCCCGACGGCGACCGCACCCGAGGACTGCTGCACCGCCTTGTAGGTGTTGTTGCCGGTGTTCAGGTCCGGGAAGATGAACACGGTCGCCTGCCCTGCCACGGACGAGCCCGGCATCTTGGACGCGGCGATCGCGGCGTCGACGGCGGCGTCGTACTGGATGGGGCCTTCAACGGCCAGATCCGGGCGGCGGTCCTTCACGACTTCGGTGGCCTGCCGGACTTTGTCCACTGCTTCCCCGGTCCCGGATCCGCCGGTGGAGTAGGACAGCATGGCCACCCGCGGCTCCACGCCGAACTGGGCTGCGGTCTCGGCCGAGGCCAGCGCGATATCCGCCAGCTGCTCCGCGTTCGGGTCAGGGTTGACCGCGCAGTCGCCGTAGACCAGCACCCGGTCCGGCATCAGCATCAGGAACACCGAGGAGACGATCTTGACGCCGTCCCGCGTCTTGACGAACTCCAGCGCGGGCCGGATGGTGTGGGCCGTGGTGTGCGCGGCGCCGGACACCATGCCGTCCACCACGCCGAGCTGCACCATCATGGTGCCGAAGTAGCTGCAGTCGAGCATGACTTCCAGCGCCCGGGCCAGGTCCACGCCCTTGTGCGCCCGCAGCTCCGCGTACTTCTGGGCAAACTGCTGGCGCAGCTCCGACGTCGCGGGGTCCACGATGCTCATGCCGGAGAGGTCGATGCCCTGGGTGGACGCCAGCTCCCGGACCGCCGACTCATTGCCCAGGATCGTGAGGTCGCAGACGTCCCGCCGGTGCAGAATTTCGGCGGCCCGCAGGATCCGCACGTCGTTCCCCTCGGGCAGGACAATGTGCCGGCGCTGCAGCCGGGCCCGCTCAATGAGGTCGTGCAGGAACCGCAGCGGCGTCATCCGCTCCAGCCGCGGCAGGTGCAGCCGCTCCACCAGCTCGGCCTCGTCCACGCGCTTAGCCCACAGCCCCACGGCCGAGGCCACCTTGCGGCGGTGCCCCGACCAGATCTCGCTGCGGACCTCGGACACCCGTTTGGCGGTGGTGTAGGTATCGTCCGGGGCCGCGAACACGGGGAATGGCGCCTGCGCCAGCAGCGAGTAGATGTTGGGGTCCGGGGCCAGGCCGCCGGTGAGGATGAGCGCCGACGGCACCGGAAACTCCGGCGAGAACGACGACGCGAGGCACGCGACCATCACGTCCGCACGGTCACCCGGGACGATCACGAGGGCGCCGTCGTCGAGCACGTGCAGGAAGTTGGCCACATTCATCGCCGCCACCTTGATGGAATGGACGTCGCGTTCCATGTCCTGCCGGCCGGCCACCTGGCGGATCCCAAGGGCCGAGGCCACCTCCCCGGTGGTGGGCCGTGCGATGTCCTCCAGTTCGGGGAAGACGTAGACGGGGCGGCCGGACGCGCCGGGCTTCACGGCGGCGACGATCCCGTCCACGTCCTCCGGGTCGGCGCGGTTCACCATGATGGCCAGGAGGCTGCAGTGTTCCGCCGCCAGCTCCTTGCGGGCAACCTCGACGGCGTCGGCAGCCTCCGCGACGGTCCGCCCCTTCGCGCCCACCACGGCGACGATCGAGGCGGCCAGGTTGTTCGCGAGGCGAGCGTTGAGGTCGAATTCGACGGCGGCATCCTGGCCGGTGAGGTCCGTCCCCTCCACAATCACCACGTCGCAGTGGCGGGACATTTCGGCGAAGATCTCCACGCAGCGGGCGTCGATCTCGGCCCTGTTGCCCTCGGCCAGCAGCCCGCGGACCTCGGCAAACGTCAGGCCGCCGCGGCAGCGCTGGTCATCAAGATCGAACCGGGCCTTCATCAGCGCCACCATCGGGTCCGCCGCGGCGTCGTTGCCGTGAACCACAGGCTTGAAGAATCCGATCCGGTCCGCGTGCCGGTGGAGGGTGTCCGCCAACCCCAGCGCTATGAGGGACTTGCCGGAGCCCGGGGTGGTCGCGCTGACGTAAATTCCTTTGGCCATGTGTCCCAGCATACTTACACCCCTTGACAGCGGGCACCCACATGGGATTACCTAATGAACATTCGGTAAATAAAGCTGGAGGCAACGACGCATGGCTGAACTGACGGTTTCCGGGGCCACCCACCCCATCCTGAAAGACGACTACGCCTCGGAATGGATGGGCATCGAAGTTCTGGCGCTGGACGACGGGCATGCCACGATCCGCATGACGCTCCGGCAGGAAATGCTCAACGGCTTCGGCATGGCCCACGGCGGAATGATCTTCGCCTTCGGCGACACCGCCTTCGCCCTCGCCTGCAACCCGGCCAGCCCGAAACCCGGCGAAGCCGGGATCGACAGCGGCAACATCACGGTTGCTGCCGGCGTCGACATCAACTTCCTGAAGCCCGCCTTCCGCGGACAGGTGCTGACCGCCGTCGCGAACCGCCGCGCCAGCACCGGACGCAGCGGGCTGTACGACATCCAGATCTACGCCGCCGACCCTGGCGCGGGTGCGCCCGGAACACCGCAGCCGGCACCGGCCGGCGCGGCCCCCGCAGCAACCCTTCCAGGCCAGCTCCCCACCGATACCGCTACCGACGCCCCTACGTGGGAACTCATCGCCGAGTTCCGCGGCCGCAGCCGCACCATCTCCAAGAAATAGAAACAGGGAACCACTGATGACCCAAGAAACTGCCGCCGCCACTACCGACGCTGTCCTGGACCGCGAGGAGACCATCTCCCGCGACGAGCTCGAGGCGCTCCAGCTCAGCCGCCTGCAGCACACGGTGGCCTACGCCTATGACCGCGTCCCCCTGTACAAGCGCAAGTTCGACGAGGCCGGCGTCCACCCGACGGACCTGCGTGAACTCTCCGACCTCGGCAAGTTCCCCTTCACCACCAAGGAGGACCTCCGCCTCGAGTACCCCTTCGGCATGTTCGCCGTGCCGCAGAACGAGGTAGCGCGGATCCATGCCAGCTCCGGCACCACGGGCCGCGCCACCGTGGTGGGCTACACGAAGAAGGACCTCGCCGACTGGGCCAAGCTTGTGGCCCGCTCGCTGCGCGCCTCCGGCGTCCGGCCCGGCATGAAGGTGCACAACGCTTACGGCTATGGCCTGTTCACCGGCGGCATGGGCGCCCACGCCGGCGCCGAGGCCCTCGGCTGCACCGTCATCCCGATCTCCGGCGGCCAGACCGAGCGCCAGATCACCCTCATCCAGGACTTCAAGCCCGACGCCATCCTGGCCACCCCCACCTACCTGCTGACCATCGCCGACGCCATGATCAAGCAGGGCATCGACCCGGCCTCCACGTCGCTGAAGTACGCCGTCCTGGGCGCCGAGCCGTGGACCGAGGAAATGCGGCACGAGCTCGAGACCACCATGAACCTCAAGGCCTGCGACATCTACGGCCTCTCCGAGGTCATGGGCCCGGGCGTCGCCGGCGAAGCCGTGGAAACGCAGGACGGCAGCCACATCTGGGAGGACCACTTCCGGCCCGAAATCATCGACGCCTTCGACCCCACCGTAGTGCTGGGCGACGGCGAACCGGGCGAGCTGGTGTTCACCTCGCTCACCAAGGAGGCGCTGCCGATCATCCGGTACCGCACCAAGGACCTCACGCGGCTCCTGCCCGGCACCGCACGGCCGGCACACCGCCGCATGGGCCGCATCACCGGCCGCAGCGACGACATGATCATCCTGCGCGGGGTGAACCTGTTCCCGTCCCAGATCGAGGAGATCGCCCTGCGCATCCCCGAGCTCAGCCCGCACTTCCAGCTGGAGCTGACCCGGCCCGAGGGACTGCGCATGGACCAGCTGACCGTCAAGATCGAGCGCCGCGACACCGTCACCGTCGAGGGCGCCACGGCCGCCGCCAAGGTCCTGCAGCAGCAGATCAAGATCCACGTCGGCTCCTCCTGCACCGTCGACGTCGTCGACCCCGGCTCGCTGGAGCGGTCCAACGGCAAACTACGCCGGATCTACGACATGCGCCCCAAGGGCTGAGCGAGCACCAGATCGTGAGAAACTAGCCACTATGCCCAGCACAGCAACCACCACCAAGCGCGGCCGCCCCGGCTATGACCAGCAGTCGGTGCTGGTCATCGCCGTCGACGTCTTCAACCGCCACGGCTACGATGCCACCTCGATGGGTATCCTTGCTGAGAACCTGGGCATCTCCAAGTCCGCGATCTACCACCACGTCCCGTCCAAGGGCGACCTGCTGAAGCTCGCCCTGGACCACGCCCTGGGCGGGCTCGAGGCGATCCTGGACCAGCCCGGGGCAACCTCCGGTTCGGCCGATGCCCGGCTGGAGTTCGTGGTCCGCCAGACCATCTCGGTGCTGGTGGAGCGGCTGCCCTTCGTGACGCTGCTGCTGCGCCTGCGCGGGAACACGGAGATCGAGCGGGATGCGTTGGAACGGCGCCGCACCTTCGACCACAAGGTCGCCGCATTGATTTCCGAGGCCCGGGATGAGGGCTCGCTCCGCCAGGACATTGACCCCCGCACCGTCACCCGGCTGCTGTTCGGCACCATCAACTCGATCGTCGAGTGGTACAAGCCGGGCGGCTCGCTGTCCCCGGAGAAGCTGGCCGACGACGTCATCACCATGGCGTTCCACGGCCTTCACGTCCCCCGCTGACCGCCTGCCGGCCGGCGGGTGGCCGGGTCAGTCGTTGACGGCGGGATAACGGACGCCCACCCTGTAGTCATGGCCACGAAGATATCTGACGTCCTCTTCAGCACGTTCCCCGATTTGCGTTACCAGCCCACCGCGAAAAGGGTCCGTGCCATGGTGGGCGGGCGTGCCGTCGTCGACACTCTGGGTGCGCTCTTGGTGTGGGAGCCCAAACGCATCACCCCCGTCTACGCCGTTTCCGAAGGCGACCTCCGTGCCCAATTGGCGCCGCCGGGGCAGCAGGCGGGCGACGTCCCGGAACACGGCTTCCGAGTGAGCCGGGAGGGGCCGCGGGCGCTGGATCCGCGCACGGCGTTCGGCAGGCACACGGCGGCCGGTGAGGAGCTCGACGTCGTCACTCCCCATGCGAGGCTGCCCCGCGCTGCCTTCCGGCCGGCGGACCCCGACCTCGCCGGCTACGTGGTGCTGGATTTCAACGCTTTCGACTGGCTCGAGGACGACGAGGAGATCATCGGCCACCCACGTGATCCGTTCCACCGTGTGGACATCCGGGCGTCCTCGCTCACCGTTGAGGTAGGGCTCGACGGCGTAACGCTCGCCACGACGAACGGCGCGCAACTGCTCTACGAAACCATGCTGCCGGTGCGCTACTACATTCCGCCGTCGGATGTCCGGCTGGATCTGATGCAAGAGAGCCCCAAACGGACCATCTGCCCGTACAAGGGCCAGGCGAGCTACTGGAGCTACCCTGGCTCCGAGCAGGGCAGGAACGTCGCGTGGAGCTATGACCGGCGGTTCCGCGACGCCGCCCAAATCCACGGACTTGTCAGTTTCTTCAATGAGCGAGCGGACATCACGGTGGACGGCGTCCGGCAGGAGCGCCCGGTCACGCCATGGTCACGCCCGGACGGAGCGGGGGCACCCGGGGTGTGACCGCAACGCTTTGGTTCTCTTTCACCCGCATTGGGTGACGACTGCCCCCTTGGAAGGGTTTAGCTTGGAGAACATCTGAAAGACCACCTCTATCGCTTGTGAGACCTCGCTAAAGGCTCCCGCCGTCTGGCGGAAGGAGGAGGGATGATGTTCTGCTCGTTGATCATCGGTGACCCGCGGTGTTGCCGGCCGGGCACGCCGCCCCGACCTGGAAGAAAGACATTCGGGGTCACCCGGATCGTCACAGTCGCGCCGGGTTGCCGGGAATGAGCGAGCCTGCCGCATCGCCGCCCAGTTTCGATCCGGCCGTCGTCATTCGTTCCAGGGCGTACATCTCTGCGCTCGTGCTGGCTGCGGTCTTGGGCGTTCCCATCTCGGTCATTGCGTACGGCTTTCTCGCTTTGGTCGCGGTTGTCCAGCAGTACGTCTTCGTCGGCCTGCCTGAACAAGTCCTCGGGGGTCCCGCTCCTGCCTGGTGGCCGGTTCCGTGGTTGGTGCTGTGTGGGCTGTTGACGGCGTCGACCATCCGGTATCTGCCGGGAACCGGGGGCCACTCACCGGCTTTCGGCTTCAAGACGGGCGGCGGTCCGCCCAGCGGCCGGGAGCTCGTGGGCATTATTCTCGCGGCACTGACCACGCTCAGCCTGGGTGCGGTGCTCGGGCCGGAGGGTCCGCTGATCGCGATCGGTGGCGGCCTCGGGGCGTTGGCGGTGCACCTGGCGAAGAAGGACGCTCCGCCGATGGCCCTGACGATCATGGCGTCGGCTGGCAGCTTCGCAGCGATCAGTACCCTGCTCGGATCCCCCGTGCTCGGTGCATTCCTGATCATGGAGGCCGCCGGGATCGGGGGAATGACGCTGAGCCTGATGGCCCTGCCCGGACTGCTCGCGTCCGGCGTCGGGGCGCTGGTGTTCGTCGGCCTGGACGGCTGGACCGGGCTGGGCAGCTTCTCGCTGGCGCTGCCCGTCGTACCGCCTGCTGTGCCGCCGACCCTGGCGACGCTGGGCTGGGCGGTGATCATGGGCGTCGTCGGCGCGCTGTTGGGATGGTTGATCCGCTGGGTCGGGCTCTCGCTTCGTCCGCTCGTGCACCTGAACCGGATGTTGGTGACCTCCGGGCTCGGCCTGCTGATCGGTCTTGCCGCAATGGCCTACCAGTTGATCTATGGGAACAGCTTCACGCAGGTCTTGTTTTCGGGGCAGGACGCCCTTCCGGATCTGGTCGAACACGCCACGGACTACTCGCTTGCGGCGCTCCTCCTGCTGATCGTTTGTAAGGCCTTGGCCTACGGGCTCTCCCTGAGCGCTTTTCGTGGTGGGCCCGTGTTCCCTTCGATGTTCATCGGTGCGGCGCTCGGTATTGCCGCGAGCGGGTTGCCCGGAATGAATCTCGCGGCAGGACTCGGCATGGGCATGGGAGCCATGTGCGCAGCCATGCTGCGGCTGCCGTTGACGTCGACCCTGCTGGCCACGCTGCTCCTGGGAGTGGACGGTGTGGCGGTAACACCGCAGGTGGTGGTGGCTGTGGCGGTGGCCTTCGTGATCTCCAACGTGCTCCCGGTCCCGGGCCCGAAAGGGCCCGTGGCGTCTGACGCTGGCGGCAAGGTCCACCATCGGGCTGCCTCGAGGGCCGACAATGACTGAGATCCCGAGCGCGGGCCGTTTGACCGTACGGGACCGGTGGACCGCCTGGTTGTTCATCATTGGCTCGAGTCTGTTCGCCCTGGGAGCGGTGCCGCTATACGCCGAGGCCGTGGGATTGCGCTTGTGTGCAGCCACGTTCTTCGTCGGTTCGCTGTTCTTCACCTGTGCGGCGTTCCTGCAGTACCGCGAAGCCGTTGACGCGCTCCCGGCCGTGGGTGCCACGCGGCGCCATTCGTTTTGGGTATGGGCGCCACGGAATCTCGGCTGGCTTGCTGGCGCGGTTCAACTTGCCGGCACGCTGTGGTTCAACTGGAGTACGGCAAACGCAATGCGGGTCAATCTCAGTGCGGCGCTGACCGAGCAGCAAGTGTGGCGACCCGACGCTTTGGGGTCAGTCGCCTTCCTCGTTTCAAGCGGGGTGGCGTTGCGGGATGCCGGCCGCGGCGCCATTGCCGGCCGGCCCAGGACTCGAACGTGGAAGATCGGCGTGATCAACGTGGCCGGCTCCGTTGCGTTCGGCATCTCGGCTGTCGCGGCGTTTGTCATACCGTCGAGCGGCGATGTCTGGAACGCCGAGCTGTCCAATCTCGGCACATTTGTGGGAGGCCTGTGCTTTCTCACCGGCGCGATTCTGATGCTGAGTCCAGAATCCACCGACGCCTCGACTCCTGCAAGCCGTGGAGCTCATCCGTAACCCCCTTTCAACAGCCTCTTTAGGAGAAGTGATGTCAATAAATTCCCAGCCGGCGGACGCCGACGTGGCACTGTTCGGCAACCGATTTGTCACCCAGGAGGTTCCGAGCCGGGAGTTCCCGGAGACCGGCATTCCTGCTGAGGACGCTTTGCGGCTGGTGTCGGAGGACCTGGCGCTGGAGGGTGATCCGGCCCGCAACCTGGCGACCTTCGTAACGACATGGATGGAGCCGCAGGCCCAGCAGATCATCGCAGCGAACCTGCACCGCAATTTCATCGACCACGCCGAATATCCCCGCACGGCCGAAATCGAGCAGCGCTGCATTCGGATGCTCGCAGACCTTTTCCACGCTCCCGGCGAGACGACGGGCGCCCGGACCCAGGGATCCTCCGAGGCGATCATGCTCGGCGGCCTGTCCCTGAAGTGGAACTGGCGCAAACGCCGCGAGGCCGCCGGCGCATCGACGTCGAGCCCTAACCTGGTGTTCGGCGGCGACGTGCATGTTGTGTGGGAGAAGTTCTGCCGCTACTTCGACGTCGAGCCGCGGATCGTGCCCCTGCAGCCGGGGAAGTACACGATCGGCCCGGAGGACGTGCAGGCCCATATCGATGAGAACACCATCGGCGTCGCAGCCGTGCTGGGCACTACGTTCACCGGGCACAAAGACGACATCGTCGGCATCAACGACCTGCTGGTCCGGATCAAGGGTGAGCGGGGCCTTGATGTGCCGCTGCACGTGGACGGGGCCAGTGGGGGGTTTGTCTGGCCCTTCCTGTACCCGGACTCCGAGTGGGACTTCCGGCTCGAGCAGGTCCGCTCGATCAATGTCTCCGGGCACAAGTTCGGACTGGTCTATCCCGGCATCGGCTGGCTGATCTTCCGGGAGAAGGCCGACCTGGCCAAGGACCTTGTTTTTGAGGAGAACTACCTCGGCAAGACCGACTCGACGTTCACCCTGAACTTCTCCACCGGCTCGTCGATGGTTCTCGCCCAGTACTACAACTTCGTGCGCTATGGCCGCGCCGGCTACACCTACATCATGCAGAACATGCAGACCAACGCCCGCGCCCTCGCCGAGAAGTTGGAGGCCATGGGCCGGTTCGAGATCATCGGCCCCGACGAGGAGCAGCTTCCCCTGGTTGCGTTCCGGCTCGCCGGCGACCCCGGTTACGACGAGTTCGACATTGCCTGGCAGCTCTCGGCCGAACGCGGCTGGATGGTGCCGGCCTACACACTGCCGCCGAACGCCCAGGACGTGACGATCATGCGTGCGCTGGTCAAGGAAACGATGAGCCGCGAGCACGTCGACACGCTCGCCCGGGATATCGAGGAGGCGTGCTCAACACTGGCGAAGAAGGGCGGCGCGCACGAATCCGAACGAAAGAAGATCGTCACCGGACCCGGGCATTGACCTGGTGGCCCCCACAATGAGCACGGTGGAGGAACGGTCGGTCATTCCTTCTCCCTGACTGCGGCCGCTGCCGTTTCGCGCTGGGTGGCGGCCCAGCTGGCGAGGACTTTCAGGGCGTCCTCGGAGGGTGTCCCGGGATCTGCCGTGTAGACGTTGATGCGCAATCCTGGGTCCGCGGGCAGTTCCAGTGCCTCGAAGCTCAGGTCCAGGTCCCCCACGATCGGGTGGTGGAGCCGTTTGCGGCCGGTGCGGTGGTACTTCACGTCGTGCCTCGCCCACCGGGTGCGGAACTCCTCGCTGCGGGTCGAAAGCTCTCCGATCAGGTCCGTGAGGTCCCTGTCGTAGGGGTTTTTCCCGGCGGTGGACCTCAGGACCGCGACGATGTCGTCCGCGCTGCGTTCCCAATCGGCGAAGAACTCCCGCGCTTTCGGGTTCAGGAAGGTGAACCGTGCACTGTTCGGCGGAGTCACCTGCTCAGCCATCATGTCCAGGTAGAGTGCACGGCCGAGTTCGTTGGCGGCAAGGACATCCCCGCGGTCGTTGCGGACCCAGGCCGGCGCCGTCGTGATCGCATCAATGACGCGTTGCACGCTCGGCCGCACCGTCTGCGGGCTGCGCTTTCGCCGCACCCGGGGAGCGGCCGTGGCCGCGCGGGCCAGGTCAAAAAGGTGGGCCGTCTCGGCGTCGTCAAGCTTCAGTGCACGGCAGAGGGCTTCAAGGACGCTGTCCGAGGCGCCGGAGAGGTTTCCGCGCTCAAGGCGTATGTAGTAATCGATGCTCATCCCGGCGAGCATCGCGACTTCCTCGCGGCGCAGCCCGGTAACGCGGCGGTTTCCGCCGTAGACCGGGAGGCCGGCCTCCTCCGGCGTGATCCTGGCACGGCGGGAGGTCAGGAACTTCCGCACGTCGTCGCTGTGTGTCATGGCCTCCACGCTACCCGCGGCCAATGCGACGAGGGAGGCACTGGCATTACCCGGAACGACCGTGACTCCCCGCCATTGGGAAATCACGGTTCCATGGAAAACATGAATCCTGCACCCGCAACTACTGCCCACCCGGCGGCGATCCTGGCGATCATCCTCGCCAGCTACCTGACACCGCTCGGGGCCGCACCCGCACCCCTGGCCGAGGCCGCCCGCTGACCTGTCTACATCCGAAAAGGGGGTACTCACGTGCCCTCCCACAATCCCGCACACCTGAATACCGTGAAAGGCATGCACATGGAACTTACTCTCAATAACGGCGTCACGATGCCCGCCCTCGGACTGGGCGTCTTCCAAAGCCCGCCGGAGCAAACGACGGCGGCCGTCGAAGCGGCGCTGGCGGCCGGCTACCGGCACATCGACACTGCCGCGGCGTACGGCAACGAGCGGGAGGTCGGTGAGGGCATCCTCAACTCGGGCCTGGACCGTTCCGACGTGTTCATCGAGACCAAAGTCTGGGTCAGTGACTACGGCTACGACCAGACGCTGCACGCCTGGGAAAAGGCGACAGGCAAGCTCGGCGTCGACTACCTGGACCTGTTCATCCTGCATCAGCCCGCCCCCGACCGCTTCGAAAGAACCGTCGGCGCGTACAAGGCCCTGGAGACCCTGCTTGCTGACGGGCGCGTCCGGGCGATCGGTGTCAGCAACTTCATGCCGCACCACCTGGAGCAACTGCTGGCGGCCACAGACGTCGTCCCGGCGGTGAACCAGATTGAGCTGCACCCGTACTTCGCCCAGCCGGCCGTCCAGGCAACGGACACCGAACACGGCATCCTTACCCAGGCGTGGTCACCGATCGGCGGCATCACTTTTTACCCCGGATGGGGCGAGAAGCGCAGGAACGTGATGGAAGACCCGACGATCGCCGGCATCGGACAAACACACGGAAAGAGCCCCGCCCAGGTCGTGATCCGCTGGCACCTGCAGCAGGGCCGCTCAGCCATCCCGAAGTCGACCAACCCCGCACGCATCGCCGGGAACTTCGACGTCTTCGACTTCGAACTCGGCGCCGACGAACTCGCCGCCATCGACGCCCTCGACACCGGCGTTCGCAACGGACCGGACCCCGACGAGGCCCGCGAAGAGCGTTTCGCCATGGTCATCCCCGAAGCCTGAGACAGAGAGAAGCCACCCATGAAATATCGCCCCCTTGGCCGCACAGGCGTGCAGGTCAGTCCCCTCTGCCTCGGCGCGATGATGTTCGGCCCCTGGGGCAACAACGACACCGCGGACTCCATTCGAATCATCCACCGCGCCCTCGACGCGGGCATCAACTTCATCGACACCGCCGATGTCTACTCCGGCGGGGCATCCGAGGAAATCGTCGGGCAGGCACTGGAGGGCCGGCGTGAGGACGTGTTCCTCGCCACGAAGTTCTTCATGCCCATGAGCGAAGACGATCCCAACCAGCGGGGTGGATCCCGCCGCTGGATCATGCGGGCGGTGGAAGACTCCCTACGCCGCTTGAACACCGACTACATCGACCTCTACCAGGTGCACCGGCCCAGCCCGGATACCGACGTCGAGGAGACTCTCGGCGCCCTCACTGATCTGGTCCGCCAGGGGAAGGTGCGGTACATCGGCTCCTCGTCGTATTCCGGGTCGCAGATCGTGGAAGCCCAGTGGGCATCCCGGGAACGCAACCTGGAGCGGTTTGTCACCGAGCAGCCGCCGTACTCGATCCTGGTCCGCGGCATCGAGGAGGACCTCCTTCCCACGGTGCAGCGCCACGGCATGGGAACCCTCACCTACAGCCCGCTCAGCGGCGGCTGGCTCTCCGGGCGCTGGCGTAAAAACGCAGCCTCCGTGCCCACCTCAACCGCGCGTCCGAACGCCCGGTTCGACATGACGAGCCCGGCCAACCAGCGCAAGCTCGACATCGTCGAAGAACTCGCCCAGCTGGCCGAACAAGCCGGATTGACGCTCATCGAACTGGCCATCGCCTTCGCGATCAACCACCCCGGCGTCACAGCCGCCATCGTCGGACCCCGCACCATGGAACAGCTCGAGTCCTACCTGCCCGCCGCGGACATCACCTTGGCCAGCGACGTGCTGAACCGCATCGACCAGCTCGTCGCACCCGGCGTTACCGTCAACCCCGACGACAACAGCTACGGCACCAACGAACTCACGCCCCTGGCGCGGCGACGGAAGCAACTGTGACCGCCGAGGCGCCTGAAGCCCTGCATGAAGCTCTGTGCAGCAGTTCGAGCTTCCACTGAAAGAAGGAACATCATGACTGACCAACCCCAACAGATCGGCGGCGGCCGGAACATGTTCGGAGACTTCGCCCCGAAGCTCGCCGAGCTCACCGACGACGTCCTGTTCGCGGACGTCTGGAACCGCCCGGAGCTTCCGGCCCGTGACCGCAGCCTTATCACCGTCGCCGTTCTCACCGCCGGCGGCAACACCGAACAGCTCGGCTTCCACCTTGGTCGCGCCATTGAGAACGGCGTCACCCGGGAAGAACTCATCGAAGCCATCACCCATGTCACGCTCTACGCAGGCTGGCCCAAGGGCATGGCCGCCATGGGCGTCGCCAAGCGGCTCTTCACCGAGAGCAAGTAAGGATCACCATGAACATCGAACCCACTGTCCCCACTGCGAAGAACCCGCCGGCCCGGTTCGCCGGCGACGTCTGGCTCGATCCGATCGCGCTCCCGCACGAGCCGGATCAGACGATGGTGGTCGCGACCGTCCGTTTCGCGCCCGGAGCCCGCACCGCCTGGCACTCCCACGAACACGGCCAGTACCTCCGCGTCACCCAGGGAGTTGGCCGGTTCGGAACCCGGGACGGGAAGATCGTCGAAGTCCACCCCGGCCAGACGCTCTACACGCCGCCCGGCGAGGAGCACTGGCACGCGGCCGCCCCTGGCTGCTTCATGGAACATATCGCGATGCTCCAGAACGGCGAGGACGCAGCGACGACCACCACGTGGGGCGAGCACATCACCGACGACGAGTACAACGGAAGCTGACCAGCCCGCGAACCAATTGCAGGGACGCAGCTGAGGACATTCCCTCTCGTGAACCTGGGCCTGGACCTGGGCCTGGGCCTGGGCGCCACCGGAAGGCGGCGAGGCTCCCTGGATGGCCGCGGGCAACAGAAAAGGGCGCCCCGCTGAGCCGGAGCGCCCGAAAACCCGCCGTTGCCAGCCGTTTAGAGCTGGTAATCAGCTGCCGTGGTGATGTTCTCGTGCACGCACAGAATATTGTGCTCGGAGTCCATGAACCAGGCGCACTTCTCTGAATCAGTTGTACAAATATGGTTCTCGGTCTTGAGGTCCGGGCGATCGTAGTCCTGGAACATGACGCCCTTGGCTTCCATTTCCTGGACCGTGCGCTCGATCTCGCTGACTTCGAAGCTCAGGGTGGTGTGCTCTGAATGCATTCCATCCTTGACTGGCATCAGCTGCAGCATTGGGCCGCCTTCTGAGCCGAACAATTCGCTTCCGTCATCTGCCACGCCACGGTGCGGGAGCCCCAAAGTGTCCGCGTAGAAATGCCGGGCACGCGCTGCATCATCAACTGGCAGGACTGTTGTGGCTTTATTGAGTACTAGGGTCATTTCGCCACCTCCTACGAGCAAGATTTTACGCCGGAGCGGGATGGAAAGAGCCCGCCAATTGCTCCCTGCACGGCGAAGCCCGCCCCTGTCCCTCCCCGGTTGCCCTATCACTTGTGGCGGTCATTTCGACCTTTTGGCAGCCACAAGTGATAGCGCAACGGGAGGTAAGGCGGGAGTGAGCGGGACGGGCTACTTCTCTACGAGGGTCAGGACGTCGTAGGTCGCGACGATTTCGTCGTTCTGGTTGGTCAGGACGGCGTCCCAGGCCACCTCGCCGTACTCGTCGGTCTCGCGCGGGGTGATCTTCTTGGCCGTCAGGGTCACGCGGATGGAATCGCCCGCGGCCACGGGGGTGATGAACCGCAGGTTCTCCAGGCCGTAGTTGGCCAGGACCGGTCCCGGTGCGGGCTCCACGAACAGGCCGGCTGCCCAGCTGAGCAGGAGGTAGCCGTGCGCCACGATGCCCGGGAAGAAGGGATTGGCCGCGGCGGCTTCCTGGTTGGTGTGGGCGTAGAAGGTGTCGCCGGTGGAGTTCGCGAACTTGGTGATTTCCTCCAGCGAGACCTCGCGCAGCTCCGAGCGGATGGCGTCGCCGATGTGCAGGGTGGCGAGGGATTTCCGGAACGGGTGCTGGCCCTCGGTCTCGAGCGTGAAGTTGCGGTCCGCTCCGGTGTGCCAGAGCCCTGTGACGGCGGTGAGCATGTTCGGCGAGCCCTGGATGGCGGTGCGCTGCATGTGGTGCATCACCGAGCGGATGCCGCCGAGCTCTTCGCCGCCGCCGGCGCGGCCGGGACCGCCGTGGACCAGGTGCGGGACCGGGGAGCCGTGGCCGGTGGAGCTGCGGGCGTCCTCGCGGTTGAGCATGAGCACGCGGCCGTGGTGGGCCGCGATGCCGGTGACCAGCTGCTGGGCCACGGCGGGATCGTTCGTGCAGACCGTGGCGACCAGCGAGCCGCCGCCGCGGGCGGCGAGGCGGACGGCGTCGGCCAGGTCGGTGTAGCCGATCACCGAGGACACCGGGCCGAAGGCCTCCAGCGAGTGGACCTCCTCGGCTTCCGGGTTGGCCCAGCTCAGCAGGACCGGGGACATGAAGGCGCCGCCGTCGACGACGCCGATGCTGCCGTCCGCGCTGGTGACCTTGGGCGCGTCGAGCGTGCCGTAGGCGAGCTCCCCGCCGGCGTCGAGCATGGACTGTACGGCGGCGCGCACGTCGGCGAGCTGCTCAAGGGAGGCCAGGGCGCCCATGGTGACGCCCTCGGCGCGGGGATCACCGAGCACGACGCGTTCGCGGATGCGGTCCCCCACGGCGGCGGTGACGTCGGCGACGAGTTCCTGCGGCACGATCGCGCGGCGGATCGAGGTGCATTTCTGGCCGGCCTTGGCGGTCATCTCGGTGACGAGGGACTTGATGAAGGCGTCGAATTCCGGTGTGCCCTTGACCGCATCCGGGCCCAGGATCGCGGCATTCAGGGAGTCGGTCTCGGACGTGAAGCGGACCCCGCCCTTGACCACATTGGGGTGCGACTTGAGCGTGTTGGCGGTCGACGCGGAGCCGGTGAAGGCCACGAGGTCGCGGTAGTCCAGGTGGTCCAGCAGCGTACGGACCGAGCCGGAAATCAGCTGTAGCGAGCCGGTGGGCAGGATGCCGGATTCGTCGATCGCCTTGACCACGGCGGCGGCCACGTACCCGGTGGGGGTGGCGGGCTTGACGATGGTGGGGACGCCGGCGAGGAAGGCCGGGGCAAGCTTTTCCAGCATGCCCCAGACAGGGAAGTTGAAGGCGTTAATCTGCACGGCGACGCCGGGGATGCGGGTGTAGATGTGCTCACCGGCGAACGAGCCGTCGCGGGACAGCACCTCCATGGGGCCATCCACCACCACCTGGGAGTTGGGCAGCTCCCGGCGGCCCTTGGACCCGAAGGTGAACAGGACGCCGATGCCGCCGTCGATGTCGATCATGGAGTCGATCTTGGTGGCGCCGGTCTGCGCCGAGAGCGCGTAGAACTCCTCGCGGCGGCCATTGAGGTACTGCGCCAGTTCCTTGAGCTTGAGCGCGCGCTGGTGGAAGGTCAGTGTGCCAAGTTCCGCCTGGCCGGTGGTGCGGCCATAATCCACGACGGCGGCGAGGTCGAGCCCCTCGGTGCTCACCTTCGCCAGGAGCTCGCCGGTGCTGGCGTCCAGTACCGGCGCCGCGCCGGCGGCGGCGGCGTCGTCGGGAGTCCACCAGGAACCCCGGATGAAACTGGGAACGATCTCGACAGTGTCTACTGTGGGTGCGGCTGTGGTGGTCATCGTTGACGGGTCCTTCCAACGGGGGAGCAAGATCAACACGGCCGGAACATTACTGACCGTCCGTTCGGTAATATGATCTACAGTACATGAATGAGGCCTGCCGCACACTAGCCGCGGCGGCACCGACCGTCCGGGACCCGGCCGGCCGGCAACAAAGGAGACGCTATGACGCCCGAGACCGGCCGCACCGAGTTGTGGAAAATCACCCTGGGGGAACTCGACGAGAAGATGGGCGTGAAGATCGTCGAGGAGTCCGTGGACCGCGTGGTGGCGACCATGCCGGTGGAGGGCAACCGGCAGTCGTTCGGGCTCCTGCACGGCGGCGCCTCACTGGCCGTGGGCGAGGCCGTGGGGTCCTGGGCCGCCGTCATCCACGCCAGCACCCTGGGCAAGACGGCGGTGGGCGTCGACGTCTCGGCCACGCACCACAAGTCGGCCCGCGAGGGACTGATCACGATCACGGCCACCCCCATCCATCTGGGCGGCACCCTGACCACCCACGAGGTGCTGATCACGAACGAGACCGGCCAGCGAATCTGCACGCTGCGGATCACCAACCTGCTGCTGGACCGCAAGGCCTGACTTCTGCCCCGAACCCTCGGGGTCGCCGGAGACCTGCGGGGTCGCTGTAACGTTCCGGCGACCCGGGAGCTTTCCGGCTAACTCGGGCCCAGGGCGGGAGGCCGTCTACACCGGACCCCACTCCCGATGTAGGGCCGATCGGCCCGGAAGGCGCGGTGCCGCGGCTGTTAGCTTGGAAGTGCTGAGTCGCCCGGCACCGCCGGGTATCACCGGTCTCACCGGAAGGGATCCACCATGCTCTCAGACACCTCACTTCCCGTCATTCAGGCAACGCTGCCCGTAGTCGGCGAGCACATCGAGGAGATCGCCAAGCGCTTCTACAAACATATGTTCGAGGCGCAGCCGGATCTTCTGGACGGGCTCTTCAACCGGGGAAACCAGGCGGACGGCCGCCAGCAGCAGGCGCTCGCCGGATCCATCGCGGCCTTCGCCGGCATGCTCGTGGAGAAACCGGACCAGGTGCCGGACCATCTGCTCTCCCGGGTGGCCCACAAACACGTCTCGCTGGGACTAAGCCCGGACCAGTACCAGATTGTCCACGACCACCTCATGTGGGCGATCGTGGATGTTCTGGGCGATGCCGTCACTCCCGAGGTCGCCGCCGCCTGGGACGAGGTCTACTGGCTGATGGCGAACCTGCTCATCAACAAGGAGCGCGGGCTGTACAACGCAGTGCACCTCTCCCCCGAGACCATTTGGCGGACGTGGCGGGTGGTGCAGCGGATCCAGGAGACCGCCGACGTCGTCTCGTTCGTCGTCGAGCGGACCGACGAGCGGGACGTCAAGCCGTCCCTGCCCGGGCAGTACGTGACCCTCAAGATGACCATGCCCGACGGCGTACAGCAGCCCCGGCAGTACAGCCTGACCAAGGCCGACGACGGGCAGCACCGGCAGTTCGCCGTCAAGAGGGTCCACGGACTTACGACTCCCGACGGCGAGATGTCCAGTCTGCTCCACAATGACGTCCAGGTAGGCGACGAGGTGGTGCTCTCAGCTCCGTTCGGCGACGTTGTGCTGGAGTACACGGACCGGCCCCTGGTCATGGCCAGCGCGGGAATCGGCATCACGCCCATGGCCGGGATGCTCTCCCACCTCGTGCAGTCCGGTTCACGACGCCAGGTGATGCTGCTGCATGCCGATGACAGCGAGGCATCGTTCCCGCTCCGCGCGCAGGTCAGGGAAGATCTCGCGAAACTCGCGGACGGGACCCTGAAGACGTGGTTCTTGGCTCCCGCGGGGACAGCGGGGACAGCGGGGACCGGCGGGGCGGGCGAAACGGGCGGGGCGTCCGCGGTGGCCGAAACCGGCGAGGCGGGCGGTACCGGCGAGGCGGGCGGTTCCGTGTTCTCCGGTTTCATGGACGTCGGCGACGTCGAACTCCCGGACGACGCCGAGTACTACCTCTGCGGTCCCCTGCCGTTCCTGAAGTCGGTTCGGAGCGCCTTGATTGCCGGTGGCGTCCCCGCCAAGGACATTCAGTACGAGGTTTTCGGCCCGGATCTCTGGCTGGCTGACTTCCAGTAACGCGCGGCTCGCTGTCCCGAACGCGCGGATTCGCCCAAAGCTTGCGGGGTCGCCGTAGCCTTACGGCGACCCCGCGGCTTTCCGGCGAGCCCGGGCTTGGAGGCCCCGGCTAACGCACCGCCCGGCGCCGGCCGAACGCCACGAAGGCCGCGCCGAGCAGCAGGACTCCGGCGCCGAGACCCGCTAAGGGCAGGAGCCCGCCGGCGCCCGTGCTCGCCAGCTGGCCTGAGGTGCCCGGCGTGTTGCCTGGCGCCGTGTTGCCTGGTGCCGTGTTGTCCGGTGATGCGCTGCCCGCTGCCGCGCCGCCCACAATGACGGAGGTGTCCGACGGCGGGGCGGGAGCTTGCGCCGGTTTGACCGGTCCGGCGGGAGCCCCGGCAGGGTTGGCGGGCTGTTGCGGGACCGCCGGGTGGCCAGGCGTTGCCGTCTGCACGGATCCCGGTGTCCCGGCGGGCGGCCCGGTCGGAGTGCCCCCGGAAACGGGCGTGGCCTCGACGCTGAACGCCACGGCTGCCGGCGGCGATGCGACGCCGTCAATGGTTTGCGTCACGGTCAAGGTGTGCGCTCCGGCATCCAGTTCCGCGGGGAACGTGACACTCCACCGGGCACTGCCGGCCAAGGTCTGCGCGGTCCCGGGCTCGAGCGCGGCATTGCCCGCTCCGGAACCGGAACCGGCCTGCACGGAGTCCACGGCCACCCCGTCCACAGCCACGGCCACGCCGGCACCTCGAAGGGCTGTGCCGGAGATGGTGGCTGGCAGGGCGTCCTGGCGCAGGTGCTGGCCGTCCCTGAGGTTCGACACCGCCGGAGCCGGCGGAATGACGGTATAGGTGCGGGTCGCCGCGGGACTGTCCATTTCTCCGGGGGCCGTGAGCACTGCCGTGACCGAAATTTTTCCGAAGACCGGCTGATCGGCCACGTTGATGCGCCAGCGGCCGTCTGCGTCGACGAGCCCGGTCCCGGTGAAGTCGCCGGAGAGCCGCACCGTGCCTCCGGCTTCTCCGGTGCCCTCGATGGCTGTGAGTCCCGGGCCCTCCGGCTGGCCGTCCACAGGTGAGGTGATGGCCGGAGCCGCGAGCCGGGAGACGTCGACGGACAGGGCGACTGCGCCGGAGCCGCTGAAGCCGTTCACGGTTTCAGCCGAGAACGTGAAGGGCCCGGCCAACGACGGTGCGGGGAACTGCCAGTTTCCCGACGCATCGACCGGCATTTCCAAGGGCTGGCCGTCCTTCTGGCCGGATGTCTGGCCAGGTTTCTGGTTCAGGACGGTGATGCGGACCTTGGAATTCGGAGCCACCACGGAGGCCGGACCGGCATCGATGTGCCCGGTAATCGGCCCACCGGCTGTGACGGTTCCGTTGGAGGCCGCAGCGAGCGCCGGCTTGGCCAGGAACAGTTGCAGCTGGACACCGCCGGGGACCTGGCCCATGGCATCCTCGAGGCTGGTCGCGATGGCCCGAGTCTGGACGCCCTCGTCGGTACTTTCCGCCCCCGTGTGCAGCCCGACAGCGAAGTTCCCGCTGATCCACGGGCCGCCGGAGTCCCCGCCGCCGGAGGTGACGGACGTCGAGTCGAAGCCGCGCACCGCCCGGAGATCGTTGTCATAGTCCGGCGGCAGTGAATTTGGCCCGGGGATGGCCCAGATGCCGATCGAGTCCACCGTGCCGCACCTCCACCCGGTGGTCCGGCCGGACCGGCACACGGGCTGGCCCTGGAAAGGAGCCACGGTTCCCACGATCTTCACGGACGTCGGCCCCGGATCGGCAGGATTGTCCCAACGGGTGACGGCGGGCAGGAGGTCCAGGCCGCTCCTGATGCCCTGGAGGACGGAGATGTCCGTGCCGACGCTGGCGCCGTCCGTCGCTATCCTGGAATTTCCGGGGCCGCCGAATTGGCTGAACCCGAATGCGCCCAGGATCCCGGCGGCCGCGCCCGAACCTGCACCCCCGGCCGCTGGCGCGCCCCCCGGATTTTCGATCGCGGCCCGCTTCGCGGAGCCGTCACCGGCGCAGTGCCCGGCGGTCAGGACCAGAGGCTCGCCCGCGGGGCTGAAGGCCCCGAACCCGGCCGAACACAGCGTGCGTCCGTCAACGATGTAGCCCTGGCCGCCAAAGTAGTCTTCCTCGGTGGTGATCCGGGATCCTTGTTCCAGCGTCACGTTGGCGTAGCGGGCCACGAATTCGGCCGCGGACATCTTCGGCACCGTGCCCGGGGCTTTCGCCGGCTGCACACCGGCGCCAGCGGCGGGAACAGCGGCGGCGGGAAGGGCGTCGGCAGCCGGAACGGACTGCGCCGTGTTGGTGCCGCCGGTGCGGATGACAAAGTGGCCGTCTGTGTAGGTGACGGCCTGCAGCCCGGCGGCCCCGACCTCGCGGACGTAGGCCTCGAACAGTTGCTGGGTGCTGGAGGCAACCACCTCCGCGGCCGACGGGACAGCGGCGGCGGCCGCGGGGGCGGCAAGCAGGAAGTCAGCCGGGCCGGACTGGTTCAGTTCGGCCACGCGGGCCCGGAGCTCGGCGCCGCTGCCTTCAACCGCGATCTTGCCGCCGGCGAGGCTGATCCCCACATAGCCGGGAAGCGCACGCAGGGAGGGCGCGGCGTCGGCGGCCCGCCGGGCAAGTGCACCGGCGGCGTCGAATTCCGCGAGGGTCATGCCAAGGTCCCGCCGCACGGCCTCGGCGAGGCCGGCATCGCTGATCGGCGTCGCGGACGGCACCGGAGAAGAACCAGCCAAAGGCGCGTCAGCCGGCGACGGCACCGGTACCGGGACCGCCGTCGAGATCGCAGACGCAGCCGGCGCTGGAACCGCCGTCGAGACCGGCACCGGCATCGGGACCGCCGTCGAAACCGGCGTCGCCATCGCCGACGCAGCGGGCGCCGGGTCGTCGGGGACTGGGGCGTTGGCTTCGGCCATCGCCGGGACCGCGGTCAGCGCAAAGGCAGGCACGGTACCGGCAAGCGCAATCGCGAGGGCCGCGGCGGCCCGCACCATCGGCTGGAACTTCGGAGTCTTCACTGGCCTACCCTAACTGCGCCCACCCTATCGGCCGAGCTTTCCGAGGATGGCCGCGAGTTCCGGGGTCGTCACGCCGTGGCGGAAGAGGTAGTCCGCAGTGTTGAGGGACCGGACAAATTGCAGCAGGCTCTGGCCCCGGGATTCCAGCAGGGGCGCCAGCACATTCTCGGGCAGGAAACGCTCGTGGGGATGCGGGACTGCGGCGTGCCGGAGGTGCTCGTTGATGCCCCGCATGGAGCGCTGGTAGCCGCTCACAATGGCCTCTTCGCCGTCACCGGCGAGGTCCTGGAGCATGGCTGCGATCATGCCGCTCCGGTCCCGCCCCGCGGAGCAATGGATGACCACACCGCCTTCCGCGGCGGCCACCGCCTTGAAGACCCGGGACAGCAGGTGCGGGAACAGCCTGGCGTTGTCCGCATAACAGGCGGGGTCGTTCAGGTAAGGCACGCAGAGCTCGCGGAATTCGCGGTTGTCCGGGTCTTCGGTGGGTGCCAGCACGACGTCGAAACCGGCCAGGGCCCCAGCCCGCACCGGCGGATCGGTCTCCCGGCGCCGGATTTCGGCTTCGTTGCGGAGGTCGATGACGGTCCGGATGCCCCGGCGGTGCACCTGCCGCCAGCCGGTCTCGGTGAGCCACTCCCGCCGTCCCATGCGGAACACGTCCCCGGCCACGTGCCACGCGTTGACGGCCCCATCCCACTCCACGGTTCCGGGCACCGCCTGCCCCTTGGCTTGGCCCAGGGGCGCTGCAGGAATCATCATCCAGAAAGCTAAGCACACGCACCGGCGCGATCCGCGGCAGGATTCACAAACGTTATACACAATGGGACCATTGGCATGGTGCGGGGTTTACGCTTCGCAACACGTTTTTCACGGCACGGGCGCTGAACCCAGGGTGCCACTGAGGAGAACACCATGGGACGTCTGAAACTTCGACGCCGGCGGACGGCTCTGGCGGCCGGTCTCGCCGCCCTGGCCATGGCGGCCGGTGTGGCGGCGGTACCGGCGGAGGCGGCGGACAGGACCCGGTACGTCGCGCTCGGAGACTCCTATGCCGCCGGGCTGGGGGCGGGGCCGTACCTGGATGATTGCTACCGCAGCGAGAACAGCTATTCCGAACTCGCTGCCCACACGAAGACCATCAAACTCGTCGCCAACGCGGCCTGCAGCGGCAAGACGACCCAGGACGTCGTCAACACCCAGCTCAGGCGGCTGAGCAGGACCACCGGGCTCGTCACCATCACTGCCGGCGGCAACAACCTCCGGTTTGCGGAAATCCTCGCCTCCTGCGGCGCCGCCATGGTCAATCCCGCTGCGGGTCCGCTGTGCGATGCCGCCAGTGCCTACGCCGAGGGCCAGATCTCCAGCCATCGACTGTCCGGCGACGTGACAGCGATGATCCAGCGCGTGAAGGCTGCCGCCCCCAACGCCAAGGTTGTCGTGACGGGCTACCCCTACCTCTACGATCCTGTCGCGCCCGGCCAGGCTGATTCGATGTCCCGGTTCATCTACAAGGCCACGGTCCTGGCGGACGGCTTGAACGGCTCCATCGCCGCCGCCGCCCGGGCCACCGGAGCGGAGTACGTCGATGTCCGGGCCGCTTTTGCCGGTCACGGCGTGAACTCTGCGGCTCCGTGGATCAATTTCAGCCGTACGGCCCTGGCCAGTCCCGAAAACTTCCACCCGAACGCCCGGGGCTACGAGGCGTACTTCGCATCGCTTAACGGGGCCAAGGCCTACTCGGCACGCTAGCGCCGCTTGGCCAGCCGGGATTCGAGGGCGTTCCGGACCATCGGCCATTCATGTTCCAGGATGGAATACACGACGGTGTCCCGCAGCGCCCCGTCGGCGCTGCGCGTGTGGCTGCGGAGCACGCCGTCCTGTTTGGCCCCCAGCCGCGTGATCGCCTCGCGGGACTGGTGGTTGAGCCAGTGCGTCCGGAACTCGACGGCGGGGCAGCCCAGCGTCTCGAAGGCGTGCCGCAGCAGCAGCAACTTGGAGTCCGGATTGCTGCCGGTGCCATGCACGGACGCCGCGTTCCAGGTGGAGCCGATCTCCACCCGGGGCGTGGCGGCGTCGATGTTCATGTAGGTGGTCATGCCGATCACCCGGCCCGGTCCGCCGGTAGCGGGGTCGAGCAGCCGCGTGGTGAAGGGCAGCATGGCGCCGCTGTCCTGCAGGGCCAGTCGACGCTCAATCTCGGCGGCCATGTGCTGCGGTGTGGGCACGCTGGTGTACCAGAGGTGCCACAGCTCGCCGTCGCGTGCCGCCTCGACAAGGCCGTCATGGTGGTCCTGGCTCAGCGGCTCAAGGACGACGTACTTGCCGGTCAGGGTGATGGGCGCGATCGCGGGGCGGTCCAGGGAGGTCACCGCACCATCCTAGGGGCACGGACGAATGCCGGTCACTTGGTCCAGTCGAAGAAGCCCTTGCCGGACTTGCGGCCCAGTTCGCCGCGGGCCACCTTGTCGCGGAGGATCTGCGGCGGAGCGAAACGGTCACCCAGCGTGGACTGCAGGTACTCCGCGATGCCGAGGCGCACGTCCAGGCCCACTATGTCGGTGGTCCGCAGCGGTCCCGTGGGGTGCTTGTAGCCCAGCACCATGGCGTTGTCGATGTCTTCCGCGGTGGCCACGCCCTCTTCCACCATGCGCATCGCTTCGAGGGCGATCGCGACGCCCAGCCTGGAGGAGGCGAAGCCGGGCGCGTCGTTGACCACGACGGCGGTCTTGCCGAGCGCCTCCACCCATCCGCGGGCGGCCTGGGCCAGGGCGTCGGAAGTCTGCTCGCCGAGGACCACTTCGATGAGCGTCGACGCCGGCACCGGGTTGAAGAAGTGCAGGCCCAGGAAGTTCTGCGGCCGCTTCAGTTCGCGGGCCAGACCGTTGACGGAGAGCGAGGACGTGTTGGAGGCGAGGTAGGCGCCGTCGGCGAGCCGTTCCTCGATGCCGCGCAGCGCGGTGATCTTCAGGTCCCAGTCCTCCGGAACGGCCTCGACCACCAGCTGCCGGCCGGCGAAGTCGTCGTAGTCCACGGTGACCGCGAGCCGGGAAACGATCTCGTCCAGGTTGCCGTCCACGGCGCCGCGCTCAATGCTCTTGGCGGCGGCGGACTCGACCCGCTCCCGGGCGGCCTCGGCCGACGCCTCGTCGCGCTCGACGACCACGACGTTGGCTCCGTTGATCAGGAAGGCGTGGGCGATGCCTGCGCCCATGCGGCCGCCACCGAGGACTCCCACTGCTGTCGGAAGGTTGGCGGGGAGTACGGAGTTGCCCATGTCTATTTCTGCTTCCCGGAATCTTTGGCGGACTTTTTCTCTGTTTTCTTGGCTGATTTCTTATCCAAGAAAGTCTGCATGCGGTCGAACTTGGCTTGGGATTCGAAGAGGATCCCCTGTGCCAGCTGGTCAATGAGGGGATGCGCCTCGGCCGGGGCGTGGAACACGGATTTGGTGATCCGGACGGCGAGCGGGTCCTGTGTGGCGATCCGGTCGGCGAGGCTGTGGGCCGCGGCCATCAGCCCGGCCGGTTCATGGATTTCGGTGATGAGATTGACGGCCAGGGCACGGTCTGCGCGCAGCACGGCACCGGCGAGCAGCATTTCCTTGGCGACGGGCTCCCCCACGAGTTCCTTGAGGCGCCAGCTGGCACCGGCGGCGGCCAGGATGCCGAGCCCGGTTTCGGGATTTCCGATCCTGACGGACGGGGTGCCGATCCGGAAGTCCGCGGCGTACGCCAGTTCGGCGCCGCCGCCGAGGCAGAAGCCATCCAGGGCTGCGATGACGGGCATCGGCAGCTTGGCGATCCGGACGAAAATGGTGGAGTTGATGCCCTGCAGGGCATCGTCGCGGCGCCGCTCGCGCAGCTGCCCGATGTCGGCGCCGGAGGCGAAAACCCCCTTGGAGCCGGCGATGATGAGGACTTTGGGGTGCCGCTCGAGATGGGCGCAGACGGTGTGGAGTTCATCGACCATCTGCTGGTCGATCGCGTTGCGGACCTCGGGGCGGTTGAGCACCACCACCACGCGGTCCTCGCGCTCTTCGACCAGGAGCGTGCCGAAGCCAGCCGGGTCGAGGGCCGGGGCCGCCACTAGACGCGCTCCAGCAGCATGGCCGTGCCCTGGCCGACGCCGATGCACATGGTGGCAAGGCCGATTTTGGCGTTTTCGCGCTCCATCCGGCCCAGCAGTGTGATGGCGATCCGGGAACCGGAGGACCCCAGCGGGTGGCCCAGGGAGATCGCACCGCCGTCGCGGTTTACGATCTCCGGGTCGAGGCCGAGCCGGCGCATGCTGGCCAGGGACTGGGTCGCGAACGCCTCGTTGAGCTCGACGGCGCCGAGGTCATCGACGCTGAGCCCGGAACGGGCGAGCACCTTCTGGGTGGCCGGAACCGGCCCGATGCCCATGATTTCGGGCTCGCAGCCGGCTGAGGCGCCGTCGATGATGCGGGCGCGGGCCGTGAGGCCAAGCTTCTGGATCGCGGCCTCCGAGGCAACGATGATGGCGGAGGCGCCGTCGTTGAGGGTGGAGGAGTTGCCGGCGGTGACGATCGAGCCGCCCTTGACTACCGGCCGGAGCCCGGCGAGGACGTCCATGGTGGTGCCGGCGCGGGGGCCCTCATCGGTGTCCACCACGGTCTCGCCCTTGCGGGTCTTGACGGTCACGGGGACGATTTCCTCCGCGAAGCGGCCGGCGGCGATGGCGGCCAGGGCGCGTTCGTGGGAGCGGACGGCGAAGGCGTCGGCGTCCTCCCGCGAGATGCCGTCAACCCGCCCCACCTCTTCTGCCGTCTCCGGCATGGAGTAGGTCATTTTGCCGTCCCTGGACAGCTCGCCCTTGGTGAACTGGGGGTTGACGAAACGCCAGCCGATGGAGGTGTCGAAGATTTCGCCCGGTTTGGCGAAGGCGGTCCGGGGTTTTTCCTGGACCCAGGGGGCGCGGCTCATGGATTCGATGCCTCCCGCGATCACGATGTCCGCGGCGCCGGACTTGATCATGTGGCTGGCCATAATGATGGCGCTGAGCCCGGAGGCGCAGAGCCGGTTCACGGTGATGCCGGAGATGTGCAGCGGCAGCCCGGCAAGGAGGGTGGCCATGCGGGCCACGTTGCGGTTCTCTTCGCCGGCGCCGTTGGCGTTGCCGAGGATGACCTCGTCGATGGTGTCCGGATCGACGCCGGCGCGGGCCACAGCCTCGCGGACTACCAGTGCGGCCAGGTCATCGGGGCGGACTGCGGAGAGGGCGCCGCCGTAGCGGCCCACGGGAGTGCGGGCGCCGCCAACAAGAAAAGCCTCGACCATGAGAACATCCTTCACCAAGAAAGCGGGGCCGGCAGCAGAGTAATTTACCGACCGTTCGTTCTATAAAGATTACACGGCGGGGCAAGGGGGTCAACCGGATGCCGCCGGATTACGCGACGACGACGCCCAGATGAGCCGCGAGCAATGGAGCGAGCAGGGTGAGCTGGTGATCGTCGACGACGAGGCCGGACAGACTGCCCAGACCGCTGATGGTGCGGAAGTCGGTGCTCCGGAGGTCGAAGTCCTTGAGCCGGGCTCCGGTGAAATCGAGGGTGCCGATCGTGCAGTTCTTCAAGGCGACCCGGGTGGCGGTGCAGGAGCCCAGATCCAGCTCGTTAATGATGCAGTCGCTGATCTGCACGTCCGTGAGCTTGGACCCGCGCAGGTTCACGTAGTCGAGTTTGCCGCCGTCGATCCGCACGGACTGCCAGCCGCTTTCATAGAGCTCCGCCGATCCCCAGCGGGGGTTGCCGATCTCGACATCCCGCAGGCTGGTCCGGGCCGCCATCAGCACCGGGGCGTACGTCTCGGCCAGGATGCAGTCACGGAAAGTCGCGCCCCGCAGCTGCGTCTCATTGAAGGACACCCCGGTGAATTCGCACTCGGCAAAGTCCGTACCGCCCAGGTCCAGACCGTCTGCCGACGCGCGGCTGTAGCGGACGCCGTCGTACCGAACACCCCGCCGGAACTCCGGGGCAGGGTCGTCCTGCAGATCCCCGGGACGGACCGGCGCGAGCCGGGGGGCGGCGACCTTGGGGGTTTTCTCAGCCGCAGTGCGCCGGACCATCACTGGCACTCGGCCTTGGCCGCGATGTCCGCCAGGTCTTTTGCAAGCGCCTTGCGGGTGATGCGCATCCCGAGCGGACCGAACACGGTGAGCATGATCCTGCTGAACCGGGTCGGTTTGATGACTTCGGCGCCAAAGGTCAGCGTAAGGTCGGTTCCCCCGCCGCGCTCCGCGAGCGCGAACCTGGTGGTGTAGTCGGCGCCGCCCTGGAGGGCCTTCACGGTGGTGCTGCCGCCCCGGCCGTTCGACGGCGCCTCGGACTGGGCAACCCACATCTCCACCGTTTCCGCGCGCCCCATCATGGTGCGGGTCTCCTTCCAGCGGGTACCCACGGCATAGGGTCCGTCGGTGAGCATCTGGATCGAATCGACGCCGGAGAGGGTCGCGGCAGATCCGGGAATGTCCGACACCACCGCCCAGACCGCGTCCGCCGGAGCATTGATGTGCTGCGTGAGAGTGGTCTTGTGGTCCATGACCTCGAGCCTAGCCCGCGGGCCGGGGGGATTTCATCCTTTCGCGAACCGCCCCGCCGCTGCCGCGGACGACGCTGCGGAGAATTACCCCGCGAGACCCCTTGAATTAGTAAGCATGCTTTGTGTTAGGCTGATCGGACAGTATTTTCAACCGGAACGAAAGGTGGCCAACACCATGGGTGTCGGAGACAAGATTCAGAACGAAGCAGAGCACCTCGGCGGCAAGGCCAAGGAAACTGCCGGAAACGCCACTGGCAACGACCAGCTGCGCGCCGAGGGCCAGAAGGACCAGGTTGTAGCCGACGCGAAGAAGGTCGGCGAAAACGTCAAGGACGCCTTCAAGAAGGACTAGTCTTTAGGACGTTGGCGGCGCCGGATTTTCCTTTGGGGGATCTCCGGCGCCGCTTTTTTGCGCCCGTGCAAGAATGGCCCCACAGCCGACGGAGGGGTCAGCATGGCACGGACACACGCAGGACGCGGCAAGCCCGCCACCCGGGATCTCAGCAATACCGACCTAGGCCGGTCCGGCGCCGCCGCTGGCGGTTCGCCGGCGCTGCGCGGCTACCTGGCGACGCCGCAGGGCGAGGGGCCGTTTCCCGCGGTCCTGATGGTCCATGAGGCGTTTGGCCTGGACGACATCACCGTCCGCCACGCCGACCGGATGGCGGCGGCCGGCTACCTGACATTGGCCATAGACCTGTACAGCGACGGCGGGGCGCCCCGCTGCCTCGTCGCCACCATGCGCGCGCTGTCCGCGGGCGAGGGCCGGGCCTTCACCGATCTGGCCGCCGCCCGGGACTGGCTGCGCGAAACCGGCCGGACCACCGGCAAGATCGGCGTCATCGGCTTCTGCATGGGCGGCGGCTTCGCCCTGCTGCTGGCCAATGACGGCTTCGACGCCGCCGCCGTCAACTACGGACGGCGCCCGAAAGACCCCGGGGAGGCCCTCGCCGGCGCCTGCCCGATCGTGGCCAACTTCGGCGGCCGGGACCGCACCCT
Organism: Arthrobacter sp. 10T425; assembly: GCF_056393985.1. Lineage (NCBI taxonomy): Bacteria > Bacillati > Actinomycetota > Actinomycetes > Micrococcales > Micrococcaceae > Arthrobacter > Arthrobacter sp. 10T425. The sequence continues at coordinate 110,229 of NZ_JBFTGZ010000002.1, read as the reverse complement.
GCCCGGCGAAGCGGCGAAACTCGCGGCTCTGCTCGACGGGCTGGGCGTGGAGAACGACGTGAAGGAGTTCCCGCACGCCGGGCACGCCTTCCTCAATGATGTGGAGACCGGGCCGAAGGTGCTGCGGCCGCTCATGCGGGTCATGGGCATCGGCCCGGATCCGGAATCGGCCCCGGAAGCCTGGCAGCGGATCGAGGACCACTTCGCCAAGCATCTGAACCCCAGCTGAGTCGCAGCAGGGACCGTTTTTGGTTCTCAAACGGCCCTGCCGCGACTTACTTGGGTGAACGGGCGCCCGGCGTGAAACCATACGGAGCATGGCCCAGAAGATTGCGTACCAGGGTGAACCGGGCGCCAACTCCAATATTGCGTGCATGCAGATGTTCCCCGAACTGGAGAGCGTTCCCTGCGCGAGTTTCGAAGACGCCTTTGAACTGGTGGCCGTCGGCACCGCCGACCTGGCCATGATTCCGATCGAAAACTCCATTGCCGGCAGGGTGGCCGATATCCATGTGCTGCTGCCCCAGTCCGGGCTGCAGATCGTCGGCGAGTATTTTCTGCCCATCCACTTCGACCTGCTGGGCATCCCGGGCAGCACCATCGAGGCAGCCACCGAGGTCCACAGCCACCTCCACGCGTTGGGGCAGTGCCGGCGTCTGATCCGCTCCGCCAGCCTGCGCCCCGTGATCGCCGGCGATACTGCCGGGTCCGCCCGGGAAGTGCGCGACTGGAACGATCCCACCAAACTCTCGCTTGCTCCTCCACTCGCGGCTCAACTCTATGGCCTGGAGGTGCTCGCCTCCGCCGTCGAGGATGACCCCTCCAACACCACGCGGTTCGTGGTTCTGGCACGGGAAAAGCCTCTGCCGGCCCGGGACATCCTGTCCGGACCGGCCGTCACCAGCTTTGTATTCCGTGTCCGGAATGTCCCCTCAGCCCTCTACAAGGCGCTGGGAGGATTCGCCACGAACGGGGTAAACATGACGCGGCTGGAAAGCTACATGGTAGGCAATGAATTTGCGGCCACGATGTTCATGGCCGACGTCGAGGGGCACCCCGAGGATTTGCCGCTCAGACTGGCGCTGGAGGAACTGGAGTTCTTCACCACAGAGGTACGCATCCTTGGCGTCTACCCCGCCGCGGAATACAGGTCCAGGCAGGCAGCCGGCCTCTGACCGCCAGCCCGGACAAACCTTGCGAAGAAGGCCAACTCCACGCGGTCACACCGCCGCGGGCCGCCCTGCCCGCAACAGGGGTGCGAAGAACGCGGCAAGCTCCGCCGTCGCCGTCAGCGGCAGGACGGTGGCCACGTACTGGTCCGGGCGCACCACCACGATGACGCCGCCGCGGTCGATGCCGCGCAACTCAAAGATGTCCGCCGCCGGGTCGGTGCCGTAGACCTTTTCGAGGTAGGGGAGCTTGAACGGCCCCACCTCCGGTTTGAACACCGCGGGGACGTTGCCGATGTCGATGCCAGTGTGATCCTGCTGGTAGATCACCTTCACGTCGAACCAGGCGTCACGGTCGGCCCCCGCGGGGGTGGCGGCGAGCGGCGAGTCCGGCGCGCTGGCCAGCCACGCGGCGAGGTCCGCGGCGGGCGACGGGGCCCCCGCCTGTTGTGCTGGCGCCGCCTGGTCCGCGAAGACGTAGATGCGCCAGCGGCCGTCCGCCGTGGCCTGGTGGCCGAGCTGGACCGGGTTGGTGTCGCAGACCCGCACAACCGGCGCGGACTTGAAGCGCTTGCCGACGGGAAAGCCGGTGGCCAGCTGCTGGTGCGTGGCCTCGGCGACGACCATCGACGGCGAGTACTCGGTCATGAAGCCGGCAGGGAACTCGGCGGTGCGCACGTAGAAGTCCTCGAGCTCGGAGGGGTTTTCAAACTCCTCGGGCTTCTTCGCCATGAGCGTCGACCACACCTTGTCGAAGTCGATCAGGTTCTTCGCGACCACCTGCCGCTCGGCCGAGTACGTGGACAGCAGGCTCTCCGGGCTGCGTCCCTCCAGCACGTGGCCGAGCTTCCAGCCGATATTGAAGCCGTCCTGCATGGAGACGTTCATGCCCTGGCCGGCCTTGGCGCTGTGCGTGTGGCAAGCGTCGCCGGTGATGAACACCCGCGGCGTGCGGGTGCCCAGCTCCTCCGGGAGGACGTCGTCGAACCTGTCGGTGAGGCGGTGGCCCACCTCGTACACGCTGTGCCAGGCCACGTTGCGCACGTCAAGCGTGTAGGGGTGGATGATCGCGTTGGCCTTGGCGATGATCTGCTCGATGGTGGTCTTGCGGACCGCACCGCGGTCGTCCGCGGCGACCTCGCCGAGATCGACATACATGCGGAAGAGATGCCCGCCCTCGCGCGGGATCAGCAGGATGCTGCCGCCGTCGTGGGACTGGATGGCGCATTTGAGCCGGATGTCGGGGAAATCCGTGGAGGCGAGCACGTCCATGACGCCCCACGCGTGGTTGGCCTGGTCGCCCGCCATGGTGCAGCCGATCGAGTCGCGCACCTTGCTGCGGGCGCCGTCCGCGCCCACCACGTACTTGGCCCGCACGATGCGCTCCCGGCCCTCGTCAGGACCGGCGGTGTGCGCCAGCGTCACGGCGACCGGGTACTCGCCCTCGCCGGTGACCTCCAGGCCGCGGAACTCCAGCCCGTAGTCCGGGCTCATGCGGCTCGGGGACATGGCCATGAACTCGGCGAAGTAGTCGAGCACGCGGGCCTGGTTGACGATGAGATGCGGGAACTCGCTGATCCCGCCCGGGTCATCGAGGGTGCGCGCGCTGCGGACGATGTTCGAGGGGTCCGCGGGATCCGGCTTCCAGAACGCCATCTCCGTGATGCGGTACGCCTCGGCGATGATCCGCTCGGCGAAACCGAAGGCCTGGAAGGTCTCGACGCTGCGGGCCTGGATGCCGTCGGCCTGGCCGATCGCGAGCCGGCCCGGCCGGCGTTCCACGATCCGGGTGGTGACGCCCGGGAACTGGGACAGCTGGGCTGCGGCGAGCATGCCGGCGGGGCCGGAGCCCACGATCAGCACATCTACCTCGTCGGGAAGGCGTGTGGGCCGGTCGATGCCGGCGCCGGCGGCCGGCTGGACCCGCGGGTCACCGGATACGTAGCCGTGGTGGTGGAAATGCACGGGCTTTCCTCACTTCGTTGTGTGGCGGCCTGTCAACGGCCTAGCGTGTTCGATATTAGAACGTGACGTTCGATAATAGAATTTCGGTCCCTGATCCAAAACTGTACGTCAGATATGACGCAGGTTACAAGTGTCCCCAAAGGCCCCGGCAAATGCCCCGGCAAACATCCCCGCGCAAGGGGTTGACGCTCCCCGGCTTCCGGGCCATAGTGTTTCGTATACGATTTCGTACTCGATGAGGAGTAACACTTGGAACAGGTCACCGACCACATCCTGGCCGCGGCCCGCAAGGTCATCGCGGTGCATATCAACTACCCCAGCCGGGCAGCCCAGCGCGGCCGCACACCCGAGCAGCCCTCCTACTTCCTGAAGCCGTCCTCGTCGCTGGCTCTCGGTTCTGCATCAGCGCCTTCAACCGTGGAGCGCCCGGCCGGCTGCGAACTCCTCGGCTACGAGGGCGAGATCGCCCTGATCATCGGCAAGACCGCCCGCCGCGTGGGCTTCGAGGACGCGTGGAGCCATGTCGAATGGGTCACCGCCAGCAACGACCTCGGCGTCTACGACCTCCGCTACGCGGACAAGGGCTCCAACCTCCGCTCCAAGGGCGGCGACGGCTTCACACCCGTGGGCCCGGGCCTGATCGCGGCAGACGCCGTCGACCCCGCCAAACTGCGGATCCGCACGTGGCACAACGGTGAACTGGTCCAGGACGACACCACCGTGGACCTGCTCTTCCCGTTCGCCCGGCTCGTGGCCGACCTGTCCCAGCTGCTCACCCTCGAAGAGGGCGACATCATCCTCACCGGCACCCCTGCCGGGGCGTCGGTGGCCACGCCGGGCGACGTCGTCGAGGTGGAAGTCAGCGCGACGACGGGAGGCGCCGCCGGCGGCGGGCTCACCACCGGCCGGCTGGTCACCCGGGTGGAGGAAGGCACGACGCCGTTCGCGGCCTTCGGCGCCCGGCCCAAGACCGATGATCTCCAGCGGGAGGAAGCCTACGGTTCCCGTGAAGCGGCCGGCCTCGCCGCCGCCCAGCTGTCAGGGATGCCGGGCCTGTCCCCGGAACTGAAGGCCAAACTGGAGTCCGTCTGCACGGCCACCCTGTCCTCCCAGCTACGCAAGCGCGGCCTGAACAACGTCAGCATCGACGGCCTGTCCTCCACCCGCCCGGAGCGGCGGATCGTGGGCCTGGCCCGGACCCTGCGCTACGTGCCCAACCGCGAGGACCTGTTCACGACCCACGGCGGCGGCTTCAACGCGCAGAAGAAGGCCATCGATTCCGTCAACGAGGGCGAGATCCTGGTGATGGAAGCCCGCGGCGAAAAGGGCACCGGCACGATCGGCGACATCCTGGCCCTGCGCGCCCAGGTCCGCGGCGCCGCCGCCATAATCACCGACGGCGGCGTGCGCGACTTCACCGCCGTGGCCGCCATGGACATGCCTACGTACTATGCCAACCCGCACCCGGCCGTCCTGGGCCGCCGGCACATCCCGTGGGACACGGACATCACCATCGCCTGTGGCGGCACCACCGTGCAGCCCGGGGACATCATCGTCGCGGACGCCGACGGGATCCTGGTGATCCCGCCGGCCCTCGCCGACGAGCTCGCGGACGCCTCCATCGCGCAGGAACGCGAGGAAACCTTCATCGCCGAGATGGTGCAGCAGGGCCACAGCGTGGACGGTCTCTACCCGCTCAACGCCGCCTGGCGGACCCGGTACCAGGAATGGGAAGCAGGCAAGGCCCATGACTGAGACAGCCAGGGCCGCAGCCACGCCGGCCGCGACCTCCGGCAGCAAATCCGAGCAGGCCTATGCGGCCGTCAAGGCCCGGATCGTGGACGGGACCTACTCCCCCGGCTACCGGCTGGTGCTGGCCAAGATCGCCGAGGACCTGGGCGTCAGCGTGGTGCCGGTCCGCGAAGCGATCCGCCGGCTCGAGGCCGAGGGCCTGGTCAAGTTCGAGCGGAATGTCGGCGCCACTGTGTCCGGGATCGACCCCACCGAATACCTCTACACGATGCAGACCCTCAGCATCGTTGAGGGCGCCGCAACGGCACTCTCGGCCCCGCTGATCGGGGCGGCGGACGTGGCCCGCGCCCGGGCAGTCAACGCCGAGATGCGCGAATGCCTGCAGCACTTCGACCCCGTCCGGTTCACCCGGCTGAACCAGGACTTCCACAGCGTCCTGTTCGAGCACTGCCCCAACCCGCACATCCTGGACCTCGTCCACCGGGGCTGGAACCGGCTGGCGTCACTGCGCTCCTCCACGTTCCGCTTCGTCCCGGGCCGGGCCCACGAATCTGTCGACGAGCACGAGGCGCTGCTGCAGCTCATCGAATCCGGCGCCAGCCCGGATGACATCGAAAAGGCCGCCCGCCGCCACCGCAGCGCCACCCTGGACGCGTACCTCGCCCAAACCAACGCGGGGTCACTTAGCGCCCATTAAGGCGCCCGGCATGGGCCGTAAGTGACCCCGCGTTGCACTATCAGTAAGGAAAAACAATGACGTTTACTGCCGCAGAAACCACCGCCCACTACGTTCCGCAGGGCCTTCCCAACCACATCCAGCACTACATCAACGGCGAATTCGTTGATTCGGTGGGCGGGGCGACCTTCGATGTCCTGGACCCGGTGTCCAACACCAACTACGCCACCGCCGCCGCCGGCCAGAAGGAAGACATCGACCTCGCCGTCGCCGCGGCCCGCGAGGCGTTCACCAACGGCCCGTGGCCGAAGATGAAGCCCCGTGAGAGGGCCCGGGTCCTGAACAGGATCGCCGACGCCGTCGAAGCCCAGGAGGCCCGCCTGGCCGAGCTCGAAACCTTCGACACCGGCCTGCCCATCACCCAGGCCAAGGGCCAGGCGCTGCGCGCGGCCGAGAACTTCCGCTTCTTCGCGGACCTGATCGTGGCCCAGTTCGACGACGCCATGAAGGTCCCCGGCGCCCAGATCAACTACGTCAACCGCAAGCCGATCGGCGTCGCCGGGCTCATCACGCCGTGGAACACCCCGTTCATGCTCGAGTCCTGGAAACTCGCCCCGGCCCTGGCCACCGGCAACACCGTGGTCCTCAAGCCGGCCGAATTCACCCCGCTCTCGGCCTCGCTCTGGGCGACGATCTTCAAGGACGCCGGGCTCCCCGACGGCGTGTTCAACCTGGTCAACGGCCTCGGTGAGGAAGCCGGCGACGCCCTGGTCAAGCACCCGGATGTGCCGCTGATCTCCTTCACCGGCGAAACCACCACCGGCCAGACCATCTTCCGCAACGCCGCGGCCAACCTCAAGGGCCTCTCCATGGAGCTCGGCGGCAAGTCACCGTGCGTCGTGTTCGCCGACGCCGACCTTGAGGCCGCGATCGACTCCGCCCTGTTCGGCGTCTTCTCGCTCAACGGCGAGCGCTGCACCGCCGGCTCCCGAATCCTGGTGGAGCGCGCCGTGTACGAGGAATTCTGCGACAAGTACGCCGCCCGGGCCAGGAACATCGTGGTCGGTGACCCGCACGACCCCAAGACCGAGGTCGGCGCGCTGGTCCACCCCGAGCACTACGCCAAGGTGGCCTCCTACGTGGAGATCGGCAAGTCCGAGGGCCGGCTGCTGGCCGGCGGCGGCCGCCCTGACCACCTGCCCGAGGGCAACTACATCGCACCCACGGTGTTCGCCGACGTCGCCCCGGACGCGCGGATCTTCCAGGAGGAGATCTTCGGCCCCGTCGTCGCCATCACCCCGTTCGATACCGACGAGGAAGCCCTCGCCCTGGCGAACAACACCAGGTACGGGCTCGCGGCGTACATCTGGACCCAGAACCTGACCCGCGCGCACAACTTCTCCCAAAACGTCGAGGCCGGCATGGTCTGGCTCAACAGCCACAACGTCCGCGACCTCCGCACCCCCTTCGGCGGCGTCAAGGCCTCCGGCCTGGGTCACGAGGGCGGGTACCGCTCGATCGACTTCTACACCGACCAGCAGGCTGTCCACATCACCCTGGGCACCGTTCATACGCCCAAATTCGGCGCCTAAGTTTCCCGCCGGCGCCACCCAGACCCCTTTCAAAGAAGAGAGAGCACCATGACCAACTTCGTCCCCACCCCCACTGTCCCGGCCCCGGACATCGTCCGCTGCGCCTACCTGGAACTCGTGGTCACGGACCTCGCCAAGTCCCGCCAGTTCTATGTGGACCTGCTGGGCCTGCACGTCACCGAGGAAGACGAGAACACCATCTACCTGCGCTCCCTCGAGGAGTTCATCCACCACAACCTGGTGCTGCGCAAGGGGCCCGTGGCCGCTGCGGCCGCCTTCGCCTACCGGGTGAAGTCGCCGGCCGAGGTGGACGCGGCCGAGGCCTATTACAAGGAACTGGGCTGCCGCACCGAGCGCCGCAAGGAAGGCTTCACCAAGGGCATCGGCGACGCCGTCCGCGTCGAGGATCCGCTGGGCTTCCCCTACGAATTCTTCTACGAGACCGAACACGTCGAGCGCCTTACCCAGCGCTACGACCTCTACTCCGCCGGCGAACTGGTCCGGCTGGACCACTTCAACCAGGTCACCCCGGACGTCCCGCGCGGCCGGGCGTACCTCGAGGACCTGGGCTTCCGCGTCTCCGAGGACATCAAGGACTCCGACGGCGTCACGTACGCCGCGTGGATGCACCGCAAGCAGACCGTGCACGACACCGCCCTGACCGGCGGCAACGGCCCGCGGCTGCACCACATTGCCTTCGCCACGCACGAGAAGCACAACATCATCCAGATCTGCGACAAGATGGGCGCCCTGCGCATCTCGGACCGGATCGAACGCGGCCCTGGCAGGCACGGCGTCTCCAACGCCTTCTACCTCTACATCCTGGACCCGGACGGCCACCGCATCGAGATCTACACCCAGGACTACTACACCGGCGACCCGGACAACCCCACCATCACCTGGGACGTTCACGACAACCAGCGCCGCGACTGGTGGGGCAACCCCGTGGTCCCCTCCTGGTACACCGAGGCCTCCCTGGTCCTGGACCTCGACGGCAACCCGCAGCCCGTGATCGTCCGTGAGGAAAAGAGCGAGATGGCCGTGACCGTGGGCGCCGACGGCTTCTCCTACACCCGCAAGGAAGAGGACGGCTCCGCCGGAGAAGCGACGGGCTTCAAGCTCGGGGCGCAGGTTTAGCGTGCTTGATCCCGCGACGATCGAGGCCATCGCAGACGAACTGCTGGAAGCCGGCCGCAGCCGTACTCCGGTCCCCCGCCTGACCACCCGTTACCCGGGGATGACGGTGGAGGACTCCTACGCAGTCCAGCGGCTGTGGCGGCGCCGCAACGAGGACGCCGGACGGACCCTCGTGGGCCGCAAGATCGGCCTCACGTCCAAGGCGATGCAGGCCGCCACCGGCATCACCGAGCCGGACTACGGCGCGATCTTCGATGACATGGTGCTGGAAACCGGCTGCTCCGTGGACTGGGACCGGTACACCCATCCCCGGGTGGAGGTGGAGCTCGCGTTCGTGTTGAAGAAGGACCTCGCCGGTCCCGGCTGCACCATCTTCGACGTCCTGAACGCCACGGACTACGTGGTCCCGGCCCTGGAGATCCTGGACTCCCGGATCGAAATGGAGGGACGGACCATCGTGGACACCATCGCGGACAACGCGGCGATGGGCGCCATGGTGATCGGCGGCAACCCCGTCCGCCCGGACGCCGTGGACCTGCGCTGGGTCTCCGCCATCCTCTACAAGAACCAGACCGTGGAGGAAACCGGCGTCGCGGCAGGAGTCCTGGACCACCCGGCCAACGGCGTGCACTGGCTGGCCAACAAGATTGCCGCCCACGGCGATGGCATGAAAGCCGGCGACATCATCCTCGCCGGCTCCTTCACCCGGCCCCTCTGGGTCTACAAGGGTGACACCGTGCACGCCGACTACGGACCCCTGGGGAGCATCACATGCCGCTTCGAGTAGAACCCGACGCAACCTTCAAGCACGCCCTGCGCAACCAAACCGGCGCTGCCGGCCGGCCGCTGGCCGGGATGTGGGTGTGTTCGGGCAGTCCCCTGGTAGCCGAGCTTTGCGCCGGGTCCGGGCTGGACTGGCTCCTGATCGACGCCGAGCACAGCCCCAACGGACTCGAATCCATCCTGGCCCAGCTGCAGGCCGTCCACGGCTACCCGGTCCATCCGGTGGTCCGTCCGCCGGTGAACGACACCGTGCTCATCAAGCAGTACCTGGACCTGGGCGTCCAGAACCTGCTGATCCCCATGGTGAACTCGGCAGCCGAGGCGGAGGCCGCGGTAGCGGCCACCCGGTACCCGCCCGAGGGCGTGCGCGGCGTGGGCTCTGCCCTGGCGCGCGCCGCCCGCTGGAACCGGATCCCCGACTATCTCGCCCGCGCCTCCGAGACCGTCAGCGTCACGGTCCAGATTGAATCCGAAGCCGCGGTTGCCGCTGTGGAGAACATCCTGGCGGTGGAGGGCGTGGACGCGATCTTCCTGGGGCCCTCCGACCTCGCCGCCTCCATGGGCCTGTTGGGCCAGCAGGAACACCCACGGGTGCGCGCCGCCGTCGAACGCTGCCTTGCCGCCGCCACAGCGGCCGGGAAGCCTGCCGGCGTGAACGCCTTCAACCCGGCAACGGCCCGCGGCTACCTGGCCGCCGGCGCGGCGTTCGTTCTGGTGGGGGCCGATGTGTCCATCCTGGCCCGCGGCTCCGAGGCCCTTGCCGCCGACTACGTCCCACCGGATGCGGTGGCTGAGCCCGAGGGCACCCCCGCCAGCTACTGAGGGCCCTCCGCATTAAGCGCAGTTAAACGCGACGGCGGCAGCCACCTTTTCCAGGTGGCTGCCGCCGTAGCATTTCTGCGTGCCGCGCGTCGGGACCGGTGGGTCCTAGCTGTAGAGCTCGCTCTTGGGCGCGTTGTTCTTGACCTTCTGCCAGCCCAGCCACAGCACCAGGGCGAAGAACGGGACGGTCGCCAGGGTCCACAGGCCCAGGTGGAAGACCTCGCCGGTCTTGCTGGTCATGGTGTCGAAGCCGATCAGCACGGTGATGGCCAGCAGCGCGACCAGCCCGGCCCAGCTGGTCCACGGCGAGCCCGGCATGGGCAGGCTGGAGACGCGGCCCTTCTGGTGGCGCAGCGCGATCTGGCTGGCGAAGATGGCGCCCCACGTGAAGATCACGCCGATCGAGGCGGTGTTCAGCGCGAGGTCGAAGGCGTGCGAGCCGCCGAGCCAGATGTTCAGCAGGATGCCCACGAGGTAGAAGGCGGCGATCGCCAGGATGGCCGCGTACGGCACGTGGCGCTTGGACATCCTGGTGAGCCACTGCGGGGCGTGCCCGTTGTTGGCCATGGTGCGGAAGACACGGCCGATCGAGTACAGGCCCGAGTTGCAGGAGGACAGTGCGGCGGTGATGACGATCATGTTCATCACGTCGCCCACCCAGCCGAGGCCCATCTGGCCAAACACGGTGACGAACGGGGACACGCCGGCCTTGTACTGGTCCGAGGGCAGCAGCATGGCCAGCAGCAGCACGGAACCGACGTAGAACACCACAATGCGCAGTACGACGGCGCGGATTGCCTTGGGCACTTCGCGCTTGGCGTTTTCCATCTCACCGGCGGTGATGCCGACGAGTTCGATGCCGTTGTAGGCGAAGATCACGGCGTTGAGCACGAGGACCATCACCAGGGCGCCCTTGGGGAACATCCCGCCGTCGTCGGCGAAGAGGTTGGCGACTGAGGCGTGGCCCGTGCCGACCTTGGCGTTGGTGACCACCATGAAGGTGCCCACGGCCAGGAAGATCAGGATGGCGCCGACCTTAAGGCAGGACGCCCAGAATTCAAACTCGCCGAACGCCTTGACGCTGAGCAGGTTGACGGCCACGAGCAGCGCGAGGGCGGCAATCGCGGAGGCTTCCACCGGCACGTTGGGGAAGAAGAACTGGAAGTACAGGCCGATCGCGATCAGTTCGGCGATCCCGGTCATGCCCCAGTTGATGAAGTACATCCAGCCGGAGAGGAAGGCGCCCTTCTTGCCGAACATTTCGCCGGCGTAGCTGACGAAGGAGCCCGAGGTCTGGCGGTACATGATGAGCTCGCCCAGCGCCCGCATGAGCAGGTAGGCGATCACGCCGGCGATGGCGTAGGAGAAGATCAGCGCCGGGCCCGTGGAGGCCAGGCGTCCGCCGGCGCCCATGAACAGGCCGACGCCGATTGCGCCGCCCATCGAGATCATCGTCACGTGGCGCCCGCTCAGGGTCTTCTTATAGCCCTCGGCGCTGAGGGTCGAGTCGACGGCGGTTTCCGCGGGCGCGCTCTGGAGTTCTGTGGGGGTAATTGATGGCACAACGGTTCCTTGTAGGTCGGATTATGGCCGGGACGGGACCGGGATTCGGTTACATTCCATTCGGGTTTCGGCCCGGTGGGACAGCAAGATGTACCGAACCTCACAAGGAGTCAAACCCTCGCGCGGCTCATCCATCGTACTGGAATTCCCGGACCGGCCGTGACGCGGGCAACAGCAGTCGGGCGCTATGCCTAATTAATGACACCAAATCTGCCAAATAGCAGAATAATGTTCTATTTTGTCCGCGCAGGCTCCGGCGAATCGTTCTGCTACGCCAGGGCGCCGTCCCGAATCGAGTACCGGAGCCAGTTACCGGCGCCGTTTCCGTGCCCGGTTTCCTGCCTGGCGCCGTGCCTTGTTTCTCGGCTCGTCCCTCGCCTAGCGCAGGTGCTGAACCACTCACCCAGCGCGCGGTCGTGGCTGACCATGACCAGTGTCCCTGCGAACTCGGACAGGGCCGCTTCAAGCTGTTCCACCAGCACGGGCGCCAGGTGGTTGGTGGGCTCGTCCACCAGCATCGTCCCGAAGCCGCCCAGCAGGAGCCGGGCCAGCGCCAGCCGGCGTTGCTGCCCCGCGGAAAGGCTGCCCACCGGCACGTGGAATTCGCTGGTCCGGAAGAGCCCCAGGCGCAGCAGCGCCTCGGCGTGCTCATCGATATTGCCGCCCAGGCCCGCGGCAAAGGCGGGCAGGAGCCGCAGTCCCGGGCGCTGCGGGAGTTCCAACTCCTGCTGCAGATAACCGATCCGGCCGTGCCTCACCACTTTGCCCTGGGCCGGTTCCAACGTGCCGGCGAGGACGGAGAGCAGCGTGGACTTCCCGGCACCGTTGGGGCCCGTAATGAGGATCTTCTGGCCGGCTTCCACCCGGAAATCCGTGGGTTCCAGCCGGCCGGGCACCGCGACCCCCTTCGCCTCGAGCGCCGGGCCTTCGGCCACGTCCGCCCGCAGGTCCGTTGCCAGTTTCAGGGGTACTGGGGGACGGTCAATGGGGTTTGCCTCCAGCCGGCCCAGACGCTCCCGGGCGTTGCGGACCTTGCTGGTGGCCGCCTTCTGCCACGTGCCGGCCTTGAAGTCGAACCCCATCTTGTCGCCGTCGCGCTGGCGGGCGTAGCCCATCTTGCCGGCAACCGTGTCCGCCTGGAGCCGTTCGGCCGCCATCGCGTCCAGCCACCCGTGGTACTGCTGTGCCCAGCGCTGGCGCTCGGCAGCCTTCTCCCGCAGGTAGCCTTCGTAACCGTTGCCATACCGGTTGACCGACCGGCGCTCGGCATCGACCTCAATCACGGTTGAGGCCACTTTGCGCAGCAGCACGCGGTCGTGGGAGACGACCACCACAGTGCCGCGGTGCGCGGCCAGCCGCGCCTCCAGCCAGGCCGTGCCGGACGCGTCCAGGTGGTTGGTGGGTTCGTCCAGGAGCAAAATGTCCGCGGGATCGGCGAGAACGCAGGCCAGTGCCACCCGTTCCTGTTCCCCGCCGGAGAGCGAGCCCAGCGTCCGCATCCGGTCCAGCCCGCCCAGGCCGAGCCTGTCCAGCGCCGCTTCCACCCGGGATTCCGCGGCGTAGCCTTCCCGGAGCTGGTACTGCGTCTGCAGGTTTCCGTAGTGCTCCAGTTCGTCAGCTTCCGCGCCGGCCAGCCCGTCCTCCAGGCGGTCCAGCTCGGCCTCCAGCGCGCGGAGCGATTCCAGTGCGGCGTCGATCGCGTCGCTGACAGTGAACAGCTCCGGCAGGCCGTGGGTCTGGGCAAGGTAGCCCACGGGGCCGTGGCTGACGGACGTGCCCTCGTCCGGGGCCTCGAATCCGGCCAGGATCCGCAGCAGTGTGGATTTGCCCGCGCCGTTTTCGCCGACGATCGCCACATGTTCACCGGCCGTGATGGCAACGTCGACGCCGGCAAAGAGCTGGCGGTCCCCATAGCCGTGGGATACGCCCGAAAGGCGGAGATGTTCGCTCAAGGATTCCTCGCAGTAGGTGCCAGCCTGCCCGACGGCGGCTTGCGTCCTCAGTATGGCACCGCCGGCCGTCACTGGGCACTGAGGCCCTGGGGCACTGAGGCGGGTGCCGCCGTCGGGCGTCAGGTCTGCGATGGCGCCGGGGATCAGCTGGACCGCGTCCTCCTGCCTCGGCACTAGGCTGGGGGCATGGGCACAGCTCTCCGTACACCACCCGCGCCGCAGCCGGAGCTTTACCGGTTCTCCCGGCTGGATTTCATCACTGTTGGACTCTATGTTGCCGTGGCCGGTCTATTCGCCGTGGCGGGCAGCCTGCTGGAGCCGCTGCTGCTGCAGATATCGCCCAATCCTGCGGTGGCGTCCTACGCGGTGAACCTGATCTTCTACGCAACGGTCGGCGTCCTTGCCCTGACCGCCGCGCGGCATGTTGCGGTCCGTGATCTCCGCGTCCTTGCCACAAGGCCCTGGTTCACGGCCCTCATGGTGCCGCTGACCGTCGTGGCGATGCTCATTCTCACCGCGGTTCTCGTGGCCCTCAGCGGACCGGTGCAGACCTCCGCCAACCAGGCGGGCCTTCAGGCGCTCATGCAGCAGGTCCCGGTCTGGCTCATGGTCCCCCTGCTGGTGTTGGTCGGCCCGTTCGTCGAGGAGTACATTTTCCGCCATTTGCTGATCGGCAAACTGAGCCGCCGGGTCAACCTCTGGGTCTGCTGCATCATGTCCGTGGTCCTCTTCGCGGCCCTGCACATCGTGGGCCAGGAGCAAATGACCCTGCAGGTGCTGATGCCGTACCTTGCCATGGGCGCCGTCCTGGTGTTCGTGTACGTCTGGACCGGGAAGAACGTGATGTTCTCCTACTTCGTCCACGCCTCCAAGAACCTCCTGGCGGTCATCTTCATCTACGCCATTCCGCCCGAGGTGCTCGAACAGCTGCAGCAAGTGCAGGGGTAACCGAAGCAAGGCGGCGGCGCATGGCACCCGGCTCCCCTCTGGTTGTTCGCCGGCGCATGCGTTATCTTGAGGGCACTTCGCGATGGTTTGGGAGGGCTGGAGCGGCAACCTTGTATTGGGGAGGACTGCCATGAAAGCCCACGCCCACCGAATGTTCGCACTCCCGGCAGCTGCGGCGATGACGACACTTCTCGCGCTGAGCGGCTGCGTGTCCCTTCCTGGCGCCGCACCGACTGCACCGGCTGCACCGGCCACCCCAACGGCCACGTCTGCAGCGCCGGCGACCCCGCCGCCAACCAGCCAGGCGGCCGTCACGGCACCAGACCCGGTCGCTACCGGAAGCCGACAGCCGGGCGGGTGGGCCGGCACCGTCGCGAGTGTCCGCTCCGGAGTAGCAAAGATCAACGTCACGCTGTGCGACGCAGGCGGCGTCGGTACCGGTTTCCTCATCGAGAATGACCTCATCGTCACCGCCGCACACGTCGTGAAGGACCAAGCCGCCATCAGCATCAGCCTCGGAACAGAGATCTCGAGCGCGCAGGTACTCGGTATTGATGAGGCGGCCGACCTTGCTCTTTTGCGCACCGCCCGCCCGGTCAGCGGCCACATCTTCGACTTCGTCAGCGCTCCCCCGGCACTGGGCGAAGACGTGGCGGCGCTGGGCTTTCCCCTGGACGCCGACCTGACCTTCACCGCGGGACGCGTCAGCGGACTGAACCGGGAGCAGACAATCGGCACAAGGACGGTCAGCAACCTGATCCAGACCGACGCCGCCATCAATCCTGGAAACAGCGGCGGCCCGCTGCTGACCATGGACGGCAAGGTGGCAGGAGTCGTGAGCTCCAAGCGGGCCTGGGTTTTCGGTGCAGGCAGCGAAGGCAACTACAGTGCCGAAGGCACGGCCTTCGCTGTGGATGCCCGCAAGGCTGTCCTCGCCGTCGAGAGCTGGAAGAACCGCACCACTTCGCTGTCCCCGACAAGCTGCGGCCTGCCGGCACCGGCAGACACCAGCGCGATAGACGTTACGGTGAATTCCGATCACCCGCAGGCCGCCAACATCACCCAGAGCCTGGTATTTCATGGCCAGTCCATCAACCGCGGCGCATACGACCTCGCGTTCGCCATACTGACACCCGAGATGCAGGACCGGATGGGTGGACTCGAGACATGGCGGGAGGGGCTCGGCTCGTCTTTCTGGCGCACGCTGGAGGTCGAGGACGTATCCGCTGCCGGACCCGATCTCACGGCGTCCGTCCGGCTGAGGACCGTTCAGGACGCGCAGCACGGGCCCGACGGGCAGTCCTGCTCGGAATGGAAGCTCGACTACCTGATGACCTGGGATGGATCGATCTGGCGGATCGCGGACTCCCTTACGCCGCAAGGGCCTCCGGTGCCTTGCGGCGCCTGAACCCTACCGCCGCGAGCCGCGACGTCGTAGGTTCTTCCCATGACACTGAAAATCCAGATAGTCGTCGACTGCAAAAACCCGCACGAGCTCGCCGACTGGTGGGCCGAAACCCTGGAATGGGCCGTGGAGCCGCAGGATGAGGTTTTCATCCACTCCATGATCGAGCAGGGCTTCGCGACGGAGGCGGAGACCACCACGCACCGGGGCAAGCTCGTGTGGCGCGAGGGTGCCGCGATCCGGCCGCCCGAGGAACTCGACGCCAAGGCGCCCGCCCACCGCGTTTTGTTCCAGATTGTCCCGGAGGAAAAGACGGTCAAGAACCGGGTCCATTGGGACGTGCGGCTCGCGGGAGGGGACAAGGACGCCGTGCGGGCCGCCCTTGAAGCGCGCGGCGCCACGTTCCTCTGGTCTGCCAGTCAGGGACCGCATTCCTGGCACACCATGGCGGACCCGGAAGGCAACGAGTTCTGCATCAGCTGACGCGATTACTAGACTCGGACTGTGAGCAACGAAATCCCCGCCAAGGTATCCGACGTCTTTGACCCCTCCCGGTGGCGCACCGTGTCCGGTTTCGACGACTTCCAGGACATGACCTACCACCGGCAGGTGGAGCGCTCCACCGACGGGGAGGTGGTCCGGGACCTGCCCACCGTCCGCATCGCCTTCGACCGCCCCGAGGTCCGCAATGCCTTCCGGCCCGGCACCGTGGACGAGCTCTACCGCGCCATGGACCATGCCCGGATGACCCCGGACGTGGCCACCGTCCTGCTCACCGGCAACGGCCCCTCCCCCAAGGACGGCGGGCACTCGTTCTGCTCGGGCGGGGACCAGAGGATCCGCGGCCGCGACGGGTACCGGTACGTAGTACAAAACTCAGCTGACGGCGAGACCAAGGAATCCATCGATCCCGCCCGCGCCGGCCGGCTGCACATCCTGGAAGTCCAGCGGCTCATGCGCACCATGCCTAAGGTAGTCATCGCCGTCGTCAACGGCTGGGCAGCCGGCGGCGGGCACTCCCTCCACGTGGTCTCGGACCTCACCATCGCCTCCCGCGAGCACGGCAAGTTCAAGCAGACCGACGCCACCGTGGGAAGCTTCGACGCCGGCTACGGCTCGGCCCTCCTGGCCCGCCAGATCGGCCAGAAGTCCGCCCGGGAAATCTTCTTCCTGGCCCGTGAATATTCGGCCGAGGACATGGTCCGGATGGGCGCCGTGAACGAGGCCGTGGACCATGGACGCCTCGAGGAGGTCGCCCTGGAGTACGCCGCTGACATTGCCCGGCAGTCCCCGCAGGCCATCCGCATGCTCAAGTTCGCGTTCAACCTCGCCGACGACGGCCTGGCCGGCCAGCAGGTCTTCGCCGGCGAGGCGACCCGTCTGGCGTACATGACGGACGAGGCCGTGGAGGGCAAGGAAGCCTTCCTCGAGAAGCGCGATCCCGACTGGTCCGCTTTCCCGTACTACTTCTAAGGCGCGCTGTGACTTCCGGAGCCATGAACATCGAGCCTGCGCTCAAGGCGCTGGCTGCTGCCCTCCACGGCGAGGGACCCGCCGTCGAACTCTCCGCCGGGCCGGACGGCTCGCCGGTGCTGGGGTTCCCTGACACGGCCGGCATCGAGGACGCGGCCGTCGTGGTCCGGACCTCCGGGTCCACCGGCACGCCGAAGGCGACCGTCCTGACCGTCGATGCCCTGGCGGCCTCGTCTGTGGCGACCGCCTTTGCGCTCAAGGGCGAGGGCCAGTGGCTGCTGGCCCTTCCCGTCCAGTATGTGGCCGGCGTCCAGGTGCTGGTCCGCTCGCTTTTTGCCGGGACCCGCCCGTGGGCCATGGACCTCTCCGGCGGCTTCACGCCGGAGGCCTTCACCGCCGCGGCGCTGGAGCTCACGGACAAGCTCCGCTTCACCTCGCTGGTGCCCACCCAGCTCCAGCGCCTGCTGGACGCACCCTCCGCCGAGACGCTGGCGGTGCTGCGGCGCTTCAACGCCATCCTGCTCGGCGGCGGACCCGCGTCCGCGGAGCTGCTCGACGCGGCCCGGGACGCCGGCGTGCGGGTGGTGACTACCTACGGCTCGTCCGAGACCTGCGGCGGGTGCGTGTACGACGGCTTCCCGCTCGAGGACGTCCTGGTCAGGGTGGAGGACGACGGCCGCATCCTGCTGGGCGGGGCAACCATTGCCGCCGGCTATCTTCAGGCCCCAGAGCTCTCGGCAGCGGCGTTCATCGAAGCGGACGGCGTCCGCTGGTACCGGACCAATGACCTCGGCGAACTGGACGCCGACGGCCGGCTCACCGTGCTCGGCCGGGCCGACGACGTCGTCATCACCGGCGGCGTCAAAGTTTCCGCCGCCCATGTCCAGGCTGAGCTGGAAAAGCTCGACGGCGTGCGGGCGGCTTTTGTCGCCGGTGTGCCGTCCGCGGAGTGGGGCCACGCCCTGGCCGCGTACGTCGCAGTGGCCGACAGTTCCCCGGAAGGGCTGGCGGCGTTCGCCGACCGCCGGAACCAGACCTGGGCACCGTCGCTGGGCGCACTGGCCCCGAAAACCGTGCTGCCCGCCGCGGAACTGCTCATGCTGCCCAACGGGAAACCGGACCGGCTGGGCATGACGGTCCGGCTGGACGCCCTCCATCAGGGAAAATAGACAAGCGCTTCCGGCTTCCGGCCGGCAACTCAAACCACCAACGAGCATTCAACCAACCAACGAGGTACTGACCGTGGCCACAGCCGCACAATGGATCCAAGGCGCCCGACTGCGCACCCTGCCGGCCGCAATCGCACCGGTGCTGATCGGCAGCGCAGCCGCCTACGAGATGGATTCGTTCATCCTGCTGAACGCCGTGCTGGCCGCCCTGGTCGCCCTGCTCCTGCAGATCGGCGTCAACTACGCCAACGACTACTCGGACGGGATCCGGGGCACGGATGAGGACCGGGTGGGTCCGCTCCGGCTGGTGGGCTCGGGGGCGGCCAGTCCGGAGCACGTCAAACGGGCCGCGTTCGCAGCCTTCGGGCTGGCGATGCTGTTCGGCCTGATCCTCGTGATCATCACGCAGGCCTGGTGGCTGATCCTGGTCGGCGTCGGCTGCGTGCTGGCCGCCTGGGGTTATACCGGCGGCAAGAACCCGTACGGCTATCTCGGCCTGGGCGACGTCTTCGTGTTTGTGTTCTTCGGCCTCGTCGCAACGCTGGGCACCACGTACACGCAGGCGGGGCAGTTGAGCCTGGCCGCGATCATTGGGGCGATCGGCACGGGGCTGATCGCGTGCGCCCTGCTGATGGCCAACAACGTCCGCGACATCCCGACCGACAGGAAGGCGGGGAAGAAGACCCTGGCCGTGCGGCTCGGGGACAAGCATGCGCGCGAAAGCTATGTGCTGATGCTGGCCGTCGCGATCCTGCTGGTCATCGTCCTGGCCCCCGCCCGGCCCTGGATGCTGATCGTGCTCCTGCTGATCCCCGCCAGCCTCATGCCGTCCTGGCTGATGATCGCCGGGCGGCGCCGCAAGAGCCTGATCCCGGTCCTGAAGCAGACCGGACTAATCAACCTCGGCTTCGCCGCGCTGTTTTCAATCGGACTCGTCCTTAGCCACGGCTTCTAAGCCGGGGGCTTCTAAGCCGCGGACTCAGGGCCGCGGGCTTCCCGGGGCTTCCAGGGCTTCAGGGGCTTCCAGGGCTTCAGGGGCTTCCAGAGCTTCAGGGGCTTCAGGGGCTTCCAGGGCTTCAGGGGACCAGCCCAGGGGCTCAGGGCCGCGGTTTCCCGGGGCTTCCAGGGCTTCAGTGGACCAACCCGGGCTCAGGCCCCCGGTTGCCGGGAATCTTTGGGGCGGTCGTCCGTGCGGACGGCAATGTCGGGGTTCTCGTCCACGAGGCGGTCTTCGGCCTCGGCGTCGGCCACCTCTCCTGCGCCGCGCATCGGCTTGGCCTTGCCCGAGAACCGGTGGTGGAGCGTTGCGGTGGCCGCGTCGCGCTGCTTCTGGAAGAACAGGAAGCTGACGGCGAAGGACATCATTCCGGCGCACAGGGCGGCCAGGAGCACCCCCAGCTGCAGGTAGAGAAAGAGCGCAAACAAGGGCGCAAACAGCGCCAGTCGAATAAGGGTGTATTTGAGGAAAGCCACGCCTCAAGTTTAGCCGCCAGGACGGCGCGCTGCTTCGGCCATCCCGCTCCCCTCGTCCGCGGTGCCGGCAGCCTGCACCCGGGCATAGTGACCGGCGCCGTCGAGGCGCCCGACGGCTAGACTGAAGGTATGCTCCGTGTAGTGGTTCCGATCGTCATACTGGCCGTGTTTGTCTATGGACTGGTGGACCTCATCCGCACTGACGCGCGGCTGACCAGGGGCATCTCCAAGACCGCCTGGATTTTCGTGCAGGTCCTCCTCCCCGTGGTCGGCGCCACGCTGTGGTTTCTCATGGGACGCCCCCGCGCCACGGACACCGCACCGGTCGCCTACAGCCACCCGGTAGCGCCAGATGACGACCCCGAGTTCCTGCGCAACCTTGAGATCCGCCACCGCAACCAGGCCGAGGCCGACAGGCTCAAGAAGCTCAAGGAAGAACTCGACGCCAAGGACCGCAAGAACGACTCCGGCAACGCGGAAGCCGGCGGCAGCGAAGGCGCCGGCGGTGCCCACGAACCCGGCGACGCCGGAACGCCCGGCACCGACGAGGTCAAGTAACAATCACGTAGCAGTCCAGTAGCACCGTTCCGGGCATCCATCTGCGGCCGTTCGCCGCAGATGGCCGGAATCCCACGCTCCAAGCGGCCGCCTCCGGCAAACGGCCGCCACGCATCCGCGCCCGCCCCTGCTGCCCACACCGCCTCGGGCCATCGTGTCCCCGCACCGGGCCAAGACGCCCCTTCCCATCTCCGGCGGTCCCCCGTCCCGCCGTCATCCCGGGCATCCATCTGCGGCCGTTCGCCGCAGATGGCCGGAATCCCACGCTCCAAGCGGCCACCTCCGGCAAACGGCCGCCACGCATCCGCGCCCGTGCCTGGCTGCCCACACCGCCCACTTCTCCCCCACACCCTGCCCGCGCTGTGGATAACCTCCAAGCCCCATCGGCGCGGGCGCAGAATGCCCGTATGCGCCCGCCCAGTGAGCTCCCCCCGCATCTTCGAAACCAGCCCTTCACCGTGGCCGAGGCCCGCACTGCCGGGGTGGGGCGACGACGGACCCGGGCCAGGGATCTCGTCAGCCCCTGTTACGGGGTGCGCGCGACCGCCGCCACCCCGGACAGTTTGGTGAAACGTGTGCATGCCCTGACGGCCGTGACGGGCGCAATCGTGAGCCACCTGTCAGCGGCAGTGCTGTGGGGATTTCCCCTGCCGCAGGCCTTGGAGAACCTGGCTGTCATCCATCTGACGAGTCGGCCGGGCCAGCGGGCGGTGCGGCATAAGAATGTGGTGGGCCATCAGCAGGCACTCGAACCGGAGGAGATCGTAGCTGGGGTGAGGGTTAGCTGCACCTCCCCACTGCGGACGTGGTTCGATCTCGCAGGCATACTAGGCCTCGATGACTTGGTGATCGCCGGGGACTTCCTGCTGCGGCGGAGAAATCCATTGACCACGATCCAGGAGCTGGACGCGTTTCTGGCCGGGAAGCAAGGCAGAGCGGGCTACCGGCGGGCTATGCAGGCCCGGTCCCTGATACGCGCCGACACGGACTCCCCCAAGGAGACCGAACTCCGGCTGCTCCTGATTCGGCATGGCCTGCCCGAACCCGCAATCAACGTGCCCATGTTCGATGAGACCGGCGGTTGGATCCAGGACCCGGATCTCGCCTACGAAGAAGAAAAGATCGCGATTCAGTACGACGGCGGGCATCACGCCAGTCCGGCCCAGCGTCGCAGCGACATCTTCCGGGATGAGAACGCCAGGGACGCCGGGTGGCGCGTGGTCGTATTGACCCAATGGCACTTGACCCCGCCCGGCCCTGGGATGGAGCCGGCCGCGGTTACCCGGGTGCGTGCGGCGCTGTTGGAGCGCGGCTGGACTCCCGGCCCGGGCCCGAAGCCCGGGCAACGTCACAGTGCCCGCCCCCAGGCGCACCGATCTGACACGAATGGCCGCTAAGCGCAGCGGCTTAGCGGCCATCTGTGGCGAACCGACGGAGCGCGGGCCCGCGCAGCCACCTCCGGGCCCGCGCCCAGACGCGCCGTCCCAAGCTCGCGGCCGAGGCAGACCACCCTGAGACCCCCATGCCATGCGCACTGCCCCAACCCCCGTGCGGCGCACCGACCTGACACGAATGGCCGCTAAGCGCATCGGCTTAGCGGCCATCTGTGGCAAATCGAGAGAGCGCGGGCCCACACAGCCCCCTCCGGGCCCGCGCCCAGACGCGCCGTACCAAGCTCGCGGCCGAGGCAGACGCACCCTGGCACCCTCATGCCATGCCACACCGCCCAACCCCCGTGCAGCGCACCGATCTGACGCGAATGGCCGCTAAGCGCATCGGCTTAGCGGCCATCTGTGGCAAATCGAGAGAGCGCGGGCCCACACAGCTCCCTCCGGGCCCGCGCCCAGACGCGCCGTCCCAAGCTCGCGGACGAGGCAGACGCACCCTGGCACCGTCATGCCATGCCGCACCGCCCAACCCCCGTGCAGCGTACCGATCTGACGCGAATGGCCGCTAAGCGCATCGGCTTAGCGGCCATCTGTGGCAAAACGAGAGAGCGCGGGCCCACACAGCTCCCTCCGGGCCCGCGCCCAGACGCGCCGTCCCAAGCTCGCGGCCGAGGCAGACGCACCCTGGCACCCTCATGCCATGCCGCACCGCCCAACCCCCGTGCAGCGTACCGATCTGACGCGAATGGCCGCTAAGCGCATCGGCTTAGCGGCCATCTGTGGCAAAACGAGAGAGCGCGGGCCCACACAGTCCCGGAAGGACCCGGAAGCACCCGGCCCGGGTGCGGTTATGGACCGGGGTGCGGTTATGGACCGGGGTGCGGCTTACAGTCCCGAGTAGGAGTGCAGGCCGTTGAAGAACTGGTTCACGATCGTGAAGTTGAAGACCACGCACAGGTAGCCGACGATCGACAGCCACGCAGCACGGGTTCCGGTCCAGCCGCGGGTGGCGCGGGCGTGCAGGTATCCGGCGTAGACGACCCAGATCACGAACGTCCAGACTTCCTTCGTGTCCCAGCCCCAGAACCGGCCCCAGGCTTTCTCCGCCCAGATGGCGCCGAACATGAGCGTAAACGTCCAGCCGACGAACGCGATCGCGTTGATGCGGTAGGACAGGTTCTCCAGGCTCAGGGCGTTCGGGACCAGGCGCATGAACCCGAGCTTGTCGGCTCCGCCAGCGGCGATGGTCTTCTGCCGGTGCGACTGCACGAGCTGCAGCGCGGACATTGCGAAGGTCAGGGTGAACAGGGCCGAGGACATTACCGCGATGGAAACGTGGATGATCAGCCAGTAGCTCTGGAGCGCCGGCACGAGGTGGCCCACGGGGGTCCAGAAGGCGATGGAGGCGGCAACCAGCATGATGATGGCCAGGCCGATCACGAACGTGCCCAGGAAGCGCAGGTCGCGGCGGATCAGCACCAGCAGGAAGACGGCCACGGCCACGAACGCGCCCGTGGTGAGGAATTCGTACATGTTGCCCCACGGCACCCGGCCGGCACCGAGCGCGCGGGTGATCACGCCGGCCGCATGAATCGCGGCGCCGAGGACGGTCAGCGCGACGGCGACGCGGGCGGGGGCACGCCGCTCGCCGGCGTAGCGCATGCTGCCGTCGGCGGTCTGGCCCGCGCCTGCGGCGGTGCCGGGGCGGGAGGTGGCCGACGTCGGACGCTCGGCACGGCCTGCCGGGCCGCTGACGTCAGCATCGGAGCGGGCGGCGTCGGCTCCGGCGGCCCCCGCACCGACGCCGACGGGAACGCGCGCGGCATTGGCCTCGGCCGCCGCGCCGGAGAGCTCCGCGGCCTTGAGATCCACCGCGCGCAGCGTCTTGCTGCTCTTGGCCAGGTCCCAGGCGAAGGCGATGAACGCCACCGTGTACGTGCCGGCGGCCAGCAGCATGAACAGCTCGCTGTACTGGCCCATGGTTTCGTTGATCGAGAACGGCATTACTGATCCTTCTTCGACTCGGAAGAGCCGGCTGTTGACTGGATGAAGTCTTCTGCGGGTTTTTCAGAAGCGGCGTGCATGCCGCTGGCACCGGTGCTGCCTGTTGCCGTGCTGGCCTTATCCGCCCGGTCATTATCCGCTGTTGCGCTGGGAGCGGGCTGGGAGCCGGTCGTTGCCTCATCGCCCAACAGCCAATCGTCGGAAAGGAGTTTCCGGATTGCCGCGGCCTCCCCGGCCAGGCGGTGGTCCTCACCGCGGGCCAGGAGACCGTACTCCACCATGGTGCGGCCGTCCTCGTGGGTGCCGGTGCGGACCCAGACACGGCGGCGGTTCACATAGAGCGAGGTCACAAGCCCGGCCACGGCCAGGAGCGCGAAGATCAGGGCGTACAGCTGGCCGGGGTTGTGGTGGATGTCCACGCCGATGTAGCGCTTGACGCCGTCGAAGCTGATGGAACCCTTGCCGTTCGGCAGCGTGTAGCTGCTCCCGGGCGCCAGGACGATGCCCTTGGTGTCCAGGTTGCGGGCGTTGAGCGGCGTCAGTTTCTTGACGTCGAGCTCGAAGACGTTCTGCGGGGAGCCCGCGTCCAGGCCGAGGTCGCCGAAGTAGGAATTCAGGGTCAGCTGCGGGTTGATGAGCTCCGGATCACCGCTGAAGGACACGCCCTTGTCGGTGACAAACGCCGTCGGCAGGAAGAACCCGGCGAAGGCGAGCTGTTCGGGTTTGGCGTCCGGAACCTTGATCACCACGGAGGAGTAGTAGTTCTCGCCCTGGAGCTTGGCCACCACGGGTCCTTGCATGGCAACATTGCCCGCGCCGTCGCGAATCGTGACGACGGGAGCGTAGCCGTTCCCGGTGAGGTACACGCTGGTGCCGCCGAGGCTGAGGGGGTCGTTGACCTTGAGCACCTCCTTCTTGGCGGGTGCGTCCGGGTTTTCCTTCGTGGTCACGGCGGCGGTGAAGTCGATGGGCTGACCGAACTTGCCCTTCGATTCACGGTCGAAGGTGATGTCGAACTTGTCCAGCTGGACCGAATAGGGCTGCAGCTGGCTGCTCTGGAAATTGGTACCGGGGGTGAACTGGTCGTAGCCGACGAGGGTGTTGACGAACGTGTCGCCCTCCACCAGGATGCGCTGCCCGCTGTAGCCGAAGAGGCCGCCGGCCGCCACCGAAACCAGCACTCCGATCAGCGCGGTGTGAAAGACGAGGTTGCCGACTTCCTTCAGGAAGCCGCGCTCGGCGCCCAAGGACGGGCGGGCGCCGCCGCGGTCCCGCACGTCGACGCGGTAGCCGCGCTTTTTCAGCAGCTCGGCGGCGTCGGTGATGGCGGCCGACGCCGGGATCCCGGCGTCGGCCGGAATCACCAGGGTGCCGTATTCGGGGAGCCTGGACAGGCGGGCGGGGGTGCGCGGGGGCTGGGAGCGCATCGCTTTGTAGTGCGCGATGGCGCGCGGGATCACGCAGCCAATCAGCGAGACGAACAGCAGGATGTAGATCGCGGAAAACCAGGCAGAGGAGTAGACGTCGTAGAGCTGCACCGAGTCCAGGATCGAGCCGTAGTCCGGGTGGTCCTTGATGTACTGCGTGACGATCGCCGGGTTGGCCGGGCGCTGCGGAAACAGCGAGCCGGGCACGGCGGCGACGGCCAGCAGCAAGAGCAGGAACAGGGCTGTGCGCATGCTGGTCAGCTGCGTCCACGCCCACCGGAGCATGCCCAACGGACCCAGCGTGGGCAGGACGGCCTCGGGCTTCGGGGACTTCTTCTTTTCGTTCACGCGCTCGCTCATCAGATTGGCAAATTCACATCGGTTTGGAACCAGTACTGCAACCCGGAGACCCAGGTGCCCCACACACCGCTCGCCATCAGGATCCCAAGCAGGATCAGGATGCCGCCGCCGGTGCGCTGGATGGCGAGCCGGTGGTTGCGGAAGAAGGACATCACGCCAATGCCGCGGCGCACGGCCAGGGCGATCAGCAGGAACGGGATTCCCAGCCCAAGGCTGTAGACGAACGCCAGGAACGCCCCCTTGGCCGCCGAGGAGCCGCCGGAGAGGCTAAGCAGCTGGACGGCCGAATACGTCGGACCGATGCACGGTGCCCAGCCCAGCCCGAAGGTGATGCCCAGCAAGGGCGCGCCCCAGAGACCGGCCGGGGGTTTGGCATGGATCTTGGCATCGCGCTGGAGCCAGCCGAAGCCGCCCATGAACACCACGCCCATGACGATCACCAGGACGCCCAGCAGCTGGGTGATCCACATGTTCTGCGAGCCCGTGATGAAGCTGCCCAGCTGCCCGAAGGCGCCGCCGAGCAGCACGAAGATCACGGAGAAGCCCAGGACGAACAGCCCGATGCCGGCCAGCATGCGCCCGCGCCTTTGCTTCTGCAGGTCGACGCCGGTCAGTCCCGTGACGTAGCCCAGGTATCCGGGCACCAGCGGGAGGACGCAGGGCGAGAGGAAGGAGACCAGTCCGGCCAGCAGCGCGACGGGAATGGCAAGCAGCAGCGATCCGTTCAGGATGGCTTCGGCGAAGGGGCTGTTCACGGTGGGGCCGCGCTACTCGGCCACGGCGGCGGCGATGAGGGACTTCAGGGTGCCCTGCTGGATTTCGCCCAGGACCCGGGAGGCGACGCGGCCCTGCTTGTCCAGCACGAGGGTGGTGGGCACGGCGCCGGGCGGCACGAGGCCGGAGACGGCCAGCAGCACGGCGCCGTCCTTGTCATTGAAGCTCGGGTACGTCAGGTTGAAGGTCTTGTCGAACGCGTCGGCCGTGGCCTTCTCATCGCGCAGGTTGACGCCGAAGAACTGTACGCCCTTGGTCTTGAATTCCTGGTTCAGCGCCTCGAGGGAGGGCGCCTCGACCCGGCAGGGGGCGCAGGCGGCAAACCAGAAGTTCAGCACGGTGACCTTGCCCGGGAAGTCCGCCGACGTGACGGCCGTGCCGTCGAACAGCGTCCCCTTGAGCGCCACGGGACTCTTGCGGTCCGCGACGGCGAACTCGGTGACGGACCCGTCGCCGGCCACGTAGTTCTTGTTGTCCCCGGCCTTGGCCTGTTTGGCGAGGGCGTCGTCCTGGGCGCAGCCGGACAGCCCGAACACCGCGGCCAGCGCGGCCCCGCCGGCGGTCAGGACGCTGCGGCGGGACAAAGGCATGTATTCGCGGCGGTTCGCGGCCATGGTCAGGCTCCCGGGGTGCTGGCGGCACCGGGCAGCAGGGCGGCAGCGGGCTCGCTGTAGTCGACGCGCACGAGGCCGCCGGCGTCGTCGAACACCAGGGACGTCAGGGACGTCAGGGTGCATTCGCGCTTGCGCGGGTCGTGCCACAACGGCCGGCCTTCGGCGCTGAGCCGCGTGGCCCAGATGGGCAGCTGGTGGCTGACAAGGATGGCTTCGGCCCCGTTGCCGCCCAGCTCGATGGCACGGACACGTGCGTCCTGGACGGCCGCGATGACCCGCGCGGCCTGCTCCTTGTACGGCTCACCCCAGGAGGGCCGCAACGGGTTGTACAGCCGGGCCCAGTGTTTGGGACGCAGCAGCTCCGCCTTCGAGACGCGAAGGCCCTCAAAGTAGTTGGCGGCCTCGATGATGCGGGATTCGGTGGCAATCTCCAGGCCCAGGGCGTCGGCGATCGGCTGCGCCGTCTCCTGCGCGCGGGTCAGTGGGGACGCGGCGAGGTGGACGATCCTGGCCCCTTGCGCGGACCGCTCCCTGAAGTGTTCCGCCAGGGTGCGGGCCATCTCCCGGCCGAGTTCGGAGAGGTGGAATTCCGGCAGCCTGCCGTACAGGACACCATCGGGATTGTGGACCTCGCCGTGGCGGAGCAAATGAACAGTGGCTTGGGGCATGTCTACCAGTTTCTCAAAAATGCCGGTCGATCTGAAATCTTCTACGGGAGGTAGAACTGATGAGTTTGGAAAAATGTTCCCCGGAGTTGGAATAAAAGATGCAAATGCATGTTTATACTGGGTGAAGCAGTTAGTTGAGATTTCAACCAATGATGCTTCAACTAGCGATCAGACGAACCACCGCAGTACCAACCCGACTCAAGGAGAACCACCATGGCACTTCCCGCAAACGTCACCACCGGCACCTGGACCCTCGACCCGTCGCACAGCGAGATCGGCTTCACCGTCCGCCACGCCGGCATCAGCAAGGTCCGCGGTCAGTTCACCGACGCCGCCGCCACCCTGGACCTCGCCGAGAACGTCACCGACTCCAAGGTCAACGCCTCGATCAAGACCGCAAGCTTCGACTCCGGTGACGCCAACCGCGACGGCCACGTCCGCGGCGAAGATTTCTTCGACGTCGAGACGTTCCCGGAGATCTCCTTTGTATCCAACACCATCGTCCCCAAGGGCGACGCCTACGAGCTCCAGGGCGACCTCACCATCAAGGGCATCACCCGCCCCGTGGCCCTCGAGACCGAATTCAACGGCGTGGCCGTCGATCCCTTCGGCAACACCCGCGCCGGCCTCAGCGCCGAAACCACCATCAGCCGCAAGGACTTCGGGCTGACCTGGAACGCCGTCCTCGAAGCCGGCGGCGTGCTGGTCAGCGACAAGGTTGCCATCAACCTGGAACTGGCCTTCATCGCTCCCGCAGCGTAGCCAGCATCCAGTACGGTCGCGGCCCGGTCACTCCCGTCCGCGCCTGAGGGCCGACGCCGGTCAGCCGGCTCCAGCGCCCCGCTTCATTTTCGCGATGAAGCGGGGCGCTGTTGTTTTTCGCCGCTGCTGCCTGCCCCTCTTGGGCGTCGCCGTCGGGCACCGCGACGCGGCTGCAGACTCCCTAGATAACAGGGAAACGGCGGTCTACAGTGAGAGCCATGAGCAACCCGAGTGATGTACCTCCGCAGCAGCCGGGCGCCCAGCCGCCGGCGTCGGGCAGCGTCCCGCCCGCCGGCCCACCGCAGCTTCCCGCCAACCCGCCGCCCCCTCCCGGGTACCAGGCACCGCCTCCCGGGTACCAGGCACCGCCTCCCGGGTACCAGGCACCGCCGCCGGGGTACCAGGGCCAGCCGGCGTCGGCCGGCGGATTCCGCTTCGAGATGCCCACCGACCGCCCCAGGAACTTCGGCGATGCACTGCCTGCCGGCGGGCTCTCCGGCATGTTCAAGGTCGCTGCAATGCCCACCGAGCTGAAGGTCTCCTACTGGATCTGGCTGATCGGCGGGCTCCTGGGCCTCCTCGGTGGAGTCATCGGGTTGTTCGGGTCCTTCGTCCTGGTCGCCTTCGCGCCGGCGATCGGGCTCCTGGTGCTGCTGCTCGTGATCGTGGCGCTCGCACTGGCAACCGCTCAGATCATCCTTGCCATGAAGATGAAGGAAGGCCGGGAATGGGCCCGCTTCGCCCTCACCATCCTTGCCGGCATCTCCCTGGTGCTGACACTCATCAGTTCCGGCATCGCCGACGGCCGGGCGGGCGGAGGCCTGCCGGGCTTCCTCATCAGCCTCGTGGCGACCGTGCTCATGTGGCTGCCGAATGCACAGGCCTGGTTTGCCGCCAACCGGGGCCGAATCTAGGCCTGCCGCCGCACAGGGCACCCGCGGATTCGTGGCAGCGCCAGGGCTCCCCCGCCGCCACGCACCGGCCATCGAAAGAGGCTTGAGAATACCTCTCCGGAATGATCCACACGGCGGCCGGGCCGCGGTACGGTTGAGCTAAACCATGCTGGGGGCAGGGCAGGATCTCTGATCCCGGTGGCCGATTCGATCGACACGCAAAGGACCGCTTCATGAGCAATCCCCCAGTCCAGCCCCCGCCTCGCAACGGCTCCGAGCCGGGCGGGGAATCCACTCCGGCGCCGCAGGCACCGCAGTACGGCCAGAACGCCCCGCAGGCACCGCAGACACCGCAGTACGGCCAGCAGACACCCCCCGCCTACGGCCAGAACGCCCCGCAGACACCGCAGTACGGCGAGCAGACACCCCCCGCCTACGGCCAGAACGCCCCCCAGACGCCGCAGTACGGCGAGCAGACACCCCCCGCCTACGGCCAGAACGCCCCCCAGGCACCGCAGTACGGCCAGCAGACACCCCCCGCCTACGGCCAGAACGCCCCCCAGGCGCCGCAGTACGGCCAGCAGACACCCCCCGCCTACGGCCAGAACGCCCCCCAGACGCCGCAGTACGGCCAGCAGACACCCCCCGCCTACGGCCAGAACGCCCCGCAGTCGCCGTACGGCCAGTCCCCCTACGCCCAGTACCCGTCCCAACAGCCGCAGGCTCCGGGCGCGGTTCCCCAGTTGGTCAATACGTCGTTCTGGCTGATCATCGCAGCCGGAGCCTTGTGGGTCATCTCCATGCTGGTATCCCTGGGAACCCTGGACACCCCTGCCGTCAGGGACATGTTCGAGCAGCAGATGGCAGCGAGCGGCACGAGCGTCGACTTCGAATCCATTAAGGGTGTCCTGATCGGCACCATCGTGGTGTTTGCCGCCATCAGCGCCGGGCTGTACGCCCTCGTGGCATTCAATGTCCGCAAGGGCAAGAACTGGGCCCGCATCCTGGGCACCGTGTTCGCGGCCTTGTCGGTCTTCAACATCATCCCGCTCAGCCTCGCCACCCTGGCGGCACTCGTGGGCATTGCGGCTATCGTGCTGCTTTACCTGCCCGCGGCAGCGCCGTATTTCCAGAAGCGGCAGCCCTTTGCCAACCCCTATGGACAGCCCGGAGCCCCCTTCGGGAAGTAGCTTCGCCAGGAACCACCCAGCGGGGTACCACTCAGCGGGCGCGGGAACCGGAGGGCTGGCCGATCTTAGTCGGCGTCTTCCGGGCCCTGCGCCCTCTGTGCGTGGTAGGCCAGAATCTGCAGTTCCGTTGCCATGTCCACCTTGCGGAGGTTGACTCCCGGGGGGACCTGCAGCATCACCGGCGCGAAGCTGAGGATGCTCCGCACGCCGGCGGCTATCACCCGGTCGCAGACGTCCTGGGCCACCGCCGCGGGCAAGGCGAGGACCACCATGTTGGCACCGGTACGCTGCAGTACCGGCTCAAGGTCGGCGGCGTCGCTGACCCGCAGCCACCCGACTTCACTGCCCACCACCATCTGGTCGGCGTCGAAAATCGCCACAATGTCAAAGCCTCGAGACTCGAATCCGCCGTACCGGGCCAGGGCTTTGCCGAGGTTGCCCGCACCGACGATCGCGACTTTCCAGTCGTGTGTCAGCCCGAGGGCAGCGGCGATGTTGCGGTTAAGGTACTGGACCTCATAACCGACACCCCGGGTTCCGTAGGAGCCGACATAGGAGAGGTCCTTGCGCAGCGTCGAGGAGCTGACTCCGGAGGCCTCGGCCAGCGACTCGGACGAGACGCGGTCCACCCCGTCAGCCAGCAGCGTGGTCAGGGCGCGCAGATAGATGGTCAGCCGGGCCACGGCCGCGGGCGGAATCTGTTTGGCCGCAGTCCCGGCTCCCCCGGGGACAGGCCCGGGAGATGAATCCAGCGAAGTCACTATCTGCTCCATTGCGTCGCGTTGTGCTTCCCACTCTAGAGCCCCCGCGCATCATGCAACAAAGCACCCCGCCGTCAGGAGGGCTGGTCGAGGATCCGTTGCAGGGTCCGGGTCAGGCGGGTCTCGTCGATCTTCCAGAAATCCCGCTGGACGCCGTCGACCAGCACCACCGGGATCTCCTCGGCGAAGCGTTCCCGCAGCCCGGCGTCGTCGTCCACCGATTTTTCCGACCAATCTAGTCCGAGCGCAGCGGTGACCCGGCCGACGGCGGCGCGCGCCTCTGTGCACAGGTGACAGTCGGCCTTGGTGATCAGAACTACATCAGGTAAGTGTGCGGGTTTGGCCATGCATCAACCGTAGCCCGGCGGCCACTTCGGCGTCGACGCGGAGCAGTCCGCCCGGGTTTGGGGCCGTCCTGCCGTCGCGTCGCGCGTCCCGCGGGCGGCCGGGGGCCCGTCATTGACTAGACTCGTGGCATGCCCGAGGAGAAATACGTCATTGTGGCCAATGAGCCTGCTGCATCGACGCAGCACGGCGAGGCCGCATTTTTCGACGTCGACAACACCCTCATGAAGGGCGCAAGCCTTTTCCATGTCGCCCGCAAGCTTTACCAGCGTGGCGCCTTCACCCTGCCGCAGGCTGCCGGGTTCGCCTGGAAGCAGTTCATGTTCGTGCTGCGCGGCGAAAACATGGATGACGTCCATGCAGTCCGCGATTCCGCCCTGACGCTGGCCGCCGGCATCACGGCCAAGGACATCGAGGCGTTGGGCGAAGAGGTCTACGACGAGATGATTGAGTCGCGGATCTGGCCGGGGGCAAAGGCCTTGGCCGAGCAGCATCTCCGGGTCGGGCGCAAGGTATGGCTCGTCACGGCGACGCCGATCGAGGTGGCCACTGTCATTGCCGCCCGGCTGGGCCTGACCGGGGCGCTGGGCACAGTGGGCGAGATCATGGACGGCTCGTACACGGGACGGCTTGTGGGCGAGATCCTCCATGGACCGGCCAAAGCGGTCGCAGTCCAGCAAATTGCCGAGGAGCAGGGCCTGGACCTGAGCCGCTGCTGGGCGTACAGCGATTCCCACAACGACATCCCGCTGCTGAGCATGGTGGGGCACCCCGTTGCCATCAATCCCGACTCCAAGCTGCGCCGCTACGCCCGCGAGCACAACTGGCCGGTCTACGACTTCCGTGCCGGCCGGCGCGCCGCCACTCTGGGCTTCAAGGCCGCAACGGTCGGAGGGGCCATCTACGGCCTGTGGCGGGGGTTCTCCCGTTTCCGCGGCCCCGGCCGTTAGGCCGCCCGCGGCTTCCGCTGCGGATTCGGACAGGCGTGGCGCGGATCCGGGCCGCCGTCCTCTGATTCCGCAGCCCGCGTCCGAAGCCGGTGCGAATTTACGCGCCACCTCCTCGGCGTCTCCCCGGTTCGCCCCGGCTGGCCCCAACGCAAATCAACCGCCGAAGGCAAGAAAAATGCCCGTCGCCTGGAAGGCAACGGGCATTTCATGCAT
The DNA here is from genome assembly GCF_056393985.1 of Arthrobacter sp. 10T425. Classification (NCBI taxonomy): domain Bacteria; kingdom Bacillati; phylum Actinomycetota; class Actinomycetes; order Micrococcales; family Micrococcaceae; genus Arthrobacter; species Arthrobacter sp. 10T425. Next base: position 77,443 of record NZ_JBFTGZ010000002.1, on the reverse strand, counting down.
TTCGAAGTATTGCTACTTCTTATTGCGACGCTGGTGGCGCGTCTTGCGAAGCAGCTTGCGGTGCTTCTTCTTGGCCATACGCTTGCGACGCTTCTTAATAACTGAACCCACGAAAGTTCCTTACCGGCTAGATGCAGTACCTGCCTGTTGGGAAGGGTCCGCGGGCTAAGCAGCAGACTGAAACAACTGACAGGTTCTTACAATGACGTAAAACGTTCCTTAACAGGGTACCGCCTCTGCGAGGCACCCCACGACCGCGGGCCCCGTGCGGGACCCAAAGCAGTCGATTCACGCTGTGATTGTTGCCGCTGACTGATCAGCCAGTTCCGGCGTGGCCGTCATTCCGGTCGACGACGGCACCCTTGAGGTACTGCTCGACGGCGTTTTCCGGCACGCGGTAGGAGCGGCCGAACCGCACGGCCGGCATCTCCCCCGAATGCACAAGACGGTACACAGTCATTTTCGATACCCGCATAAGTTCCGCGACTTCGGCCACGGTCAAAAAACGGGCCTTGGAGAAGTTGGCCTCCGTAGACATTTCCCTATTCCTTTGCTCAAGCGAACGGCAGCCCCACCTGTTGACATGGCGGTGTGCCGATGCTGAGCCATCAAACAACCATGTGTTAGCAACACTAGTTGCTCATGGTGCCAAAGTGAAAGACTTCCTCAGGAATCCCCACACGATTTCCGCAGGAATCTCGAAAATCCCGCGGCACGCTCCTTCTCCTGCTCCTCCCTCAGGCACGGGTCCGCCGCGTGCGGGCCGAGGCGGCCAGCTGGCCCAGTACCGACGCCGTCACGTCCCAGTCCATGCAGGCATCAGTGACGCTCTGGCCGTAGACCAGCCCGTCCCGTCCGGAGCCGGTAACGGCGTTGACATCAAGGTTCTGGGCCCCGCCCACCAGGAAGCTCTCGAGCATGACGCCGGCGATGGCCCCGGCGGCGGCTCCGGCATTTTCCAGCTGCGCACCGATTTCGAGGGCGACCTCGGCCTGGCGGTGGTGGTTTTTGCCGCTGTTGGCGTGGCTGGCGTCGACGATCAGACGGGGGTTGAGCTGCTTCGCGGCGAGTTTCGCTGAGGCCGCTTCAACATCGGCGGCTGAGTAGTTGGGGCCCTTGCGTCCGCCGCGGAGGATGACGTGGGTGTCCGGGTTGCCGGCGGTAGCCACAAGCGCCGCCCGGCCGTCGTCGTCGATCCCGAGGAACGCCTGGGCGGCAGCGGCGGCGCTGCACGCGTCCAGCGCCACCTGGAGATCGCCGTCGGTCCCGTTCTTGAAGCCGATCGGCATCGACAGCCCGGAGGCCAACTGGCGGTGGATCTGGCTCTCCGTGGTGCGGGCGCCGATCGCGCCCCAGGCGACCAGGTCCGCGACGTACTGGGGGCTGATTGGCTCAAGGAACTCGGTGGCGGTGGGCAGGCCGAGGGCGGTGACCTGGCGCAGGAAGGACCGGGCCGCGCGCAGGCCCGCGGCGATGTCGTGGCTGCCGTCCAGCCGGGGGTCGTTGATCAGGCCCTTCCAGCCCACCGTGGTGCGCGGCTTCTCGAAGTAGGTGCGCATGACGATCAGCAGGTCTTCGCGGTGCTTCTCTGCCTGGCTGACCAGCCGGCGGGCGTATTCCAGGCCCGCCTTGGGGTCGTGGATGGAGCAGGGGCCCACGATGACGAGCAGCCTGTCGTCCACACCGTCCATGATTGCCCGGACCTCGTCCCGGCCCCGCCCGACCACCTCGGCCAGGCGGGCCTCCAGGGGCAGTTCCGCCATGAGGTCCTGCGGGGTGGGCAGCGGGGTGAACTCGCTGACGCGCAGGTTCGAGGTGGAGTGTTGGGGGCCGGTGGCTGCTTCGATGCTCATATTCGGGTCCTGTTCCGGGTGCGGAGCGGGCCCTGGTCAGAACCCGCCGAAGATATGGCGAAGGGCAGAGAATAATCTCTGCCCTGTTGGCTCTGAAGGAAAGTTGGATGCGTGTCAGTTAGACGCGGGCCCCTCCAGAGCCAACGAAAAATACGCATACCAACGGTTAGTCATAGCGTTGACCATAGCCCCGGAGCCGCGGCCGGAGCAAACGCCGGACGTAACAATCCGCGGCGGCCAGTTCCGGGCGGCCAGGACCAGGTCCGTGGTCGCCGGGCAGGCACGTCGCGGCGGTGTTCGCCGGCACTGCCGCGAAATGACATCTCGACGCACACCGGCACCACCTAGAGTGTGAGGAAACCCAGCACAGCATCCGATCCGCAAATGGAGGCAGCCATGACGCACACCGTCCCGCCCGGCAACCCCGAGGCTCCGACCACTCCCGCGGCCACGGCCCCTGGCCCTGCGGTCTCCGCATCCGGGCACCACACAGCCGCGGCCGCCGGCGGGCTCCCTGCCGCGTTGAAGCGCCGCGTGCCCAAGTACGCCGACCTTGCTCCCCTGATGCAGTTCAAGAAGCCGGAATTCAGCGGGGCCGCCAGGCTGCGCCGTGCCAGCACCATCTGGGACCTGCGGGACATGGCCAAGCGCCGCACACCCCAGGCGCCCTTCGACTACACGGACGGCGCCGCCGAGGCCGAAATCTCCCTCCGCCGCGCCCGCCAGGCGTTCCTGGACATCGAATTCCGGCCCGGGGTCCTGCGGGACGTCTCCAGCATCGACCTCAGCACCGTCATCCTGGGCGGGCCGTCCCGGCTCCCGGTGGGGATCGCGCCCACCGGCTTCACCCGGATGATGCAGTCCGAGGGCGAATACGCCGGTTCCCAGGCCGCCGCAGCCGCCGGCATTCCGTACACCCTCTCCACCATGGGCACGGCGTCCCTGGAGGACGTGGCCGCCGCCGCACCCACGGGCCGCAACTGGTTCCAGCTGTACCTGTGGACGGACCGGGAGCGTTCGCTGGAACTGATCCAGCGTGCCGCCGCGGCGGGCAACGACACCCTCATGGTCACGGTGGACACCGCCGTCGCCGGCGCCAGGCTCCGCGACGTCCGCAACGGCATGACCATCCCGCCCGCCCTGACACTCAAGACCGTCCTGGATGCGTCCTACCGGCCCGCGTGGTGGTTCAACTTCCTCACCCACGAGCCGCTGACCTTCGCGTCGCTGTCCCGCTACACGGGCACGGTCGCGGACCTCATCAACTCCATGTTCGATCCCACCCTGACCTTTGCCGACCTCGACTGGCTGCGCGAGACGTGGAAGGGCAAGCTCGTGGTCAAGGGCATCCAGACGGTCGACGACGCCCGCAAGGTGGTGGACCATGGCGCGGACGGGATTGTGCTCTCCAACCACGGCGGCCGCCAGCTGGACCGGGCACCGATCCCGTTCCACCTGCTCCCCGAGGTCTCCGCGGCACTAAAGGCCGACCACAGCGACGCAGCGATCATCCTGGACACCGGCATCATGAACGGCGCGGACATCATCGCCGCCCTCGCCCTGGGCGCCGACTTCACGCTGATCGGCCGTGCCTACCTGTACGGGCTCATGGCCGGCGGTCGGGCCGGTGTGGACCGTGCCCTCCAAATCCTGGAGAAGGACATGGAACGCACCATGGCCCTGCTGGGCGTCAGCCGGGTCGCGGACCTCACCCCCGAGCACGTGCGGATCCTCCGCACCTAGCACCTCTGACAAGCCCCTGGCGCCCGAAAGATCGGCCAGGTGCCTTTGGGCGGAGCGGATGGCCGCGCGCATACCCAGGGCGGCATACGCGGGGCAGGAAAGCCTACTTCTTGCGGCCGAACTTGGGCAGGTTGGCCAGGAGATCGGCGGCCCTGGTGGCGGCCCGGCCCACGGTCCGCCCGATCTGCTGGGGCATCTTGTCTTCCCCCGCCGTTCCCACCGGGATGACGACGGCGGGGCTCAGCGGGCTGCCGGCAGGGCGGCCCGCCAGTGCTGCGGCGGGTTGCGCGGCGACCGGTTGTGGGACGGCTGGTTGCGGAACAGCGGCGGCGGCCAGACCTTCCGGGACGGCTGCGGGGCCGGCTTCGGGGTGGAGGGCGGCGGCCGCGGCCGCCGTCGCGGCGGGGCCGACGTCGAACGCCTGCAGCCAGGTCGCGATCCCGGTGAGCGGCTTGGGGTTGAGCGTGTAATACCGCTTCTGGCCCTGGGCGCGCATGCTCACCAGGTCCGCTTCCCGCAGGACTTTGAGATGCTTGGAAATGGTGGGCTGGCTTGCTTCAAGCTCCTGGACCAGTTCCCCCACCGCTTTGTCCCCCTTGCGGAGGGCTATCAGAATGTCACGCCTGGTTGCCTCAGCAATGACGGCAAATACGTCGTCTGTCACCATGCCCTCCACACTAGCGACATATACGCCAGATGGCATCCACGAATTGTTGCGTTGGTGCAAGCCCCCAAGCCCGGCCCGGATTCAGTCGAACCAGGGGTCCAGTCCGTGCAGGGGAAACACTTCCTTGCGGGTGGCCATGATGGTGCGGTCCACCTCGTCGTTGGGGTCGAAACCCACTTCCCAGGACCGCCACCAGAGGTCCACGTCGTCGCCCATCGTCTCGGGGGGCTCCACGCCGAACCTGGCGCCATATTTGTCTTTGACGTAGTTGCGCCAATCCTCCGGAACCGGGGTGCGCAGCGGCACCGGGCGGCCGGCGGCGATGGCTATGAGGTGGCTCCAGGACCGCGGCACCACGCTGACCACGTTGTAGCCGCCGCCCCCGGTGGAAATCCACCGGTTCTCGCAGTAGCGTGCGGCGAGGTTTCCTATCGCCGTGGCGGCCTCGCGCTGGCCGTCCACGCTGATGTTCAGGTGGGTGAGCGGGTCAAGCCGGTGCGAGTCGCAGCCGTGCTGGCTGACGATCACTTCCGGTTCGAACGCGCCAATGAGCTGGGGCACGACGGCGTGAAAGGCCCGCAGCCACCCGGCGTCGACGGTGCCGGCCGGGAGGGCGACGTTCACGGCGCTGCCCTGCGCGTTCGGTCCGCCGATCTCGTTGGCAAACCCGGTGCCCGGGAAGAGGGTCAGTCCGGATTCGTGCAGCGAAATGGTCAGGACGCGCGGATCGTCCCAGAAGATGCTTTGCGTGCCGTCGCCGTGGTGCGCATCGACGTCGACGTAGGCCACCCGCCGGACGCCGCCGTCGAGCAGCCGCTGGACCGCGAGGGCGGCGTCGTTGTAGATGCAAAAACCGCTCGCGCGGTCCCGGGAGGCGTGGTGCATCCCGCCGCCGAAGTTCACGGCCCGCACGGCGCTGCCGTCCAGGACAGCTGCGGCCGCCAGCAGGGAGCCGCCGGCCAGCCGGGCACTGGCTTCGTGCATGCCGGCAAAGGCGGGGTCATCCTCGGTTCCGAGACCCCTGGCGTGGTCGGACGTGTCCGGGTTTGCGCTCACGCGCCGCACGGCAGCCACAAACTCCGGGCTGTGAACCGCGCCCAGCTCCGCGTCGGTGGCGACGTCCGGAGCCGCTACCGTGACGTGGTCCAGATCCAGCAGTCCAAGGCTGCCGGCCAGCTTCGCTGTGAGCTCCATGCGCTCCGGCGCCATCGGGTGGGAGTGGCCAAAGTTGTAGGCAGTCATGGCTGGGGCCCACACCACCGTCGTTGGCAGCGCGGTCTGAGCGAGTCCGGGCAGGAATGTCATCAATCACAGGCTACCCGAGCCGTCCCCGGCTTCCCGCGCGCGCACGGGCGTTCCCCCGGCCATTACCCGGTGTTTAGTGGTTTACTACTTGGGGAAGAAGTTTCAACCGAGGAAGAACATGACGCAAAGCCAGTCGAGGTCCACGAGCCCGGCCAGCTGGCAGCCAGGCATGCCGGAGCGGGAAGGCCTGTGGATCTTCACACGCCTGCGCGACTTCATTGACAACATCGCGAACAGCTCACCCGCCCGCCTGGCGCTCTCGGCGTTCGGCGTCGTGATTCTGGTCTTCACCGCTTTGCTCTCGCTGCCCATGGCTTCCGCGACGGGACAAGTCACACCACTGCATCAGGCGTTCTTCACCGCGGCGTCCGCTGTCTGCGTCACGGGACTGACCGTGGTCTCCACGGCTGTGCACTGGTCCTTCTTCGGCCAGCTCGTAATCCTGGTCGGCATTTTCGTGGGCGGCCTGGGCACCTTGACCCTCGCGTCGCTGCTGGCGCTCATGGTCAGCAAGAGACTCGGTGTCCGCGGCAAGCTGATCGCCCAGGAGGCCATGAATGCCGGCCGGCTTGGCGAAGTCGGTACGCTGCTCCGGATCGTGATTGTGACCTCCGTGGTGATCGAGGCCGCCCTGGCCGTGACCCTGATCCCCCGCTTCCTGGTCCTCGGGGAGGGCTTCCCGCAGGCCGTCTGGCACGGGGTCTTCTATGCCATTTCATCGTTCAACAACGCCGGGTTCACGCCGCATTCGGACGGAATCGTGCCGTACGAAACCGATCTCTGGATCCTTGTCCCGTTGATGCTCGGGGTATTCCTGGGCAGCCTGGGCTTCCCTGTGGTCATGGTGCTGCACCAGAACGGGTTCCGGTGGAAGAAATGGAACCTCCACACCAAGCTGACCATCCAGGTGTCCTTCATTCTCCTGGCCGCCGGCACGGTCCTCTGGGGCTTCCTGGAGTGGGACAACCTGCGCACCATCGGGGACATGGACCTCGGCGACAAGATCACGCATGCGCTCTTTGCCTCAGTCATGTTGCGCTCCGGCGGCTTCAACCTCGTGGACCAGAACCACATGGAGTCCACCACCATGTTGCTCTCCGATGCCCTCATGTTCGCCGGCGGAGGTTCCGCATCCACGGCCGGCGGCATCAAGGTCACCACCATCGCCGTGATGTTCCTGGCGATCACCGCCGAGGCCCGCGGCGACGCGGACGTGAAGATCTACGGCCGCACCATCCCCGAGGGCACCATGCGCGTGGCCATCTCGGTGATCGTCGCCGGCGCCACCCTCGTCTCGGTCTCGGCCCTCCTGCTCCTGCATATCAGCCATGCATCCCTGGACCGGGTCCTGTTTGAAACCATTTCCGCCTTCGCCACCGTGGGCCTCAGCACCAACCTCAGTGCAGAGTTGCCGCCGGAGGGGGTCTACGTCCTCGCTTTGCTCATGTTCGCCGGGCGCGTCGGGACGGTCACCCTTGCCGCCGGCCTGGCCCTGCGCCAGCGCAGCCAGCTGTACCACTACCCGGAAGAGAGACCGATCATTGGCTAGTTCCTCAGGCGCCGTCAACCGCCCCGCCCACAACGCCCCCGTGCTGGTGATCGGGCTGGGCCGTTTTGGTGCATCCACCGCAGAACAGCTGGTCAAGCAGGGCCGGGAGGTCCTGGCCATTGAACGCGACCGCGCCCTCGTCCAGAAGTGGGCGAGCGTCCTGACGCACGTGGTGGAAGCCGACGCCACCAACATCGATGCCCTCCGCCAGCTCGGCGCCCAGGAATTCAGTTCCGCCGTCGTGGGCGTGGGCACCTCGATCGAATCCTCCGTGCTGATCACGGTGAACCTCGTGGACCTGGGAATCGAACACCTCTGGGTCAAGGCGATCACGCCCTCGCACGGCAAGATCCTCACCCGCATCGGCGCCAACCACGTCATCTACCCGGAGGCCGACGCCGGCGTCCGCGCCGCGCACCTGGTCTCCGGGCGCATGCTGGACTTCATCGAGTTTGACGACGACTTCGCGATCGTCAAGATGTACCCGCCGCGCGAGACCGTGGGCTTCACCCTGGACGAGTCCAAAGTCCGGTCCAAGTACGGCGTCACGATTGTGGGCGTGAAGTCCCCGGGCGAGGACTTCACCTACGCGCGGCCGGAAACCAAGGTTTCTTCGCGGGACATGCTCATCGTTTCGGGCCACGTGGACCTGCTCGAACGGTTCGCTGCCCGCCCCTAGGCCGCAACCGGAGCCTGCCCGCCCCTAGGCCGCAACCGGAGCCTGCGGCTCCAGGGCTGCGGCTCCAGGGCCTGCCCGGGCCGGCTCAGGCGAGCTGTCGGGTGATTTCTGCGGCGCGCTCAGCCGCCGCGCGGGCGCCGTCGGCAATGATGGCCGGCAGTCCGCGCTCGTCAAAGGTGGCGATGGCCCGTTCCGTGGTGCCGTTCGGGCTCGTGACCGCCTTGCGCAATGCGGCAGGATCCGCGCCGGGCTCGGCCAGCATGAAGCCCGCCCCGGCGACGGTCTCGCGGGCCAGCAACAGCGACAGCTCCGGGTCCAGGCCCAGCCGTGCCCCGGCCTCGGCCATGGCCTCCGCCAGGTAGAAGGCGTAGGCCGGGCCCGAGCCGCTGATCGCGGAGAGGGCGTCCACCTGCTCTTCCGGGATCTCCACGACCGTGCCGGCGGCGGCGAGGATGTCCTTGGCGCGCTGGAGCTGCCCGGCGGAGCAGCTGGTCCCGGGCGAGACGGAGACGACGCCGCGGCCCAGCTTCGCCGGCGTGTTCGGCATCGTGCGGATGACGGGCTGGCCGGCCGGCAGCGCCGCCTCCAGCTGCTCCAGTGACACGGCGGCCGCAACGCTGATGACGATCGTGCCCGGCGAAAGGGACCCGCTGATTTCCCGGGCCAGGTCCGCGATCCCCACGGGTTTGACGCCCAGGATCACGACGGCGGAGCCGGTGGCGGCCTGTTTATTGTTGTCCGGCTCTTCTTCGCCCGCAATGGCGGTGATCCCGGGGTGGCGCTGGGCCAGCTCGGCCGCGCGCCCGGCCCGGCGGACGGTTGCGACAATGTCGCCCGGGTCGACGCCGCCGTCGATCAGCCCCGCCATAATTGCCTCGTTCATTGACCCACAGCCCAGGAATGCGATTCGGTTGCTCATGTCCCCATCATTGCAGTCTGACGTGATTCCCAGCCAGCTCCCACCTTCAGCGCAGTCAGCGCACAACTTTGGAACCTAACGTTGTAACTACCTCATTGAGGGTGCGAGTGATGCAGCAGGCATGCGGATGCCTGCGCGGCACCGGTGGTTGCAGCGGGTTTTCCCATTTTCCCGCAGCGGACCGCCGGTGCCTTTGCCGTTTAAAGCCCCCGCGGCGGAGCCGGCCACCATCCCGGGGACGCCGTCGGATTGCCAGCGAACACACAGGGAAAACTCGCTGCGCACCCATGATCGGCCATTACCTTGGAAAGTGCCTCAACAGGTGCGAGTGATGATAGCCGGTTCCCCCGGAGCCGGCGGTGCGCCGGGCGATTTGCAGCAGAGTTCCCCCAAGTCCTGCTCCAGATCGCCCGGCCCTACTCTTTTAACCGGCGCGAACGGGCCCGCCACGGGGCGCGGCCCGGCCCAGGTTTCCAACCGTCTGCTTTCTAACCGTCTGCGGCCCCGCCGAACACCGGGCTGCGGAGCTTGCCTTCCAGGAACCGGCGTTCCGCGGCGCTGCCGGCAAGCGCCAGCGCCCGCCTGTAGCCTTCGGCGGCCTCCGGATAGCGGCGCAGCCGCACCAGGAAGTCGGCGCGGACGGCGTGGAAGAGGTAGTAGGTGTCCAGTCCCAGGCCCTCGACCGCCGCCAGCCCGGCAACGGGCCCGTGGAGCTCTGCCAGGGCCACGGCGCGGTTCAGCGCCACGACAGGACCCGGCGCGACGGCCAGAAGCTGGTCATACAACTGCAGGATCTGCGCCCAGTCGGTGTCCCCGGCGGCCGCGGCGTCGCTGTGGACGGCGTTGATCGCCGCCTGGAGCTGATACGGTCCCGGCCGGTTCCGGCGCAGGCACCGGCGCACCAGCTCACGGCCTTCGTCGGCCAGGGCGCTGTCCCAGTGCCCCCGGTCCTGGGCCGCGAGTAGCACCAGTCCCCCGTCGGGCGTGAATCGCGCCGCGCGGCGGGACTCGATGAGCAGCATCAGCGCCAGCAGTCCCGCCGCTTCCGGCTCGTCCGGCATCAGCGACGCCAACAGCCTGCCGAGCCGGATGGCTTCCGTGCAGAGCTCCGTACGTTCCGGGCCGTCGGCGGGGCCCGCGGTGTAGCCCTCGTTGAAGATGAGGTAGACCACCGCCAGCACCGATTGCAGCCGTTCGGGCAGGTCGGCGCCCTGCGGGACCCGGTATGGGACCTTGGCATCCCGGATTTTCGCTTTGGCCCGGACCAGCCGCTGCGCCATGGTCGCTTCCGGGACCAGGAAGGCCCTGGCGATTTCCGCCGTCGTCAATCCACCCAGAAGCCGCAGCGTCAGCGCCACCTGGGCGGACCCGGCCAGGGCAGGATGGCAGCACGTGAAAATCAGCCGCAAAGTATCGTCGTCCACGTCCTCGACCCCTGACTGCTCCGCCAGGAACTGCTCTTCGGCGGCCGGCGCGGGTCCGGCCCCGGACCGCGCCGCCGCGAGCAGGGCCGCCTGTGCGTGCTTGTCCTCGCGTGAGGCTTCCCGCCGCAGCCGGTCAATCGCCCGGTGCCGTGCCGTCGTGATGATCCAGCCAGCCGGGCTGGGCGGGATACCGGCCGAGGGCCAGTGCTGGACCGCCGCGGCAAAAGCATCCTGGACGGCGTCCTCGGCAATATCGATGTTCCCGAACGTCCGCATCAGAACGGCTACGGCGCGGCCGTACTCGCGCCGGAACACCCGGGCGATGTCCGCCTCGGTCGCTGCCTCATGTCCACGGCGCTCACCCACACCAGCACCCCCGACCGGCGGCTAGTGCTGGAACGGACGGACTTCGACGGGAAGTGTGGTGGCGCCGGCCAGCTTCCTTGCCCAGCCAAGGGCCGCGTCCAGATCCTCGGCCTCGATCACGGTGAATCCGCCGAGGTGCTCCTTGCCTTCGGTGAACGGCCCGTCGGTCACCAGGATCTCGCCACCGTTGGGCCGCAGGACTGTCGCGGACTCCGCCGGGTGGAGACCCGCGGCGAACACCCAGGCCCCCGCCGCCTGCATTTCATGGTTCAGGGCCGCCAGGTCACGCATGATGGGTTCGAGGAACTCAGGGTCCGGGGCAGGGCCGTCCGGCTGGTAAATGCTGAGCAGGTACTGCGTCATTTCGGGTGCCTCCTTGTCGAATCGGCCGGCGCCGTGCCGGCCTCTCAGCACTTACACGATCAAGGACGCTCCGGATCGACACAGTCTCGACACCCGCCGCTGGCCCAAGCCGTCTCAGAGAGCCTTTTCCGGCGACTGAAGCCGCGCCGGCGGTTGCTCTGCCACATGCGGCGGGGGATCGATCGGCCCCTCAAACACCAGCTGGTCCAGGCGGCGGAGGATGAGTCCTTCACGCAGGGCCCACGGGCAGGTCACCATGCTGTCGAACTTGAACATTTCCAGTGCCGCTTCCGCGACGAGGGCGCCGGCGAGGACCTGCGGCGCGCGGGCCTCGGAGACGCCGGGCAGGTGGAGCCTGTCCCCTATCTCCATGGCCGAGATCCGCTGCGCCCAGAGCCCGAGGTCGAGGGCCAGCAGCTCCCGCTTGACGTAGGGCCCGGCGCCGCTCGGGGCGGCCCCGGCAATCCTGGCGAGGGACCGGAAAGTTTTGGACGTGCCCGCGACGAGGTTGGGCGGGCCCAGCTTCTCGAATTTGCGCACCGCGGGTTTGAGCGTGGAGCGGATGTAGCGGCGCAGCTCCTTGATGCTCTTGGCCGAGGGCGGGTCCTCGGGCAGCCAGTCGCGCGTCAGCCGGCTGGCGCCGAGCGGAACGGACATCGCCAGCTCGGGCAGCTCGTCCTGTCCGAGGGCCATCTCGAAGGAGCCGCCGCCGATGTCCAGGTTCAGGATGGGCCCGGCACCCCAGCCGTACCAGCGCCGGACGGCGAAGAAGGTCATGGACGCCTCTTCGCTGCCCGTGAGCTCCCGGAGGGTGACGGTGGTTTCATGTTTGACGCGGGCCAGGACGTCAGCGCCGTTGGTGGCCTCGCGGATGGCCGAGGTGCAGAACGCGAGGAGGTCGTCGGCTTTGTGCTTGGCCGCGAATTCCCACGCCTCGAGGACGAACTCGACCAGTTCATGCTGCCCGTCGTCGTCGATGTTGCCGTCGTCGTCGAGGTACTGCACGAGCGACAGCCGCCGCTTATGCGAGGCGTAGGGGACCGGGCGGGCGCCGGGATGGGCGTCGACCAGCAGGAGATGGACAGTGTTGGACCCGATGTCGAGGACGCCTAGACGCATGCTGCCATTATTCCCCCCACGGAGCGGCCGGCCTAGCTGCGACGGCGGTATTCGCGAAGAATACCGCCGTCGCAGTCTGGCCGAATACGGGCCTAAGCCGGATCGGCAGTGCCGTCAGCGGGCTCGTCCGTCGGCTTGAAGTCGCGGCGGATGTTGGCCACGCCCTCCGGGTCGATTTCAAAACCGTAGGCGGCGCCGGGGTTGATCACCATGCCGAGCTCGGCGCCGAGGTTACCGATGATCGCGGCGCCCTGCGTGCCCAGCACGTTCGGGGCGGCGGCGAGATACTGCTCGGTGACGCGGCTCGGGTGCGAGAAAACGGCCAGAACGGGCTTGCCGGAGGAGTTGGCGAGGACCAGCGGCTCCACCTGCGAGTCGGGGCCCTCGAGGGCGTCGGAGCTGACCACATAGACCTCGTTGTTGAGGAAGGCCAGGATCACGTCCACCGGGTTGGCGTCCGGCTGCTCCCCCCGGGCGAGCTGCTCCTCGAGTTCGTTCAGCGGCTGGTTGTCCAGGTGTGCGGGCTGTTCAGTCATATTCCTACTCGATCACGTCCACGGCCCGTCCGCAAACGCGAAATCGTCGGAAACCTGCGGATTCGCCGGTATTTTCCGGCGAATCGGCAGGTTTCCGGCGATTTCGGCGTGCTGCCTACTTCTTGGCCGGGGCCTTCCGTGCGGGCGCCTTGCGGGCCGTCGTCGTGCGCTTGACCGGGCCCTTGGCCCGCTTCTCCGCGAGGAGTTCGACGGCGCGTTCCCGGGTCAGCTCCTCGATCGAGGTGGTGCGCGGCACGGTGATGTTGGTGATGCCGTCGGTGATGTACGGGCCGAACCGGCCTTCCTTCACCACGATGTTCTTCTCCGAGACCGGGTCCGGTCCGAATTCGGCCAGCGGCGGCACGGCGGCACGGGCGCCGCGCTGCTTGGGCTGCGAGTAGATCTCCAGCGCCGCCTCGAGCGTGATCGTGAAGATCTCCTCTTCGGAGCCGATGGAGCGGGAGTCCGTGCCCTTCTTCAGGTACGGGCCGAACCGGCCGTTCTGCACAGTGATCGGGTTGCCGTCGGCGTCCTGGCCAAGCACGCGGGGCAGGCTCATGAGCTGCAGCGCCTCGTCCAGCGTGATGGTGTCCACGCTCATGGACGCGAACAGGGACCCGGTGCGCGGCTTGGCCTTGACGGGCTTCTTCGGCGGCTTGGGCTTGCCGTTCTTGTAGTACTCAACGGGCTGGTTGGCCAGCTGTTCCTCGGTCATCTCCGGGATGATCTCGGTGACGTAGGCGCCGTAGCGGCCGTTCTTGGCCACGATCGTGTGCCCGGTGTGCGGGTCCGCGCCGAGGACGCGCTCCTCCGGGGCAGCGGTCTCCATGAGTTCAACGGCTTTGGCGGCCGTGAGCTCGTCCGGGGCCAGGTCCTCGGGGACGTTGGCGCGGGCCGCCTCAACCACTTCGCCGGTCTCGGGATCCACAGTCGCGGTGGAGCTTTCCAGGTACGGGCCGAACTTGCCGACCCGGAGGGTGATCGCGTCCGTGATGGGGATGGAGTTGATCTCACGGGCATCGATCTCGCCGAGGTTGTTCACGATGCTCAGCAGGCCGGGCTCGGAGTCCTCACCGAAGTAGAAGTGCTTGAGCCACGCGGGTCCGGCCGCCTGGCCGTTGGCGATCTTGTCCAGGTCCGCTTCCATGTCGGCCGTGAACTCGTAGTCCACGTAGTCGTGGAAGTGCTGTTCGAGGAGCCGGATCACGGAGAACGCGATCCAGCTCGGGACCAGCGCGGAGCCCTGCTTCCGGACGTAGCCGCGGTCCTGGATCGTAGAGATGGTGGAGGCATAGGTCGACGGGCGGCCAATGCCCTTCTTTTCCAGCTCCGCAGTCAGCGAGGCTTCGGTGTAGCGCGGCGGCGGCGAGGTTTCGTGGCCGACGGCGACAATGTCGCTGGCAGTGAGCGCGTCGTCCTTGGCCACGTTGGGCAGCCGGCGTGCTTCCTCGGACTCGTCGTCGCCGCGGCTTTCGTCCTTGCCTTCTTCGTAGGCGGCGAGGAAGCCGGGGAAGGTGATGACGGTGCCCGACGCCGAGAACTCGGCGTCGCGGCGGTCGGCCGGGTCACCAACGGTGACGGCGCCGAGACGGATCGTGGCGGTGGAGCCCTTGGCATCAGCCATCTGCGAGGCGACCGTGCGCTTCCAGATGAGCTCGTAGAGGCGGAATTCGTCGCCGGAGAGCTGCTGGGCCACCTGGGCCGGGGTGCGGAAGGAGTCGCCGGCGGGACGGATGGCCTCGTGGGCTTCCTGCGCGTTCGCTGCCTTGCCGCTGTAGACCCGCGGCGACTGCGGCACGTACTCGGGGCCGTACAGCTCGGAGGCCTGGCGCCGGGCGGCCGTGACGGCCTCGTTGCTCAGCGCGGACGAGTCCGTACGCATATAGGTGATGTAGCCGTTTTCGTAGAGCCGCTGGGCCACCTGCATCGTGCTCTTCGAGGAGAAGCGCAGCTTGCGGCCGGCCTCCTGCTGCAGGGTGGAGGTGGTGAACGGTGCCGCCGGGCGGCGGGTGTACGGCTTGGTGTCGACGGAGCGGACGCGGAAGTCGGCGTCCTGCAGCCCCGCCGCGAGCGAGGTGGCGAGTTCCTCGTTGAGGTGGACGGCGTTGCGGGAGGTGAGCTCGCCGTTGTCGTTGAAGTCCCGGCCGCTGGCGACCTTGGCGCCGTCGACGGCGGCGAGCTTGGCTTTGAAGGAGCCGGCGCCGGCGCCGAACTGGCCGGTGAGGTCCCAGTAGGAGGCGGCCTTGAAGGCCATCCGCTCGCGTTCGCGGTCCACCACCATGCGGGTGACGACGGACTGCACACGGCCGGCGGAGAGGCCACGGGCCACCTTGCGCCACAGCACCGGGGAGATCTCATAACCGTAGAGCCGGTCCAGGACGCGCCGGGTCTCCTGGGCGTCCACCAGGTCCTGGTCGACATCGCGCAGGTTGTCCATGGCGCGGTGGATGGCTTCCTTGGTGATTTCACCGAAGGTCATCCGGTAGACGGGAACCTTGGGCTTGAGCACTTCCAGCAGGTGCCACGCGATGGCCTCGCCCTCGCGGTCCCCATCGGTTGCGAGATAGAGAGCGTCGGCGTCTTTGAGCTGCGCCTTGAGCTCGGCGACCTTCTTCTTCTTGTCCGAGGACACCACGTAGTAAGGCTTGAAGTCGTTGTCGATGTCGACGGCGAACTTGCCCAGCGGGGTCTTCTTCAGTTCCGCGGGGAGCTCCGAGGGCTGCGGGAGGTCGCGGATGTGACCGATGGAGGCCTCCACAATGAAGCCTTCGCCGAGGTACTTGGCGATGGTCTTGCTCTTGGCGGGAGACTCCACAATCACGAGTTTCTTGCCGGTTTTGGCCTTGCTTGGCACGGTGCTCCTACAGAAAAAGGTGGCTCGGGCAGATGCGCCCATACCCGCCTAGTTCACCATATTTTGCAGAATCCCGCGCATCCGGCCGGAAATGACGGCCCGGCGGATGCGGCTTCCGGCCGCAATAGGGCCACGTGCCGGCCGGCCCCTGAGCGCACTCCGGATGCGGTTCAGCGCCGTGCCCGCGACCGGTTCAGGCCTTCCCGGCGGCGGGCTCAGCCCTCCCCGGCGGCGGCTCAGCCCTTGCCGGCGGCGGGCTTGACGGGGGCGGGTTTTGCGGCGGCGGGTTTTGCGGCGGCCGCCGGGCCGCGGTCGTCCGGAATCATCGACCACATCGTGGCCATGCGTTCGGCACCTTCGGGCAGGTGGTCCGGATCCTCCAGTTCGTAGTCCCGCAGCAGGTCGAAGATCCGCCGCGTCAGTTCGGCCCGCTGGTCCGGCGTCAGGTACAGCAGATTGCTGGCCAGTACTACCGAGGACGGCCCGTCGGCGGTGTCGCCGCTCTCGCGCCGGGCGTTGCGGGCCGTGGCGTAGGCACGGACCCGGCGGCGGTAGGCGTCGAGCTCGAGGTCCAGGACGGCGAGCTCGGGGCTGGCCACTCCCCCCAGCGAGTGGATGGTGAAATCTGTACCGGCGGCCTGCCAGCGCCGCTCCCGGGCATCCCCCGCGGTGGCGGCGGGAATCACGATGCCCCACTTCTGCAGTGCCCGCAGGTGGTAGCTCATGGCACTGGGAGTCAGCCCGGTCTGCGCGGCAAGCTCGGTGGCCGTCCGGCTCACCTGCGTGGAATACAGCTCGGAAATGACCTCCAGCCGGGCGGCGTGGGCCAAGGCACGGATCGCCTTCGGGTCGGTGATTTCCACTTGCTTCTCCGGACGGTGCCGGCGCCTGGTGGCCGGCGGAGCCATTGACTCCGCCGTCGGGGTTTCTGCGTTCACTCCTCCAGTGTATCCAGCCCCGCCAAACTATGAAAGAAATGCTTGACATTTGTTTTGCCGCCGGACTAGGTTCCTTTTTATGAAACATACACTTCATAAATTGCCGGCATCCGCAGCCGGCGTGCCGCCCCTGTGGCGCAACCGCGACTTCCTGATTGCCGGCACCGCCCGGTTCGTGGCGACGGCGGGGATGGGCGCCGTCGTCGTCAGCGTGATGCTGCATCTGCAGAACGCGGCCGCCGCCGGCGAAACTCCTGTCGCCGGGCCCTGGCTCGTGGCCGCGTACCTGCTGTGCTCAGCGCTGCCGCTGGTCCTCCTGGCCCCGTGGGCCGGCCGGCTCGCCGACACCATGGATTCGCGCACGCTGGCGACGGCGAGTTCGGCGGTCAGCGCCGCCGCCGTCGCCGGCATGGGGCTTGGCATGCAGTACCTGGAGAACTATCTGCCCGTGCTGTTTGCCATGACGTTCCTGCTCGACGCGGCCCAGTCCGTGGCCAGCCCCACCTGGCAGGCCCTGCTGCCGCGGATCGTCGGAGAGGACCGCACCCCCCGGGCCATGGGGACCATGCAGGCGACCATCATGATCGCGGGGATGGCAGGACCCGCCGCGGGCGGCCTGCTCAGCGGCTGGGGCGGGACCGGGCTGGTGTTCACCGTGGCCAGCGGCTGCTACGTCGCCATGGGGCTGGGCGCGCTGCTGATCCGGACCCGTCGCGGCACGGCGGCCGAACGTGCCGGCCAGGCGAAGCCCGCGCTGCTGGACGGGCTGCGCCTGATCCGCCGGGACAGCCTGGTCTGGGCCCTGGTCCTGGGGGCGATGTTCTTCATCGTCGTCGGCGAAGCCACCAACGTGCTCGAGGTGTTCCTGGCCCGCAACGAGCTTGGCGCCACCGAAATCCAGTACGGCCTCCTGTCCGCAGCCTTCGGCCTCGGCATGGCGGCCGGGGCCGCGATGGCCGGCAGGATCAGGACGCCGCGGGTCCGCCTGCGCGTGCTGCTGACCGCCATGACCGGAGCCTCGGCGTGCCTGGTCCTCACCGGGATGGTCCCGAGCGTGGAACTGCTTTTTGCGGCCTACACAGGGACGGGAGTGGCCTGCGGCGTCCTGAACGCCTGTTTCGGGGCCATCGCGATCCTGCGGATTCCGGAAAGCGGGCGCGGCCAGGCGATGGCGATTGTCGGCGGGATGACGCGTGCCGTCTCCATTGGCGCGCTGGCCCTGGGCGGTCTCCTGGGCGCCCTGGTGCCGGTCCGCGTCAGCTTCGTGCTCACCGGCGCCGTCGGGGCCCTGGTGGCCCTCGCCCTCACGGCGTACGTCCTGCCGCGGTTCGGCCGGGAGGACTCCGCCGCCAACACTCCAGCGGCGGCCAAGGCGGCGGCCGGGGCAGCGGCGTACGCGGCGTTGCCGGCCAAGGCCGCGGCCGAACCGTTGTTGGCGGGCACGGCCGCGACGGTATCAGGCAGGCAGCAGGAAGCCGTCGCGGACGAGGTTCCCGACTTCCTCGAGCAGGCCGGCGCGGAACTCCGCGCTGCCAAACCCCTCGTAGCCGCCCAGCAGCGCCTCGAGGGCGCCGATGATCTGACCGACGGACAGGTCGCCGTCGCACGCTGAGACCAGGCCCGCCAGCTCGGTACTGAGCAGGTTGGTGCGGCGCAGCCCGGCACCCTGCCGCAGCAGGATGACGCCGGGGTGTTCCGCACCGGGGCGCTGGTGCCGTTCTTCGGTGACGTCCTCCGCGACCAGCAGGTGGGCGGCGGCCAGATCATGGCCGGCCAGCCAGTCGGCACGCTCGACGGCGGCGCCCAGGTGTGGCCCTACCGGCTGCTCGATCGGGTAGGTGATCTCCTCGAAGCGCGACAGGACCCGCCCGGCGCCGTCGGCAGGCCTTCGCAGCCAGATCATGCCGAAGCCGATTCCGGCCACATTGCGCGAGGCGAAGTCGTCCAGGTAGGCCGCGTACGAGTCCTCGTAGAGCCGGCGGTCGCGGCTTTCCGAGGCGTCCTGCAGCCAGGTCTCGGCGTACTGCTCGGGGCCCACCTGCTCGCGCTGGATGAACCAGACGTCGGTGGCCGGGCCGACCCAGCTCTGGGGCCGGTCGGCCCAGCCGGCGCCGGCCGTGATCTCCCAGTTGCCCAGAAGCTGGGCCGTTCCGCCCGGGGCAAGGACCGAGGGCAGCACACGGACCAGCGAGGACACAATCTCGTCCCCCGGCAGGCCGCCGTCGCGGTACGTGAACTGGTCCGTGGCGGTCTCGCCCAGGCTGCGGGGGGTGATGACGAAGGGCGGGTTGGAGACCACCAGCTCGAACTCCTGCCCCGCGACGGGGTCCAGCAGGGATCCGAGCCTCAGGCTGACGCGGGCGTCAAGGTCGGCCGGGTCCAGGTGCAGCTCGGCGGCGTTGAGCAGCAGGTTGAACCGGGTAAACGCCAAGGCGCGTTCGGAGATGTCCGTGGCTGTCACGTGCTCGGCGTGGTGCAGCAGGTGGAAGGTCTGGATCCCGCAGCCGGTGCCGAGATCGAGGGCCTTGGCAACATGGCGGCGGGCGGTGACCTGGACCAGGGTGGTGGAGGCCTGCCCAATCCCCAGGACATGGTCGTGACGAAGAACGCCGGCGCGCTGGTGGGCCGCGAGGTCGCTGGCCACCCAGAGGTCTGCTCCGCCGGCGCTGGTCCCGTCTTCCCCCACTGTCGGGTCCCAGCCGTACGGCCTGAGGTCCACCCTGGCCTGGACCAGGTCCCCGCCCGCAGGCTCCACGAGCCCAAGTTCCACCAGCCCCTTGGTACGGATGCCGGGGAGGGCGGCGTCGAGCGTCGCCGCGGGCTGCGGCTCGGACAGAAGCCAGAGACGCACGACGACGGCGAGCGCCGCCGCCGCCGGCTCCCCGAGGGAACGCCCGGTGACGATCAGGGCCGGGATGAGCTGGTCCCGGCCCAGGGCCGAGTGCGCGGCCTCGCCGAGCAGCTCCGCAACCCCGTCCACGGTGTAGCCAATCGCACGCAGGTCCGCGGCCAGGGCCTCGAGGAGGCCGGCGAGGTCGCTGCGCGGAGCGTCCGGGGTGTTGCCGGCCGTGAACGGGGCTGCGGGAGCCTGCGTTGAACGGGAGGGTGCGGCGGGGCCTTGCGCTGAGGAAGTCACCGGACAAGTTTAGTCCGGGGGCCGGGCCCGGGGGTGGGACCTGGGTTGGCCCCGTCAGCGCCGGGGCTGGGCTTGGGGCGTGCGGGTCCGGCTAGAGCTCGTTCTCGGCATAGATTTTCAGCGCGTCCCGGACGAAGGCGGCGCCGTCCTCACCGCCGTAGTTGGCGGCGAACCTGGGATCGGCCACGTACATCTCGCCGAGCCCCGTCACGTACCCCTTGATGCCACCACCTGCCGCCGGGCTGCCGCCCGCTGCGGGTGACGCCGGCGTGCCGGGGATTCCCCTGAGCCATTCGACGTGGCGCCGGGCCAGGTCCTGCGCCTGCGCGCTGTCCGCCGGGGCTCCCGACGCCGCAGCAGCCGTCCACTCGGCACCGAGCTGCCGGGACTGTTCCGTCCAGGCAGCCTTCTCCCCGGCCCCCATGCTGCGCCACCAGGCGTCGGACTTTGCATAGGCGTCCTTGCCCCACCGCTGCTGGACTTCCTCCTGGTACTTGGTGTGGTCGAAACCGTCGAACATTTCCTCCGCCATGATCTTTCCTCCCGTTTGCAATGCCTCAATGGTGTGACGGACCGCGGCAATCTGCCGCCCCAGCCTGTCCTGTTCCTGCAGCAGCCACGCCAGGTGCCGGCCCAGTGCATGATCCGCGTCCGCCTCGTTGCCGAGCACGTCCGCGATCGCCGGCAGCCCGAGCCCCAGGTCGCGCAGGAGCAGGATCCGCTGCAGACGGACCAGGGATTCCTGGCCGTAGTACCGGTAGCCGTTGTTGCCGGTGCGGCTCGGCCTGAGCAGGCCAATGTCGTCGTAGTGACGCAAAGTCCGGCCGGTGGTGCCGGCCAATTTCGCGACCTGCTGAACGGACCAGTCCATGCCTCCACCCTTCTGCTCCTTCGAGGCCCGCGTTCCTCGGACCCCCCGCTGTTACCGTGCCGACCGGCTGCTGCCGGCCGTCGCTTCGACTCTAAACTTTGACGCAGCGTCAAAGTCAAGGGCCCGCAGGGATAGGGCGCCCGGGACGTCGGCGCGGCCGGAGGGGAGCCTGCGAGACGGTAAGTTTGAGGCATGGTTTTCCCTTCCTCCCACGTCCCGGCCGCCCGCCTGGCAAGGCGGACGCTCAGCGGCGTGGCCGCCGCCGTCGTCGTACTGGCTGCAGCGGCATGTTCCCCGGCCGGTTCGATTGAGGGCGCCGATGTCCCGGCGTGGAAGGCCACCGCGCTGCCCTCCGCCCCGGGAACAGTGCTGGAGGATGCCGGAAAAATCCTGAACCGGGATCCGATCGTCCGGACCGCGTCCGGCGTTCCCGCCGGCACCTACACCTTGACCATGACCTGCGACGGCGGCGGGAAGGCGTTCTTCGCCGTCAGCCTGGACGGCAGCCAGCTCGCCGAAGCCGGAGCCGCCTGCAACGGCAGCCGCGAAACCGCCCGCATCAAAGTGCCCGCCGCGGGCAAGGTCACGCTCAGCACGTCCAGTGTGGATGCCCCGCTTCTCTACGCGTACCACCTGGCGTCGTCCGAGTAGCACCCGCCGCAGCCCGGTTCGTGGCGTCCGGCCCGGCGCCCCCTGAAGGCCTGTCCGACCCGGACCTTTGGCCTCTGGCGTTTGATTCCGGGCCGCCCTAATCTCAGGGTATGCCAACTGTGCCGGCGAGCAGGGTGCCGCGACGGCGCACCCCGGCGGCCGCCGTGGTGCTTTCAGTTGCGGTATTTCTCGGGGCAGCCCTGTCCGGCTGCGCCTATGAATACAGCGCCGACCACTGGGACGATGAATCGACCTCCGCTGCCCCGCCGCCGACCACTGACGCCGCCCTGCCCCAGGACCCCCATCTCAACGAGCCGGTGACGGGCGAGGAACTGGATGACTGGGTCGATGCCGTACTGCCCGACGCCGAGGGGCAGGTCTTCCAGACGGGTTTCGGGACGCTGGAGGCGGACGAGGAGCGCAAGGAGACTACAGCCCAGCTGCCCAAGGGTACTTACGCCCTGACCCTGGCCTGCCGGAGCACCCGCCGCGTGTCCTTTTCCATCGAGAACGGTGAGAACGAACTCGTGGACCTGAGCCTCCGGTGCGGGACGTCCAGGGTGAACGTGGTGCAACTGGCCGCAGATGCGTCGCTCTCCATCAAAGTGGATGCGAACGCACCGGCAAACTTTGCGTACCGGGTGAGCCGCATCTGAGGGTTCCCGGCCGGCCGAATGTCCGGCTCGCGCCTCAGGCGGCGCAGCCCTCGGGGCACCGCAGGGTATCGGGGCTCGCGGCGCACCCGGCGCAATAGAGCGTCAGGGTCCGGCAGGACGGATTCGAGCAGTTTTCGAACTTGCTCGTGGGTGCCGAGCAGCGGACGCACTCGCCGATCGTCTTGGCGTCCCCGCTGAACTCGACGTGCATGCGCTTGTCGAACACATACAGTGAGCCCTCCCACAGGCCCTGGTCCTTGAAGGCCTCGCCGTAGCGGACAATGCCGCCGTCGAGCTGGTAGACCTCCTTGAACCCGCGGTTCACCATGAGGCTCGACAGCACCTCGCAGCGGATGCCGCCGGTGCAGTAGGTGACAACCGGTTTGTCCTTGAGGGCGTCGTATTTGCCGGAGTCGAGTTCCTTGATGAAGTCGTGGGTGGTGGCGACATCGGGAACGACGGCGTCCTTGAACTTGCCGATCTGGGCCTCGAACCCGTTCCGGCCGTCGAAGAACACGACTTCGTCGCCCTGCTGTTTCTTGGCTTCAATGAGTTCGTGGAGTTCCTCGGGTTTGAGGTGGGTTCCGCCGCCCACCACTCCGCCGGCGTCGACTTTGAGTTCGCCCGGGGCGCCGAAGGAGACGATTTCGTCCCGCACCTTGACGCTGAGCCGCGGGAAGTCCGCCGCGCCGCCATCGGACCACTTCACGTCGATGCCCTGGAAGCCCTTGTACTCGCGCGTGGTTTTGACGTACTGCTTCACGGCGTTCAGTTCTCCGCCGACCGTGGCGTTGATGCCGTCCTTGGAAAGGATGATGCGGCCGGTTAGTCCGAGTTTTTCGCACAGGGCGCGCTGCCAGAGCCGGACGGCGTCCGGGTCAGGCAGGGGGGTGAATCCGTAAAAGAGGACAATCCTGTTCAAAGCCACGCTTTTAAGGGTACTTGCTGGGGCGGGCGGCCGGGCGACAGTCACAATTGGATAAGCAAGCGGCTTCCCCCGACCCGGCCCCTGTTGCTTGTGGCACTGCTGGAATACGCTCATCACATGAGTCTTGACGCCATGGTTGAAGACACCACTCACCTGCTGGAAATCTGGGTTGCCGGATGGGCCGGCTGCCGCGGATATGAGACGCGCAGGGAGGGCAGGTTCCCCGCGGCCTTTCGCGGTGACACCACCCACGAATGGGAGTACTTCGCCTACGATCCGTCCGACGCGGAGTTCGAGGCGCTGGCGGCAAAGACGGCCGAAGCGCCGGCCCGGGTCCTCACCATCCTCACCAACGATGTGGCCCGATTCACCATACTGGGGCAGCGGAATGGGCTGCATGTCACCTCGGCCTCCCAAACCATGATGATCGTGGACATGGAGACCCAGGATTCGGAGGACCCCTGGCTTTCGGATGACGACCTCAGGCTCGAGACGTCCCGGACCGACGGCGTCCACCACGCGGTGGTCAGCGCCGGCGAGGACGTCGCCGCGAGCGGACGCGTGTTTGTGGTGGGACATACCGCCATCTTCGACAACATCGTGACGTCAGAGGCTTACCAGCGGCGGGGGCTGGGCAGCTTCATCATGAAGGCCCTGGCAGCCCAGGCGTTCGAACACGACGTCGACTCCGGGCTGCTGCTCGCCTCGCTGGACGGCCAAAAACTCTATTCGCACCTCGGCTGGCGCGAGGTGTGCCACGTCCTGATGTTGTCGACGTCCGACGAAGGGGCCGACCTGTCCGTGGGCTGAGGCGCCGCGAGCGCCGGCCGTCCGGCGGGCCTGCGCCCGGGGCAACGCGTTTGCCGGGCAGCCGCGCCGAAGCCACCGCGCGAAGCCGCAGCGCCTGCCGGGCTGCGTGCCGGGCTGAGTGCCGGGCATGGGCGATTTGAGGGCGGATGAAAGAATATGTGAGTGAACCCGCATGAGTCCCTGATTCCGTTGCTGGGCCGAGGTCCGGACCCGGAACAGCTGCGTCATGTGCGGACGATCCCCGCCCGCCAGGCCGTCAATGCGCCGTGGCCACAGTGGTCGCACCCGGATCTCGTGGCAGCCTACGGTTCCCTGGGCATCCACGAGCCCTACCTTCACCAGGTCCGGGCCGCCGAACTGGCCCACGGCGGAGAGAACGTGGTCATCGCCACCGGCACCGCGTCCGGCAAGTCCCTGGCGTATCAGCTGCCGGCCCTGGACGCGATCCACCGTTCCGAGCTCAGGGTCCTGTCCGATCCCGGGAAAATCCACGACGACGGGGCCGTGACCCTCTACCTGTCCCCGACCAAGGCGCTCGCCGCCGACCAGCTCGCAGCGATCAGGGCACTGAAGCTCCCCACAGTCCGGGCCGAAACCTACGACGGCGACACCGATCCCGCGTCCAGGCGCTGGATCCGGGACCACGCGAACTTCATCCTCGCCAACCCGGACATGCTGCACTTCGGCATTCTCCCGAACCATGCCTGGTGGGCCAGGTTCTTCCGGCGCCTCCGCTACGTGATCGTGGACGAAGCCCACAGCTACCGCGGCGTCTTCGGCTCCCATGTGGCAAACCTCATGCGCCGGCTGCGTCGGATCTGTGCCTACTACAGCCCGGGCGGCTCGCATCCCGGACCGGTGTTCATCGCGGCGTCCGCCACGGCGTCTGAACCCGGGCAGTCCTTCGGCCGGCTGATCGGCGCGCCCGTGCGGGCCGTTTCCGAAGACAGTTCGCCCCACGGGTCTACGACGGTGGCGTTTTGGGAGCCGGCACTGACCGAACTCCGGGGCGAAAACGGTGCCAAGGAGCGCCGGACTGCAGTCGCCGAGACCGCCGACCTGCTGGCCAACCTGGTGTCCTCCCGGACCAGGACCATTGCGTTCATCAAGTCCAGGCGCGGGGCAGAGTCGATTTCCTCCATCGCCAAACGCCTCCTCGACGAGGTGGATCCCAGCCTGCCCCAGCGTGTGGCCGCGTACCGCTCGGGCTATCTGCCGGAGGAGCGGCGGGCCCTGGAAAAGGCGCTGCGCTCCGGTGAACTGTTGGGCGTCTCGAGCACGTCCGCGCTGGAGCTGGGCATTGACATTTCCGGTCTCGATGCAGTCCTGGTCGCAGGCTGGCCGGGCACCCGCGCGTCGTTGTTCCAGCAGATCGGCCGCGCGGGCCGCGCCGGCCAGGACGCGATCGCGGCCTTCGTGGCCAGCGACGACCCGCTGGACACCTACTTGGTGAACCACCCCGAGGCGATTTTCGACGTGTCGGTGGAGGCCACGGTCTTCGATCCCTCCAATCCATACGTTCTGGGCCCCCACCTGTGCGCCGCCGCCGCGGAACTGCCCCTCGGGTTCGCCGAACTGGAGCTCTTCGGGGCCACCGCTGAGAAGCTGCTGGACCGCCTGGTCCTGCAGGGCTACCTGCGCAAACGGCCGGCAGGATGGTTTTGGACCCATCCGCAAAATGCCGCAGCCATGGTGAACCTCCGGGCCGACGGCGGAGGTCCGGTGAGCATAGTGGACGCGGAGACGGGCTCCTTGCTCGGCACCATGGATTCGCCGCAGACCCATTACCAGGCCCACACAGGGGCCATCTATGTCCACCAGGGCGACAGCTACGTGGTCGAAGACCTGAATGAGGACGATCACTGTGTGGTGGTGCGGCGGGCGAACCCGGACTACTACACGACCGCCCGGGACGTGACCCAGATCGAGGTCCTTGAAACGCAACGCACCACCCAATGGGGCGATGTGGCCGTGCATTTCGGCGATGTGAAAGTGACAACACAGGTGGTCTCCTTCCAGCGCAAGGCGTTAATTTCGAACGAGATCCTCGGCGAAGAACCCTTGGAATTGGGCGCCAGGGACCTGTTTACCAAGGCGGTCTGGTTTGTCATGGACAACCGCTCGCTGACCGGCGCTGGGCTGATCGAGGCACAGTTCCCCGGAGCGCTGCATGCTGCCGAGCACGCGGCCATCGGACTCCTTCCGCTGGTGGCCTCCAGCGACCGCTGGGACATCGGCGGAGTGTCCACGGCCATCCACGCCGATACCGGAGTGCCCACCATCTTTGTCTACGACGGCCATCCCGGCGGGGCCGGCTTCGCCGAACGCGGATACGACAAGGCGAGGTTGTGGCTGACCGCCACGCGCGACGCCATCAAGGCCTGCGAATGCGAGTCCGGCTGCCCCTCCTGCGTCCAGTCACCCAAGTGCGGCAACAAGAACAACCCGCTCGACAAGGACGCTGCCGTCACACTGATCGATGTGCTGCTCCAAGACGCCACCGACCTCATGCACGCCGGCAATCCCGGAACAACGGCCGCCGCGGCCGGGACCCCGGACGATCAGCCCGCCCAGCCGCTCCGCGCCTGACCACGTCTCAGCGGCCGGTTCGTGGGCGGCGGCCGGCAGGTTCGGAGCCGGGGCGGCAGGGCGGTACGTTCGTGTGAGCCGGGCGGCGGCAGGGCTGCACGCCAGGCCGCAGACGGATTCGCAGCTTCTGGCGACGGCCGGAGTTGGTGCATCTTTCACGGTGCCTGCCCGTTCCCGGCCGCAGGGGGCGGTCCGGCCCTGGCCAGTCCCGTGGCCGCCCCGAGGAACGGTCCGGCGCTGAACTCGGTGCGCACCTGAACGGTGTCGTCCGGTCCTTCGGCACAGGCAGCCAGAGTGGCGTTGTTCTTCAGCGCGACCTCTCTAGCCACAGCGCAGGGCTCGCCGGACGTGATGCCCCGCGCGGCATCCGCCGCAGCCAGCGCCGCCAGATCGGCGGCCGCCGCAGCCCTCGATGCCGCGACGGCCGATTCGGCCAAAAGCAGCAGCAGGGCCAACGCCATGATGACCACCAGCCCGAGTCCCAGGGCCAGGACGGTCCCCGACCCCCGATCTGAAGACGTACACCGGTGCCGGGCGTGGGCGGGTTTCGGGCTCCGGGGTCGCGGCCCGCGGGCACGGACACGGACACGGACAGGTGCAAGTGCAGGCGCAGGCGCAGGCGCAGGCGACATCATGTGCCGCCTTGCCACGGGGAACGGGAGACGCCTTTCAGTTCGGGCTCGTCCAGCCCGGGCCGTTGTGCCGCGCCGGGAGCCTCCGCACGCGCCCACGCGCTGGCGCTGAGGGCCCAGGGAACCAGGGAGCCAACGGCCCCGGGGACCCGGCCGGAAACGGTGACCCTGTGCCACTCGCCGTCGTGCGTCACCTCGGAGTCCGCCGCGTCGCCGGCGAGACGGCGGACAATCTCACCGACTTCGCCTGCCGCGGCTCCCCTCGCCACCGCCCGGGCACCGCCGCGGGCCGCTTCCTCAACCCGCAGCTGCATCACCCCGGCCGCCGAACCCGCGAGCAGCACGGAGAGCAGGAGAACGACCGAGGGCAGCGCGACGGCGAACTCAGCAGTGACGGCCCCGCGGCACTCCCCCGTCGGCGGCGGCTCCCCCCGGCCGCCGCTCCCCCGGGCGCGCCAGAGTCCGTTCATGGCAACGTGAGCGCCGTCCGGATGAGGTTCAGGAGGAACCCGCGGACCTCATCGCTGCGCATGATGAACACGAGGACCCCGGCGAAACCCACGGCGGCCAGGGTTGCGATGGCATATTCAGCGGTAGCCATTCCCGCCTGCGCGGCCGGCGGCCCTGTGCGGCCCCGCGGTTGAACGGGAACAACCGAGCTGGCGCCGGGGTAGATCTCATAGACCTCCGCAACGCCGCCCTCCCCTGCTTCAATGCGACGTGCAGCGGGAGTGTCCTGATTTGTTGACATCTGCTTTCCTTCCACGGGACACCGGCGTGATCGCCGGCTGATTCGACTCTCCCGGCTTGCACGTCGCGCCATAAGCCCCGATGGCAGCTAAGTGGAAAACGTGCCCGAAGATGCCGTCGTGGCGGCCTGTGGAGGAGAAGTGTCTGGCCCATTCCGGGCGGCCAACGGCCGCCAAACGCAAAGCCCTGGTCCGCCGGCGTTTCGCCCGGGCCAAGACAAGGCTGAACCCGAGGGGCTGCGGTCCGCACTGCGACGACAGCCCCTCGGGTTCAGTTGGTGGTCACCCGCGTTCCTAAGGCAGGAAGTATCCCGCGAGGTCGGCGATGAGGTGTGAGGATCCGGAGGACCGGTTGAACAACGTCACCTTTCCGTCTGAGCCGACGGGGACCGAGACCAGGTTCGGCACAGTCTGTCCGGCGGAGAAGTTCAGGTTGGACGCGTCCGGACGGGTGGAACCGGAGGGGTAGGCGGTGATGTAGCCGATGGACTGGGGCGACACGACCGTCAGGTTGAAGACAGCCGCCAGGACGCTCGAGGGGATGCCGTTGGCGCCGGCAATCTGGAAGGACACCGTGGAGTCCGGGCGAACAGCCGTTGCGTTTCGGGTGTCGAGGATCCTGGATGGACCCGTGGCCTTGAACGCACCGGTGGCTGACGGCGTGCCGCCGAGGTAGTAGCCGGCAACGTCTGCGATCAGGTGCGAACGTCCGAACGAACGATTGAGCAGTGTGACTTTTCCGTCTGGACCGATGGGGACCGTGACCAGGTTCGGCACTGTCTGTCCGGCGTTGAAGTTGAGGTTAGACGCGTCCGGACGCGCCGAGCCCGAAGCATAGGCCGTAATGTAGCCGATCCTAGTTGGCTCGGTCACTGTGAGGTTGAAGACCACAGCAGCGGCAGTTGCCGGTATGCCGTTGGTCCCCGCAACCTGCAGGGACACGGTGGAATCCCCTGCAAGCGCCGTCGTGGACCGGGTGTCCAGCAGCCGCTTTGGCGCGAGGCTTTGGAAGGCACCCGGCGTCGCTGGCGTCCCCGTGACGTAGTAGCCGGTGACATCGGCGATGAGGTGGGTTGTGCCGGAGGATCTGTTGAACAGCGCCACTTTTCCGTCCGCACCCACCTTGACCGTTACCAGGTTGGGCACGTTTTGGTTGGCACGGAAGTTCACATTGGATGCATCCGGCTTTGTTGTCCCGGAGGGGTAGGCGGTGATGTAACCAATGGATTTTGCTTCAGTGACGGTCAGGTTGAAGACGACCGCCGCGACATTTGCCGGGATCCCATTAGCCCCTGCAACCTGGAAGGAGACGGCCTTATCGGCACCCACCGGCACCGTTTTCCGGGTGTCGAGGAACCGTTGTGGGGCAATCGGGGCAAACGTTCCGGGCAGCTGGGCGGCCGCCTTTCCGGCCTTGATAACGACGTCGTCAATGAAGCTGTCGCCTGCCTGCCGCCGGTGTTCGGCACCGAGTTGCATCTTGGTGACCGCGGTAAAGCCCGTGGCGATCTGCTTGCTGGAATACAGGAGTTTGCCGTCGAAGATCACCTCGACCGTGGAGGAGGCCCCATTTGCGACGACGTGCGTGACGATATGGTGCCAGGTGCCGAGAGGGACATTGACTTTCATCGGGGTGTATCGGAGGGTTCCGTCGGGCGCCGCGACCCGCAGCCACATCGGGCCGACGCCGCCGTTGGATCGGTAGACGTCTATGAACCGGGTAGTCCCGTTGAAGAAGCGGAAGTACGGGACGTTGTTGCCGGCGACGCCCTCTTTGGTGATGTTGAACCAGCCGTCGGCGTAGACCTCATTGTTTCCGGCAGGAAGTGGTGCGGAAAAATTGGCCACCGACCCGGCATCCGTGGTGACGTGAACAAAGGCTGAGCAGCGGCCCGAGTGCTGCTGGGCCGAGGAGACATCGGCAGTGCCTGTCCCCGCGGTGAATGCGGCGGCGAAGCCTGCGGTGGTGAGGCTTCCGGACTCGAAGTTCGTGGCAATCACCGTTGTGCCAGGGTATTGGTTGGTCGGTTGGGGTGCTCCCGGCTGACAGGTCGGTACGGCGGCGGACGCCGGACTGGCACCGACCGCCAAACCGGTCAACACTAGTAGGTTGAGCGCTGCAATCACGCCCGCTTTATACAGTCGAATCATTGATCTGCCCCCCTGGCATGGCTCCCAGTTAGTACGAGACCCCAGATACTCCGGGATTCGAGGCGCCAAGGAGGTGCTGTGAGAAGCCGACGCACGAGACCGCTCATACTCCGACGGTGCCTGCCCCAAAGGTATCCCCCAGCAACTTGAATAAACCTTGGGCCCGGGGTGATCCCCGGGCTGCCGGCATCACGCCCGAAGCAGCCCCAGGAGCACGGGCACGATGCCGAGGCAGACGAAAGCCGGCAGGGAGCACAGGCCCAGCGGCACCACGAGCTTCACCCCGAGCGCGGCCGCGCGCTGCTCGGCGGCCCTGTTGCGTTCACGGCGGAGCCGGGCCGCCTGGGCATAGAGGAGCGCTGAGGAGGGGGCGCCGGTAAGCGCGGCGAAGGAAAGAGCGTCGCGCAGGGCCTGAAGTTGGGGCGCCCGGGCACCGGAGCTGCGCCATGCCGTGCCCCAGTCCGCACCGATTGCGAGGGCTGACACAACCGGCCGAAGCTGCAGCCCGAGTTCCGGTGGCATGAGGGCGGCCACGAGGTCGAGGGACCGGCCAAGTCCGGCTCCCGCATCCAGCATGGCACCGATCAGTTCCAGCATCATGGCGGTGTCCCGCAGGCCCGGGAGGCCGTGACGTCCGTGCCGGCCGGCGTCGTGGACCGTCGGGCGCCGGCCGGCCCCGCCGGCAGGGGCCCGAAGCTGGCGCCGGAGCCGCCGGCGGACACGGCCCGGGCGGGCGAGGACGACTGCGGCTGCCCCGGCAAGGCTCGCTGCCATCACGAATCCGGCAAGTTCGGGCCTCACTGCGACCACCGCGGCGTCACGTTGGTGCTTCCGCCGCGGCGCGGACGAGCCTTGCGGACCACAACCGGCCGACGGCGGTCAGCGCCACGCCTGCGGCCAACGCCGCGAGGCCCCAGGGAGTTCCCAGCAGTGTCGCCACCGGGTCCACGCCGAGCAGCAGGCCGAGACCCAGGCCCGACAGCGGCAGCCAGGTCAGCAGACGAACGGTCGCGCGGGGGCCCGCCAAGGCCGTCTGCCGCGCTGCCTCGGCGTCGTCCTCCGTTTCAAGGTGGGCGGCAAAGCGCGCCAGGACATCGGCCAGGGGGCAACCGCTGGCTTCAGCGGTGTCAAAGCATGCGGCGAGCTCGCCCCACACACGCACGTCGCGGCGGGCCAGGATGCCGACGGCACCCGTGGTGACCGTGACGACGGCGCCCGCACCGGCAGTGAGCGCGGAGACCTCGCGGCGGATGGCCGCGGCCACGGAAGACCCGCGCCGGGCGGCGGCACGCGCGGCTGCGAGGATCCTGCGGGACTCCGGGCCGAGGACCGTGCCGGCGCCGTTTGCGGTGCGGGGCTGGCCGGCGCTGTGAACTGCGGCCTGGGCCGCCGGCCCGTCCCGCGCGGTGTCACCGCCGTACAGGGCCCACAGTTCATCCCACAGCCGGGCGGGGATGCGCCCTCCCTTCAGCAGCGCGGCCAACTGCTGGACCAGGACTGTCATGGGGACGGGCCCGGCATCGGCGGATCCCCTGCCGCGCCAACGGGTCATGCCCCCGACAGCCCGTCCTGGACGGGATCCCGGGGAACCGTAGGCCGCGGGAGCTCGCGTGCCCGCGGCGTGCAAGGCCCTGCGGGTACGATGGCCGGCCGCGCGCGGGGTGGGAAATGCCAGCCACACGGCCAGGACCAAAACGACGATGAGGAAGACGGTCATCGCTGCGTCCAGGGCTGGAGGGATTCGCGGCCGGAACCCGGCGGCCGTCCTGCCGGCAGCGCCGCCTGCAGTTCGGAGGGGTCCGCCCCGGCCAACCCGGGATCCAGGCCGAGACGGCGCGCCAGCAGCGGCCAGGCTCCGCCGAAGCGGAGCTCGCCCTGTTGGATCTCCAGTGCGGCGGCGACAAGGAGGCCCGAGTCTAGGACCTCCATGATTCCAACGCTCGCCACCTGGCGGCCCGATTCGGTCCGCTCGACGTGCACGACGACGTCGATCGCGCTGGCGACCTGCAGCCGTACCGCGTCCTGGCCCATGCCGGCGAGCGCGCCGAGGGCCGCCAGCCGGGCAGGCACAGCCGCCGCCTCATTGGCGTGGATGGTCCCGCCGCCTCCGGTGTGTCCGGTGTTCATCGCGGAGAGCAGCTCGCGGACCTCGGCGCCGCGGCATTCGCCCACCACCAGCCGGTCCGGCCGCATCCTGAGGGCCTGGCGGACCAGTTCGCCCAAGTCGACGGCGCCACCGCCTTCCAGGTTTCCGTGCCGGGATTCCAGCGAGACGACGTGCGGGTGGACGGGATTCAGTTCTGCGGCGTCCTCAATCAGGACGAGTCTCTCCCCCGGGTGGCACAATCCCAGCAGTGTCGCCAGTAACGTGGTTTTCCCCGAACCGGTGGCCCCGCTGATGAGGAAGCTCAGCCTGGCCGCCACCATGCGTTCGAGCACGGACTGGACCAGGCTCCCGGGCGTCCCGGCCCCGAACATGCCGGCGCGCTTCAGCTCGGGCATGGAGAAGACCGTGGCCCGGCGGATCCGCACGCTCAGGAGGGTCCCGGCCGTGGAAATGGGCGGCAGCACCGCGTGCACCCGGTAGCCGCCGTCGAGCCGGACATCGACGCACGGCGAACCGTCGTCCAGGCGGCGGCCACCGGCTGCCACCAGCCTCGCGGCGAGGGCCCGGATCTGCGGTTCCCCGGAAAAGACGACCGGCGCCTTTTCCAGACCGCGGCCGCGGTCCAACCAGACCGAGTCCGGCCCGTTGACAAAGATGTCTGTCACGGCGGGATCACGGGTGAGCGGTTGCAGGGGGCCCAGGCCGTTCAATTCCGCGCTGATGCTCTCCACTGCGGCCAGGGCGCCGGCCGTGCCGAGCAGCCGCCCGCTCGCCTGGACCGCAGCCGCCACCCTTGAGGGGGTCACCGGGGAGGCATCGGCCATGACGGACTCGCGCACGGACTCCAGCAGCGTCTGGTCGAGAAATCCCTGCGAGCGGCGGCGGCCCGGTGCCCGCCGGGCCGGACGTTCCGGTCCGGCCGGTTCTACGGCCGCGTGGGCACTCATGAGCCGTCTCCGCCGTTCAGCTCAAGGAGTCCGGCCGCGAACCGGCGGACGGCGCGCTGCCGGCCGGTTTCGAGAAGGCGGCCGAGTTCCGTTGCCCCGGCCAGATCCTTGATGTCCGGCATGATGCCCTGAAGGACAAGCCCCACGGAGCCGGCGATCAGCGGCGCATCCAAAGCGGCGCCGCGACTGGCCCGGACCACGAGCGCGGTGTCCACGGGTGGAAGCTCCTGCAGCAGCCAGGCCGTGGCGACGGCGGCCCGCAGCCGGGCGGGCGCCACGACGATGATCCGGTCGCATTCGCCGGCGAAGGCCCGCAGGGCCTCCCGTTCCCGGCCGATATCCAGCACCACCAATTCGCAGCCGCGGCGTGCGGCGTCAAGAACCGCGGCCACGGTGGTCGCGTCCACCCCGGCGGCTTTGTCACGGGTTCCCGGCCACGACAGGAAGGAGAATCCGCCGGCGACCGGCAGCGACTCCTCCAGCTGGGCGGGGTCGATACTGCCGCTCACCCCGGCCAGATCCGGCCAGCGGAGCCCGTGGGTTTCCTCGGCGGCCAGCGCAAGTTCCAGGCCTCCGCCCCGGGGGTCGCCGTCGATCAGCAGCACCCGGATCCCGGCCCCGGCGGCGGCCTGCGCGATCCAGATGGCGGCGGTCGTGGCCCCGGCACCGCCGCAGCCGCCGGTGAGACCCAGCACCAGGCCGCCGGCTTCCGGGGCGCGGGACCGGCTCAGGTATTCCGCCAGCCAGGCGGCCGCGTCCGGCAACACCGCGACGCGTTCGGCCCCGACGGCGGCGGCCAGATGCCATAACCCTTCTCCGTCACCTTCGAGGCCGAGCATCACGGCAGGGGTCCTCCGCCGGGGCGGCAACCCGCGGATGTCGCTGCCCACCAGCACGGCGGCCGCGGCGTCCCAGAACGGCGCGGCCTCGGCAACGTCCTGCACCGTCCGCAGCTGGCCCCCGGCTGCTGCGACGATGCGTTCCACCTCGCTGCGCAGCACATCGGCGCCGGTTACGAGCAGGATTTCCGCGGAATCCCCGGGGGTCCAGGGCTCATGCGCCCACGGTGGCGGTGAGCCTGGGCCACGGTCCTGGTGCCTGTTCATGCTGCCACTGTGCCCGGGCCGGGACCGCAGCGGAACCGCCGTCGTGGGCTATGTGGACAAGTCCGGCGTCTTTCCTGCACCGCGGCCGGGGACCGAGCACAGACCACGTCCCGGAGCAGGGCAGAATTGATCCTATGTATCTGCTGCTCGCTGCCCACGCCGACGGCGCGGCACTGCAGCAGCTCACGGCCGATGGCGCCCCCGAACCCTCCAATCCGGAACCCCGTGTGGTCAGGGCCGGCGACCTCGCCGGAATTGTGCGCGAGTTTGAGGAGCGGCACCCGCGCTGGATCTGGCACCGTACGCAGGACTGGTATCCCGCGTTGCTGCGCGCCGGGGTGGAACTCGAGCGCTGCTACGACCTCACCTTGTGCGGTTCGATCCTGGCCCACTCGGAGTTCACCGCCCACACCGGCTACGCGCAGGCGGCGGAGAAGCTGACCCAGGACGACGAGCTGAACCAGCCCCCGCGGGGGCTGCAGCCTCCTGCCCCGCCGCCGGAACAAGGGGCCTTGTTTGATGCCCCGGCCTCCGGCCGGCGTCCCGGCCAATCCCTTGAGGCTCTCCGCGCCGAGTACGCCGCGCAGCAGGAGGCCCTTCGCCAGGCGGGACCTGCGCCCGGAACGGCCTCCGGCACGGTCGTCGTCCCTGACGCCGGCCGGCGCCAACGGCTCCAGCTGCTGCTCGCGGCGGAATCCGCCGGAGCCATGATCGCCGCCGAAATGCAGCACACCGGCGTCCCGTGGCGGGAGGAACTCCACGAGCAGATTCTCGCAGAACACCTCGGACCCCGCCCGGCTCCCGGTCAGCGTCCGGCCAAACTCGAATCGCTCACGGCCGAACTGAGGCTGCTGCTGAAGTCGCCCGCGCTGAACCCGGACTCGCCGCAGGAGCTCATGCGCGCCCTGCACCGCAACGGCATCGAAGTTAAAACCACCCGCCAATGGGAGCTGAAAGAATCCAGCCACCCCGTGATCGTGCCGCTGCTGGCCTACAAGAAACTGGCCCGTCTCCACGCGGCCAACGGCTGGGCGTGGCTTGATACCTGGGTGAAGGACGGCAGGTTCCAGCCTGAGTACGTGGTGGGCGGCGTGGTCTCGGGCCGGTGGGCGTCGCGGGGCGGCGGGGCGCTGCAAATCCCGCGCCAGGTCCGCGGCGCGGTCCACGCCGATCCCGGCCACAAACTGATCGTTGCCGACGCCTCGCAGCTGGAGCCGCGCGTGCTCGTGGCGCTGGCCCAGGATTCCAAAATGGCCGAAGCCGCCCGGGACAAGGACCTCTACGCCGGCATTGCCGCCCAAGGCTTCGGCGGCGACCGGGCGAAGGCGAAGGTGGCCCTCCTTGGAGCAATCTACGGGGCGACCACGGGCGAGTCCGGCCGGCTGATGCCCCAGCTGGCCCGCACCTACCCCCGCGCCGTGGGCTTCGTCGAGCAGGCTGCCCGCGACGGCGAAGCCGGCAGGACCGTGACTTCGCGCCTGGGCCGGAGCAGCCCGCCGCCGTCGGAGCGCTGGCTGCAGAGCCAGCACTCCACCACCGCGGAAGAGCAGCGCCGGGCGGACTCGATCGCACGCTCGCGCGGCCGCTTCACCCGGAACTTTGTGGTCCAGGGCTCGGCCGCTGACTGGGCGGCATGCTGGCTCGCGGAACTGCGACGGAGGCTTCGCGCCATACGGTCGGACGGCGCAGCCGCCGGCGAACTGGTGTTCTTCCTCCACGACGAGGTGATGGTCCACTGTCCCGAATCCGCCGTCGGGGATTGCATCAAGGCGATCGAGGACTCCGCAAATGCCGCGAAGGAGCTCTTGTTCGGCCGCATTCCGGTCGAATTTCCGGTCAGCGTGGCCGTCGTCGATTCGTACGACAATGCCAAATGAGTGACCGAAGTCACCGCCTGTAACGTACCCGTCGGTAGCGTTGTGTGCGCTCCGTCACCGGGCTACCCTCGGAAAGGCCGGTGAATTTCCCGTACGATCCGCCGGCTATTGCAACGACGCAAGGATATTGGGGAGGCACAGGTTTGGCTGGCATTTTTGAGATCGCGCAAGCTGGCGACAAGGCTTATTTCTTCAGGTTGACGGCGGCGGATGGCACGGTAGTGGCCGTGTCCCCGCTCTTCAGCTCCATCAAGAGCGCGGCGGCGGGCATCAACGCCGTGCGCGAGAACGCCGCGACCGGCCTGGTTGTGGATCATTCCGGCGCTCACCGGCGGGTCGCCTCCAGCAGGTCGGGAGGACGGGCGATGGCTCCCCTGGCAGGCAGCCCGGTGGCTGCCGGCTAGATGGCTGCAACCCCGTTGCTGCCCGGCAGGCAGCCCGGCGGCTGACAGCCAGCGGACCGGCCGGCAGGCCGGCGCCGTGCGGCCTTCACACATCAATCCCGTAGAGCCGCGCGCGGTCCCACGGCACGGCCCAGCCCAGCTGTTCAAAAAGCTGGTTCAGGATCATCCCGGTAAAACCCCAGACCACGACGCCGTTGACGGTGAATGCTGGGCTCTGGAATGTCTGGCCGGCCCGGCTGACCGTGGCCATCACCCTGTTGTCCGGGTCCAGCAGGTCCCTGACCGGGACCCGGAACACCTGCGCGGATTCACCGTAGTCAACCACCCGGACCGGCGACTGGGCAGCCCACCAGGCCAGGACCGGCGTCACCAGGAAATTGCCCCGGGGCAGGGCCAGTTCAGGCATCACGCCGAGTACGTCCACCCCCGCAGGGTTCAGGCCAGTCTCCTCCTCCGCCTCGCGGAGGGCCGCGTCCACCACGGACTCACCCGGATCGATGCCGCCGCCGGGAAACGCCACCTGCCCGGGATGGTCGTCCAGCGTTTGGGCCCGCTGCAGCAGCAGCACGTCCAAATCGGCCGGAGCCAGCAACTTCTCGGACACAGCGGGGACGTTGTCGAGCGCACCAAAGAGCATCAGCACCGCCGCCCTACGGACCCGCTCGCCGGGTTCGACGGCGAGTTCCCGCCAGCGCGGATCCGGGGCCGGCGCCGTGCCCGCCTCCACCGCGGCAACGAGCTCGACGAGGTCCTGGCGCGCGGTCACGGCTGTTTCCTCTGCGATTCCATCCGGATTTCCGCGGCGCGGTGAGTCTCGGCCAGCAGCCGGGCCAGCAGTTGCTCCTGGCCCGGGGCGAGTTCGTACTTCAGCAATTTCTTTGACTTCTCCGGGTCGGTTTCCCCCATGCCGTAGCTGGGGCACCAATTGGCCACCGCGCAGGCGCCGCACGCCGGCTTCCGGGAATGGCAGACGCGGCGGCCGTGAAAGACGACGCGGTGCGAGAGCATGGTCCAGTCCTTCGGCTCGAACAGTTCAGCGACGTCCGACTCGATCCGGACCGGATCATCCGACTCGGTCCAGCCAAAGCGCCGGGCCAGCCGGCCGAAGTGGGTGTCCACCGTGATGCCCGGGATGCCGAAGGCATTGCCCAGCACGACGTTCGCGGTTTTCCGCCCGACGCCGGGCAGCGTCACCAGGTCCGCGAGCCGGCCCGGCACCTCGCCGTCGTACTCGTCCACCAGCCGGGTGCACAGCGCCAGGAGATTTCTGGCCTTGGCGCGAAAGAAGCCGGTGGGCTTGATGATGGCCTCCAGCTCGGCCGGATCCGCCTCCGCCATCCGCCGCGCATCCGGGTAGCGCGCGAACAGCAGGGGCGTGATCTGGTTGACCAGCACGTCCGTGGTCTGCGCGGACAGCACCGTGGCTATCACGAGCTCGAACGGCGTGCGGAAGTCCAGCTCCGCGTGGGCGTAGGGGTACTGCTCCGCGAGTTCCCGGTTGATCCGGCGCGCGCGGCGCTTGAGCGCCAGCATTGACTCCCCCGACGCCCGCGGCGCACCCGGCTTGGCGCTCCCCGGGATCGGGGTGCCGGGTTCCGAGCTGCCGGATTCCGTGGTCACGGCGGCGGACTAACCGCGTTCGATGTTGCTGAGGTCCCGCAAAACGCCGAGCCGGCCGTCGGTGTGCTGGACCAGGAACTCGTTGCCGCGGTCCTCCAGGGCAAGGACCCAGCCGCCGGGTTCAATGACGAACGCCGGGGCACCGGTGCGCACATCGACGGCGGTGCGGGGCTGCGCGACGGCGAACCAGAAGGCCTCGTGCACGGGGTGGACATCATCCTCCGCGGGCCGGCTGGCGGGATCAACGGTCGCGCCGATGGGTTCCTGCGGCCGGGCCTGTTCCTGCGGCCGGACCTGGGGGTTGACCGTAGTGGGGGCACTGCCGCCGGTGGCGGCCGGCACGCCGGCGGCCTGGGTCTGTTCCCCGGCCTGGGTCTGTTCCGCGGCGGGAGCGGTCTGTGCAGCCGCACCAGCGGCACCAGCGGCGGCGGCACCGGCTGCAGCAGGGACGCCCGCGGTCCGGGTCTTGTCCGCGGCGGACGAAGCAGACTCCGGAGCCGGGGCCTGCGTCGGGGCCGCCGATGAATCCGTAGATGCCGGGGCAGCCGCGCCGGCGGCTGGCACCACGCCCGAGATCTGGGTCTCCGGTGCGCCGGGGGCCGCAGCGCTGGGGGCCGCGGCGGACGCCGCACCCGCCGAAGATGCCCCGGCAGGTGTGGTTGCCGCCGGCGTGGCCGTCTGGCTGCCGGTGGCCGGACGCTTGGCCCAGCCCGCGGCCTCCCCGGAAGCGGCTTGGCCGGACGCAACCCGGCCGGAAGCGGCCGCGCCGGACGCAACCTGGCCGGATGCGGCCGCCAGAGAGGCGCCCGCCCCGGCTGCGCCTGCACCCGCAGCGTCCTTGGTCAATTTGGATTCCTTCGGTTGCTTCGGTTGCTTCGGCGCCTTCGGTGCGCGGGGCTTTCGCACCGGGACAACAGCTTCGCGGGCAACCACGTGGGCAGGCGCGTCCTCCCGGCCCAGGAAGTCGCCGGCAAAGAACGGGATCCAGCGGCCCAGCACCGTGGCGGCGAAGAGCCCCAAAGCGCCCAGGAGCGCGATCAGCATGCTCGGCACGAACGCCCCGGCGGCGGCGAGGAAAAAGAAGGCCAGCGTGAAGGACGCTACAACGGACGCGAACTGGTCGATCGACAGGGATCCGATCCGGATCCTGGTCGACGGGCTGAGGCGGCGGGCCACAAACAACGCGGTGACAATGAGGGGCAGCACGATGCCCAGGCCCAGGAAGAAGAGGCTGCCCAGGTTCCAGAGGTTGTAGGCGAAGGCAAACATCGGAATCAGTGAGGCGATGAAAAGAAGCAGCGTGGAGCCGAAAACGGTGAGGTCACGGATGGTGAACGGGCCGAGGACGGCTTCGTTCTTCTTCCCGATCTTTTTGTCCACCGTGAAGCGTGGCGCATCCCCGAACCCGGCGGGCCCCGGCTGCGCCGTTCCACCCTGGTTCTGGGCGGGCGCCCGGAGCTGCCCGTTGTCTTGCTCGTTCATTCCGTATCTCCTTAGCATGGCGGCGCCCTGGACAGCGCCGTCTAACGGCAGGCAAGGACAGGACCGCCAGCGGTCCTGTCGCCTCCATCGGATGTCACAACTTCATCTCAGCCTAGCCAAGTGAATGGCCGATCACTAGCTGACAAGCCGTGGGCGGACGCAGCAGAATTCCCCAGATTTCCGAATCCCGGACGCTTGCCCCGGCCCGCCGTCCGGCGCCGGGGACAGACCACTCGGCGCTTAACGAACACCGCTCACGGTGCTGTTTGTGACGGGGCGCACGTTTGGTCGGAACCAAGTATTAGTGTTGATTCCAGACAGCGCTAGCGGCACTGCCGCCGTCTGCCGCCGCCCGACGTCGCGCATGCGGCCCGGCGCGACGGTGGCGAGCACGGCCGCGCAGCCCGGATCGATGAATGATGAGGTTCACCATGTCCCAGCAGACACCCGGCTCCACGGCCACTCAGACGCCCCAGGGCGATGCGTTCGAAAACCTGTCCCAGGAGAACCGCCGTTTCGCGCCGTCCGCCGAGTTCGCCGCGAATGCAGTGGTCACCGCCGCCGATTACGCAGAGGCCGACGCCGACCGTCCCGCCTTCTGGGCGAAGCAGGCCCGGGAGCTGCTGAGCTGGTCCAAGGACTTCACCCAGGCGCTGGACTGGTCCGACCCGCCGTTCGCGAAGTGGTTCGTCGGTGGCGAGGTCAACGCCGCCTACAACGCCCTGGACCGGCACGTCGAGGCCGGCAACGGGGACCGGGTGGCGATCTACTTCGAGGGTGAGCCGGGAGATACCCGCACCTACACCTACGCGCAGCTGACCGAGGAGGTGAAGAAGGCCGCGAACGCGTTCGAGTCCCTCGGCGTGGCCAAGGGCGACCGCGTCGCCGTGTACCTGCCCATGATCCCCGAGGCCGTCATCACCCTGCTGGCCTGCGCCCGGATCGGCGCGATCCACTCCGTGGTCTTCGGCGGCTTCTCCGCCGAAGCCCTGCGCTCCCGGATCGACGACGCCGAGGCCAAGCTCGTGGTCACGGCCGACGGCACCTACCGCCGCGGCAAGCCCAGCGCGCTGAAGCCGGCCGTCGACGAGGCGTTGTCCCACGAGGGAGACGGCACCGGACATACCGTGCAGAACGTCGTGGTGGTCAAGCGCAACGGCCAGGCCGTGGACTGGCACGAGGGCCGGGACCACTGGTGGGCGGACACCGTCGGCGCCGCGTCCCCCACACACACCGCCGTCGGGCACGACTCCGAACACCCGCTCTTCATCCTCTACACCTCCGGCACGACGGGCAAGCCCAAGGGCATCCTGCACAGCACCGGCGGCTACCTCACCCAGGGCGCCTACACGCACAAGGCGGTCTTCGACCTCCACCCGGAGACCGACGTCTACTGGTGCACCGCCGACGTCGGCTGGATCACCGGGCACTCCTACGTCGCCTACGCCCCGCTCATCAACGGCGCCACCCAGGTCATGTATGAGGGCACGCCGGATTCCCCGCACCAGGGCCGCTGGTGGGAAATCGTGGAGAAGTACAAGGTCTCCATCCTCTACACCGCCCCCACCGCGATCCGCACCTTCATGAAGTGGGGCAAGGACATCCCGGCCAAGTCCGACCTCTCCTCGATCCGGGTCCTCGGTTCCGTCGGCGAACCCATCAACCCCGAGGCCTGGATGTGGTACCGCGAGGTCATCGGCGGCAACGCCGGCAAGAACGGCGAGCGGAAGGAAAACCCCGCACCGATCGTGGACACCTGGTGGCAGACCGAGACCGGGGCGCAGATGATCGCCCCGCTGCCCGGCGTCACGGCCACCAAGCCCGGCTCGGCCCAGGTCCCGCTGCCGGGCATCGCCGTGGACGTCGTGGACGAACTCGGCGAATCCGTACCCAACGGCCACGGCGGCTTTCTCGTAATCCGCGAACCGTGGCCCGCCATGCTGCGCGGGATCTGGGGCGACCCGGAGCGGTTCAAGGAAACGTACTGGTCCCGCTTCGAGACCATGTACTTCGCCGGCGACGGCGCCAAGAAAGACGAGGACGGCGACATCTGGCTGCTGGGCCGTGTGGATGATGTGATGAATATTTCCGGCCACCGCCTCTCCACCGCCGAAATCGAGTCCGCACTCGTGTCCCACCCCGCGGTGGCGGAAGCCGCCGTCGTCGGAGCCGCGGACGAGACCACCGGACAGGCCGTCGTCGCCTTCGTGATCCTGCGCGCCGACGCCGTGGACACCGGCGACGCGATCGTCCAGGAACTCCGCAACCACGTGGGCAAGGAAATCGGCCCGATCGCCAAACCCAAAACCATCCTCGTGGTCCCGGAACTGCCCAAAACCCGCTCCGGCAAGATCATGCGCCGCCTGCTCAAGGACGTCGCCGAAGGCCGCGAAGTCGGCGACGCGACCACCCTGGCAGACAACACCGTCATGGCCCAGATCGCGCAGTCGCTGAAGAAATAGCCGGCTCGTTCCGATAAGGGTTCGTCGGCTGTGTTTGGCTGGCCTGTTTGTCCGGCGGCGGCGCCGCCCACCGTGGTGGGCCGCGCCGCCGTCGTCGTTGGTCCTGTCTGTCGACGCGGCCGCGGCGGGAACATCCGCAGCAGCGAAGAATGCGGCAGTAACGAACGGCGCGCGCGGGCCGCGGCGCGATAGATTTGCAGACATGACTGAAGCCACCTCCGCCACCGTTGCCGGCCGCGGCACCATCCTGGTTCTCAACGGACCCAATTTGAACCTGCTTGGCACCCGCGAGCCCGAGAAATACGGGACGGCGACGCTGGCCGACGTCGAACAGCTCGCCAAAGACGCCGGTGCCGCGCACGGCCTGGACGTCGAGTGCTTCCAGTCCAACCATGAAGGGGCCCTCGTGGACGCCATCCACGCCGCCCGCGGGAAGGCGGTGGGAATCGTGCTCAACGCCGGCGCCTACACGCACACGTCCGTGGCCATCCGGGACGCCATTTCCGCTGTTGCCCTGCCGACGGTCGAGGTGCACATCACCAATGTTCACGCCCGCGAGCCTTTCCGGCACCATTCCTACCTTTCGGACATCAGCAAGGCCGTGATCGCCGGCGCCGGGATCCTGGGCTACCGCTTCGCGGTGGAATACCTCGCCGGGCTGCACGCGGCCGGGGACTGAGCATGTCCCCCGCCGAACCCGCGGCGGCGGAAGCATCCGGGGAACCGTCCGCAGCTCCGGCCCCTGCCACGGGCACCGCCTCGGACACAGCACCGGGCGCGGCTACGGCTACGGACACGGACACAGACACAGACACAGACACAGCGCAGTGGTACCGGCACTTCGGCACGGTCGACGCCCCCGGCTCCTCCCCCTGCTATGCCGCGTGGTCCGTGGGGATCGCCGGGGACGCCGAGGTGATCCGGCGGATTGATCAGTGGCCGCACAACAAGCGCCAGCCGCTGCTGATCCTCGCCGCGGCCCGGTTCCTCGGCGCGCAGATCAGCCCTTACCGCGATTTCCGGAGGTTCCTGGACCATCACTGGGACGCGGTCTCGGAAATCGTGCTGTCCCGGTCCACGCAGACGAACGAGGCCGGCCGCTGCGCCACCCTGCTGCCCTCACTCGCGCAGATATCCGCGGCAGAGAACCGGCCGCTGGCCCTCATCGAGGTGGGCGCCTCGGCGGGGCTGGCACTGTTCCCTGACCGCTACGGTTACGAGTTTGTCGACACCGGGGCGGGGGCACCGGATGAGTCGGCGGCGGACCCGGCGGCGGCGGAAGCAAGGACGACGCGGCTGGTTCCGGATGGCGCCCGGCCTGCCACGTTTCCGGTCTTGCGCTGCCTGACCTCGGGCCCGGTGCCGCTGCCGGCGGAAATCCCCCGGGTGGCATGGCGTGCCGGGATCGACCTCAACCCCCTGGACGTGCGCGACCCGGCCGACGTCGCCTGGCTCGAAGCCCTCGTCTGGCCGGAGCAGGAGTTCCGGCTTGAACGGCTGCGCCAGGCGATCGCCATTGCCAGGGAACGGCCGCCGCTGCTGGTGGCCGGCGACCTCAACGAACAACTTGTGGAACTCGCCGGCCGCGCCCCGGCCGACGCCGCCCTGGTGGTATTCCACAGCGCCGTCATGGCGTACCTGGATGCCGGCGGCCGCTCCCGGTTCCGGCGCACCATGGCGGATCTTGCCGCGGAGCGGGGCTGCCACTGGCTCTCGAACGAAGGCCACACGGTGGTGGTGCAGGCAGACGGGTCCAGCGTGGTCCCGGAAATGGATGACGCCCGGCTTCGCGGCCGGTTCCTGCTGCTGCAGGACGGCCAGCCGGCAGCCATCACGGGCCCGCACGGGCAGAGCCTGGAGTGGCTCTAACCTGCGTGCGGCTCGGGCCTGACTGTGGCTAGTGCCTGCGCGGCAGCCCTGCTATTTCTTGATGCACTGTCCGGACGAAACGGCGCTGCCCAGACCCGGCGCCTGCGCCGCCACGGGGCTCAGGTCATTCATGGTGATCGCAAATCCGAGCGAAGACTCGGTTGTGGCCTTGGCAAAGACCACCCCCGCCACCTGCCCGTCCATGGTCAGGAGCGGACCCCCGGAGTTGCCCGGCTGCACGTCGCCGGCCAGCCGGTAGACGTCCTCGGGCGACGCATTCTTGCCATAGATGTCCGGGACCAGCACGGTGGCGATGTCCTGCACCGTGGCCGGTTTGGACTGGAAAGGCCCGCCGTGCGGATAGCCGGCAAAGGCCGCAGCGCTGCCGGACGGCAGGTCGGCAGCCAGCGCCAGGGGTTCCGAGCGCAGACCGTCAACGGCCACGACGGCGAGGTCGTGCTGGGAGTCAAAGTACACAACGCGCCCAGGCAGTGCGCGGCCACCGGGCGTTTCCACCACTGGTTCGTCGACCCCGGCGACCACATGGGCGTTGGTCACCACGCGCCCGGGGGCGACCACGAAGCCTGTTCCGGTCTGGTTTTGGCCGCACTGGTAGGCGGTTCCGGCGATCTTGAGCACTGACGCGGCGGCCTTGTTCAGCGCCGGCGTGTCGGTGCTGGTGTCCGGAACGGCAACGGGCTGGCTCTGGCCGAAGCCGTCCAGCAGCGTGGGGATTCCCTCGCCGATCACGGCGGAACGCAGCTGCGCCATTGATGCCTTGACCGGCATCGGCGTCACGCCGTCGATGAACCTGATGACTTTGGATTCCGCGAGCTGCTGGGACACGAACGGCACACCCAGGGCCCCGATGCTGAACGCCAGCATCGACATCACAAGGGCGGACACCACCACGTTCACGCCCCCGCCCACGAGGCGGTCCGCCGCCCGCAGGGGGCTGAACGGGACCACGCTGCGGATTCGCCGCCCGATCATGGTGCCGAGGCCGTTGCCCACGATCATCAGAAGGACCGCCGTGGCGACGATCGCCGTCAGGCGCCAGCCGCTGTCCTCCACGAGGCCGCTGACGATGGGCACGGAGACGAAGGCGGCGACGGCGCCTGCCGCGAATCCCGCGATGCCTCCGAGCGTCACAAGGAAGCCGTTGCGAAGACCGTGGATCAGGTAGGACAAGAGCGCCACAACCAACAGCAGGTCCAAAATGGTCAAGCCAAACACCGGGGCTCCTCACAGACAGTTCAGCGACGATTCTACCGGTGTAAGCTGAACGTTTGCCGACCGGCCGCCAGCCTGCACAGGGATCTGCGCGGACTTCCCGAGCCGTTCGCTTTCGGCCCCTTCGGGCGTTTCCGTGCCAACTACGTCACAGAAGCTCCAAAATTCTGAAAGAATGGCTGAAGCGCCCCAGCCGACACAGCTAGTCAGGAGATTTCATGGATATCGAGGTATTGCGCCGCGCACCCCTTTTCGCCACGCTCGACGACGAGGCGTTCCGTCTGCTGACGGACGAACTTACCGAGGTGGACCTTTCACGCGGTGCCTCGGTATTCCGGGAAGGCGACCAGGGTGACCAGCTTTACTTCATCGTCTCCGGCAAGGTGAAGCTC
Source organism: Arthrobacter sp. 10T425 (assembly GCF_056393985.1). Classification (NCBI taxonomy): domain Bacteria; kingdom Bacillati; phylum Actinomycetota; class Actinomycetes; order Micrococcales; family Micrococcaceae; genus Arthrobacter; species Arthrobacter sp. 10T425. Next base: position 32,456 of record NZ_JBFTGZ010000002.1, on the reverse strand, counting down.
GGCCGCACGTCGCCGGACGGCCGCGAATCACTGCTGGCCATCCTCGGCCCGGGCGAACTTTTCGGCGAAATGGCGCTGTTCGACCCCAGCCCGCGCACGGCCACGGCAACTGCCGTTTCCGAGACGCGTCTCGCCGGCCTGAAGAACGAGAGCCTCAACGCGCTGCTGCGCACCCGCCCCGAGGTCTCGGCCCAGCTGCTGCAGGCCTTGGCACGCCGCCTGCGCCGCACCAACGATTCCCTTTCCGACCTCGTCTTCTCCGACGTGCCGGGCCGTGTGGCCAAGGCGCTGCTGGATCTGGCCGACCGCTTCGGCCGCCCGGCGACCGACGGCGTCCTGGTCGCCCACGAACTGACGCAGGAGGAGCTCGCACAGCTGGTTGGCGCCTCCCGTGAAACGGTCAACAAGGCCCTCGCAGAATTCGTGCAGCGCGGCTGGCTGCGACTGGAAGCGCGCGCCGTCGTCATCCTTGACATGCAGCGCCTGCGCCAGCGTTCCCGCTAGGGATCCCCAGCAGCAACCACGAAGGCCGGCCCCGGAAACGGGACCGGCCTTCTGCCGTTAATCTTCTGCCGTTAATTCGCGGTGGCGGTTTCGGGCTGGTTGTCCGCGGGACATGTCCACTGGTGCGGATCGGGGCGGAGCATGTCCCCGGGCCGCACCCGGCATCAAGGGACATGTCCAGCCCCGGCTGCAACGACTGGACATAATGCCACTATGTCCACCTGTCAGGTCCACCGGAGGGCATGTCCCGGGCCGGCACGAAGGGACATGTCCAGCGCTCAGGAGCAGGGCGGGCCACGTCCCGGGAATCGCCCGGCCCCCCGCCCGGGCCAAGCCCTAACAGGCTGCCCGCATGGAGCCAGCCTTCCGTGGCGTCGGCGCTCCCCGGGCCTAGCGTTCCCGCTGCGGTTCGCCGGCGATCGTTTTGGCCGCTTCGACTTCAAGCATGAGACGGCCGTCTTCCTCGACCAGCTTCGGCTGGTAGACGTGGGCCTTCCGCTTGTAGCTGAGGTAGGCGATGCAGCCGTTGGCCTTGGCCATTTTCTCCAGCATGATCTCCGAGCCAGGGACCAGGAGTTCGCCCAGGGTCCGGCTGACGGTGTTCTCCTGCCCCACCTCGTCACCCAGAACGGTGCTGTCCCGCTCGCTCACGACTTTCCGGACGCACACCCAGCGGCCCCAGACGCCCTTGCTGGCCAGCAGCGAGGGCTGCTGGTTCACTGGCACGGTGGCGGCGAAGTACCGGGTGTTGAACCGGCGGTGCGCGAAGTCGGGGCTCAGCCAGTTCACCAGGGGTTTGAGCAGGTCAGTGCGCAGCGAGAGCCCGCGCTTGGCGAGCAGGTCGGTGAAGGATTTCTCCTGCTCGGCCACGGCTTCGCGGGCGCGCATCCAGTCGGCGCTGGAGGTCAGCTCCACCGTGGTGGACAGGTCAGGGCCGGCCAGCAGGATGCCGGTCTCCTCAAACAGTTCACGGATGGCACCGACGACGTGTCGGCGCGCCAGCCCGACGTCGGACGTCCCCATCTGCTCAGCCCAGTGCTGGGGTGAGGGGCCCAGCCAGCCGACGGCGTCGTCGTCGGTGGATTCCAGCGATCCGCCGGGGAAGGCGAGGACACCGAGCGGGGAGGACCCCGTCCGGTAGCCGAGCCAGGTCTCCAGGCCCGTGGGCGAATCCCGCAGCAGGATCACGGAGGAGGCCAAACGGGGCGCGCGGGGCGTCCGCTCACCGTGTTCAATCCAGCTGCGGGCTGCTCCCTCAAGATCCGGGGGCAGGACGAACAGGCGGCGTTCTAACTGAGGCAACGAAGTAACCGGTCTACTAGGCGAATTCAGCGATCAGTTCGACTTCGACGGGCGAGTCGAGCGGCAGAACAGATACGCCGACGGCGGAACGTGCGTGCTGGCCGGCGTCGCCGAGGACCTGGCCCAGCAGCTCCGAGGCGCCGTTGATGACACCGGGCTGGCCGGTGAAGGAAGGGTCGGAGGATACAAATCCGACAACCTTGACGATCCGCGTGATGCGGTCGAGGTCGCCGATCACACTCTTGACGGCGGCCAGGGCGTTGACGGCGCAGACGGCAGCGTAGGCCTTCGCGTCCTCCGGGGACACCGTGGATTCGTCGGAGGCGCCCGCCGAACCGGTGGAAACCTTTCCGGTGGCCTCAAGCTTGCCGTTGATGAACGGCAGCTGCCCGGAGGTGTAGACGTGGTTGCCGGAAATCACGGCCGGAACATACGCCGCGACCGGAGCAGCGACGTCGGGGAGCGTCAGGCCCAGCTCCGCGAGGCGCTGTTCGACGGCGGACGACGCGCCCGCGCCGGCCGTGGGGCTCGCTGCGCCGGCCGTGTTTTCGGAGATGTTTTCCGCGCCCGCCGGCGTGGCCGGAACGGCTTCTGAGGGGGTGTTCATGGCTACTGCTTCTCCCGCTTCAGGTAGGCAACCAGGCCGTTTCCATCGGGTCCCGGAACAACCTGGACGAGCTCCCAGCCGTCGTCGCCCCACTGGTCCAGGATCTGCTTTGTGGCGTGAATAATGAGCGGAATCGTGGCGTACTCCCATTTGGTCATGACATAAAGCCTAGTCGTTGCCGGTAAAGTGGAAAACATGGCGACTGGCAAGAACCCTTTATTCGACACGGCCACCACCCTCGGAAAGATCTTTCTTTTCCTGGGCGTGAGCGCTATTTGCGGTGTCCTGGTGGCGGGCCTCCTGGTCCCCGCGGCGGCCGTCTCGGGCAGTGCGGCGAGCGGTTCGATCCAGTTTTTTGACACGCTCCCCGCTGAGCTGAAGGTCGATCCGCCGAGCCAGTCGACCACGATCCTGGCGTCCGACGGCAGCCCGATCGCGAACCTCTACGCGGAAAACCGCACCCGTGTTTCGCTGGACCAGATGTCTCCGCACATCAAGGACGCGATCATCGCCATCGAGGACAGCCGCTTCTATGAGCACGGCGGTGTGGACACCACCGGCATCCTGCGCGCGCTCGTGAGCACCGCCCGCGGCAACAAGCAGGGCGCGTCCACGATCACGCAGCAGTACGTCAACAACGTCATCAACTCCTCGCTGGAGGCCGAGGGCAAGGGCGACGAGGTCCTGCTCAATGGCGTCAACAAGGGCGTCGGGGACAAGCTCCGTGAAATGAAGCTGGCCATCGCGCTGGAGAAGAAGTTCACCAAGGAGCAGATCCTCGAGGGCTACCTGAACATCGTGTTCTTCAACCGGGACGCCTACGGCATCGAGGCCGCGTCCAAGTTCTTCTTCAGCACCACGGCCAAGGACCTGACCCTGCCGCAGGCGGCCCTGCTGGCCGGCGTCGTGAACAGCCCCTCCTACTACGACCCGATCACCAATCCGGAGAACGCCAAGGTCCGTCGCGACCTCGTGCTCCACGCGATGCTGACGCAGGGCAAGATCAAGCAGGCCGACTACGATGCCGCGGTGGCGACGCCGGTGCAGACCAAGGTCACCCAGCCCCGCCAGGGCTGTGCGTATTCACAGACGGCGCCGTACTTCTGCGACTACGTGCTCCACCTGCTCCTGAACAACCCGGCCTACGGGGCCGACGCGGCCGAGCGTGAGCGGAAGATCTTCCGCGGCGGCCTGACCATCAAGACCACGCTGGATCCGAAGGCCCAGTCCGTGGCGCAGGCCCAGGTGGACGGGTCGGCCGGCGCGAACCCGGATAAGTGGGGCGCTTCGCTGGTGTCCGTGCAGCCGGGATCCGGCAAGATCGTCTCCATGGCCCAGAACACCGTCTGGTTCCCGGCCGACGGCAAGTTCGACCAGACCCAGAACTTCAACGTGGACGTGCAGGATGCCAAGGGCAATGACCTCAACGGCCTCGGCGGCTTCCAGCCCGGATCCACGATGAAGCCGTTCACGTTCGCGGAGTGGCTCAACGAGGGCAAGTCGATGAGCACCCAGCTCAACGGCGCCGTGCGGCGATACCCGCCCGGCTTCCCGTGGAAGAACACCTGCCCCACACCGACGACCGACTCGTACGACGACACGGCCGGCACCCACGACCTGCAGAACGCGGACGAGAACCATTACAAGTACATGTCGGTCCTTGACGGCCTGGCGAACTCCATCAACACCATCACGTTCGCCTCTGCCGCCCAGGTGGACCTCTGCGGGATCCAGAAGATCGTGGACGCCGTCGGTATCCACGAAGGCCTGCCGAGCCCGAACGGCGACGATCCCAACCCCAAGGTTCCGATGACCCGGTTGAGCAGCCTGATCGGCGCACGCCAGACGGCGCCGCTGACCATGGCCAGCGCATTCGCCACCTTCGCCAACAACGGCAAGTACTGCGAACCGATGGCCATCGAGTCGGTGACGGACGCGACCGGCGCCCAGCTGCCGGCCCAGTCACCCAACTGCAGGGACGCGATCAAGCCCGAGGTGGCCCACGGCGTCGCGTACGCCATGCAGGAAGTGCTCAACCGCGGCTCGGGCTCGCTGATCCAGCCCCGGATTTCGACCCGGACCACGTTCCCCATCGCGGCGAAGACCGGCACCAACGACAACAACAGCTCCACCTGGGTGGCGGGCTACACCAGCGGCCTGGCAACGGCCACGTGGTTTGGCGATCCCCTGGGCAACCAGCAGCGCGCCGGGCAGAACGTCACGATCAACGGCAACTTCTACAAGGGCATCGACGGTTACATGATCGCCGGGCCGCAGTTCTCGAACTACATGGCCCAGGTGGCACCGGCCTACGGCACCGATCCGTTCCCGGCCCCGCCGTCGGACATGCTGTACTCCCCGGCCCCGGTCCCGGACCCGATAACAGTGCCGCGGACCACCATTCCGACCGGCAAGAGCACCGAGCCGGCCACGCAACCGTCCGCCGACCCGACACCGGCACCGACGAAGTCCTCCGGCAAGAAGTAGCCGATGACCCTGGGCAATGATCTGGCGAGCCGCGTTCGAAGCATCGGACGCGGCTTTGCCGTGACCGCCGCGATCGGGACGGCGGCGGGGGCGGCCGCTACCGGCTACGGGCTGTGGGAGAAGAACCAGTTTGTGGTCAGGGAGGAAACCCTCCCCATCCTGCCGGCCGGGTTCGGCCCGTTCCGGATACTGCACCTGTCCGATATCCACTTCGTTCCGGGCCAGCACCGGAAGGCGCAGTGGCTGTCCTCCCTGGCGCAGTTACGGCCGGACCTCGTGGTGAACACGGGCGACAACCTCAGCCATGCCAAGGGCGTAGACCCCCTCGTAGCGGCCCTGCGACCCCTGCTGGAATTTCCCGGTGTGTTTGTCCCCGGCTCGAACGACTACTTCGGCCCGAGCCTGAAGAACCCGGCGTCATATTTGCTCGGGCCCTCGGGCGAGCGCAAACGCCCGGAAAGGCTCGACTGGCCCCGGCTGCGTGCCGAGTTCGGCATGTCCGGCTGGGTGGACCTGACCAACCGCTGCCAGTCGGTCGTGCTCAAGGGCATGCGCTTCGATTTCTCCGGCGTTGACGATCCGCACCTGCGCCTCGAACGGTACGCGGGCTGGCCGCGCGGGACCAAGGGCCGGGACGCCGACCCGCACCTGCGAATCGCCGTCGCGCACGCACCCTACCAGCGCGTCCTCGACCACTTCACCGAAACCGGCGCCCACCTCCTCCTGGCCGGCCACACCCACGGCGGCCAGATCTGCGTCCCGGGCTACGGGGCCCTGGTCACCAACTGCGACCTGCCCACCTGGCGGGCCCGGGGGCTGCACACCTGGGAGAGCAACGGGAGGACGACGCCGGTAAACGTCTCGGGCGGCATCGGCACGTCCCGCTTCGCCCCTGTCCGCATTGCCTGCCGGCCCGAAGCCGTTCTGCTCACGCTGACCTCCCGCGCCTAGGCCTGGCCGCGGCCAGTGCTGCCCGCCCTCCGGCCTGGCCGGTGGACATGCCCTCCCCTGGCGCCCGAGCCCACGGGACATGCCCTCCCCTGGTCGCGGGCACTGGGCATAGGCCCACAATGCCCACCCGCTGCGGCCACCACCGGACATGTCCCACCGGGCCCGGCACCACCGGACATGTCCCGCGGTCACCCGCCGCCCGCACCTATTGCGGATCGCAATGACTGGGCGAGATGCTGGGAGCGCTGAACAACGTGTGAATCCGGTCACCCGATGGCCTAGGGTAGTTGCTACAGGAAACTACATTCAACGGTGCGATCTATGCACGGGCGTCTTAAGAAGCAGGCATGGCCAAGCAGAGCTCATTCTTCACCTCCATCAGCCGTCTCTACCCGCACGTCAGGCCAATCCTGCCCCGGCTGGTCATGGGCCTGCTCTGCGCGCTGCTGGCCAGCGTCATGGCACTGGCCATCCCGCAGGTGCTGCGCGTGCTGGTCAACGAGTCCCTGACCCCCGGCGGCAGCGCGGAAGCCGTCTGGACTGCCTCGCTCCTCATCCTGGTCCTGGGCATCGCCGAGGCGGGCCTCGTGGCCCTGCGCCGGCAGTTCGTCATCAATCCCGCCACCACCGTCGAGACCCGGATGCGGGTCTCGCTCTACGGGCATCTGCAGGACCTCACAGTTTCCTTCCATGACCGCTGGGGCTCCGGTCAGCTGCTGTCCCGGGCCATGACGGACCTGAACTTCCTGCGCCGCTGGATGGCCTTCGGCGCCATCATGCTGGTGGTCACGACGCTCACCGTGGTGATCGGCGTCGCGGTGATGTTTGCCATGAGCTGGCAGCTGGCCCTGATCTTCCTGGCCGCCGCCGTGCCGATCATGATCTACGGATTCCGCTTCCGCACCCGCTTCAGCAAGGTGGCCCGGCGCAGCCAGGACCAGGCCGGGGACCTCGCCACCACGGTCGAGGAATCCGTGCACGGCATCCGCGTCCTGAAGGCCTTCGGCCGCAGCCGGGAGGCGCTGGAGAACTTCAACGAACAGGCCGAGGAACTCCGGCAGACCGAGATCGCCAAGGCCAAGCACCTGGCCACGTTCAGCCTGGTGGTGACGCTCCTGCCCGAACTCGCGCTCGGCGCCGGCCTCGTCGTCGGCATCCTGCTGGCCTCCACGGACCAGCTCTCCATCGGGTCCCTGGTGGCCTTCTTCGCCACCGCCGCCGTGGTCGCCGCGCCGGTCGAGTTCTGCGGCATGCTGCTGGCGATGGCCCTCACCGCGAAGTCCGCGGTGGACCGGCACTTCGAGGTCATGGACGCGCAGAACACGATCACCAGCCCGGACCAGCCCCGCCGCCCGGCCGGCCTCAAGGGTGCCCTCAGCTTCCGCAATGCCTCGTTCGCGTTCGAGGACGCCCCGGACAAGCCGATCCTCAAGAACATCACCCTGGACATCCGCCCCGGCGAAACCATGGCCCTCGTGGGCATCACGGGCGGCGGCAAGAGCGCCCTGCTCCAGCTGGTCCCCCGCCTCTACGACGTCACCGGCGGTGCCATCACCATCGACGGAGTGGACCTGCGCGAGTTCGCGGTGGAGGACCTGCGCACCGTGGTCTCCGTGGCGTTCGAGGACACCACGCTGTTCTCCAGCTCCGTCCGGGACAACGTCCTGCTCGGCGCGCCCGACGCCGGATCGGCGGAGGGCCGCGACGCGGCCCTGGAGGAAGCCCTCGACGTCGCCCAGGCCCACTTCGCCTATTCCCTGCCGGACGGCGTCGATACCCTGATCGGCGAGGAGGGCCTCAGCCTCTCCGGCGGCCAGCGCCAGCGCATCGCCCTGGCCCGGGCCATCGCCGCGAAACCGGCCGTGCTGGTCCTGGACGACCCGCTCTCGGCGCTGGATGTGAACACCGAGGTCCTCGTCGAGGCCCGGCTGCGCAAGGTCCTCACGGACACCACCACGCTGATCGTGGCCCACAGGCCTTCCACGGTGGCGCTGGCCGACCGGGTGGCCCTGCTCGAGGACGGCCGGATCGCCGCCGTCGGAACCCATGCGGAACTGCTCGCCAAGAACAGCCATTACCGCTACGTGATCGCCAGCCTGGACCCGGAACCGCGGGACCTGGATTCAGAATTGTCCGCCCTCGAGGACCAGTCCGAGGAGATTTCCCGATGAGCAGCGCAACGTTCGGCACCGCCAATGAGGACAACGCGCACCTCACCAGGAACGAAAGCAAGGCCGTCCGGCGGCGCTCCCTGACCCTCCTGGGCTCCCTGATCCGCCCCGTCCGCGCCCGGTTCTGGCTGACGATCGGCGCCGTCGTGCTGTCCCAGGCCGCCCGCGTGGCCGGGCCGGCCCTGATCGCCTTCGGTATCGACCACGCCCTGCCCGCCGTGCGCGCCGGCGACAACCTTCCCCTGGTGCTGACCGGCGTCGCCTACCTTGCCGCGGCCGTCGTGGCGGCCGGCCTGACCGCCCTGTACGTGACCTCGACGGCGCGGCTCAGCCAGGCGATGCTGCTGGACCTCCGCGTCCGGGTCTTCCGCCACACGCAGCGGCTGAGCCTGGAATTCCACGAGAAATACACCTCGGGGCGCATCATCGCCCGGCAGACCTCGGACCTGGAGGCCCTGCGCGAACTCCTGGATTCCGGCGTGAGCTCGCTGGCCTCGGGAATGCTGTTCATGGCGTTTACCGCCGTGACGGTGTTCGCCCTGGACTGGCGCAGCGGCGTGCTGGTTCTGGCCGCCGGCGTGCCGATGTATTTCCTGGCCCGCTGGTACCAGAAGCACTCCCAGATCGCCTTCCGCGAATCCCGGGTGGTCTCGGCCCGGCTGATCGTGCACTTCGTGGAGACCATGACCGGGATCCGCGCCGTGAAGGCCTTCCGGAAGGAACGCGAGAATGCCGCGGGCTACTCCGAACTGTCGGAGGACTACCGCCGCGCGACCGTCCGTTCCATCAACCTCAACGGCATCTTCCAGCCGGGGCTGGTGCTGATCGGGAACGTGTGCGTGGCCCTCGTGCTGCTCACCGGCGGCTTCCGGGTCCTCAGCGGCGACCTGGAGGTCGGCGTGCTCCTGGCCCTGATCCTGTCCGCCAAGCGCTTCTTCCAGCCGGTGGACCAGATGACCATGTTCTACAACTCCTTCCAAAGCGCCCAGGCGGCCCTGGAAAAGGTCTCGGGCCTGCTCGAGGAGGTCCCCACTGTCAGACCGCCGAAAACACCCGCGGCCCTGCACCAGGCGCAGGGCAGCATCGATTTCAACGGCGTCGAATTCCGCTACGGCGACGGCCCGGTGGTCATCCCGAGGCTGGACCTGCACATCCCCGCCGGGCAGACGGTCGCGCTCGTCGGGCAGACCGGCGCCGGCAAATCAACGCTCGCGAAGCTGATTGCCCGCTTCTACGACGTCTCCGCCGGGTCCCTGACCCTCGACGGCGTGGACCTGCGCCAGCTCAGCACCGAGGACCTGCGCCGGAACGTCGTCATGGTCACCCAGGAGGCCTTCCTGTTCAGCGGCTCCGTGGCGGACAACATCGCCCTGGGCCGGCCCGAAGCCTCGCGTGCGGAGATCGAGGACGCGGCCCGGGCGGTGGGGGCGCACGCCTTCATCATGGAACTGCCGGACGGCTACGACACCGACGTCAACAAGCGCGGCGGCCGCGTCTCCGCCGGGCAGCGCCAGCTGATCAGCTTCGCCCGCGCGTTCCTGGCCCGCCCGGCCGTGCTGATCCTGGACGAGGCTACGTCCTCGCTGGACATCCCGTCGGAGCGCATGGTCCAGCAGGGCCTCGCGGGACTCCTGCGCGGGACGCGGGAGGCCGGCACCCGGGAGGCCGGCCAGCGGCCGTCCGGTGGACAGGCGGGCGGCGGACAGCCCGTTGCAGACTCGGCCCCCGGCCCGGACTCGGCCCCCGGCGCCGGGCGGACAGCGCTGATCATTGCCCACCGGCTCTCCACCGTGGAGACGGCGGACCGGGTGCTGGTGGTGCACGACGGACTCGTCGTGGAGGACGGCACCCCGGAGCAGCTGATCGGCGACGGCGGCGCCTTCGCCCGGCTCCACGGCGCCTGGAAAGACTCGCTGGTCTGAACAGCGTCTGCCGGGACCGGTCGGCGTCCGGGCCGGGACGACGGCGGGACACGTCCCGGCCGGCGCCCGATTTCACATCCGGGGCCATGATCGGATACTCTTGTGAAGTTGCTTTTGAAGCAACGGATCGGGATGTGGCGCAGCTTGGTAGCGCGCGTCGTTCGGGACGACGAGGTCGCAGGTTCAAATCCTGTCATCCCGACCAAACACAAAGAGGGCCCTCCACATGGAGGGTCCTCTTTTGCATGTCCGGTGGTAGGGCCGGCACGATTTCATGACACCGGCACCGGCGATCGTCCCGGCCAGGGCCCGGCCCCTGCCCCCCGGACACAACGCAGCCCCGGGAGGAAATCTCCCGGGGCTGTGCCGGATATCCGTGCCGCAGGCAGCCGGCCGTTGCTGCGCCGGGCCTGCCGTATCGGGGCTTGTTACATCGGGTCGGGCCAGTTGCCGACGTTTAGCGAGTGGGTCATGGGGTCGGGCCAGTTGCCCACCGCCTGGGCGGTGCGCATGGGATCGGGCCAGTTGCCGACGGCGGCAACGTCTGAGACATCGGTAAGTGAAGCAGCGGACAGCACGGCCGGGGCCGCGGCGGAGAATGCCAGTGCGCCCGCCAAAACGGCGCCGGCTGCAATCTTCTTCAACATAAGTTTCCTCAATATGGGTTGGGGTTCCTTAACCAAGTCAGCACTACCCTTGTTGACACACATTGTAAAATGGTTTCTACAGAGACTGTCAAGCATTTAGTACAAAGAATGTCCGGAATTAGGAGGTATCCGTGGGGAACGGATTTGGGGAGAAGCTCCGCGCGGAACGGCTCGAACGGGGCCTGACGCAGGCGGAGTTGGGCCGTGACCTGTACTCCCCCAGCTACATTTCTCTGCTGGAAACCGGACGCCGCGAGCCGACCGCCGATGTCATCGAGGAGCTTGCCCGCCGGCTTGAACTGGCCCCCAAGGCGCTTGAGGCCTGGAGCCAGCCGGTGTCCGTCAGCGACGCCGAATACGTGCTCGCGGGATTGTATGCCCGGCAGGCCTGGGACCTCCGGGACTACCCCGTGGCCGCCACCCACGCCGCCGCCGCCGCCAAGATCGCCCTGGAGGCCAAGAACACCAGCGCGTGGTGGAACATGACCTATATGCAGGCCGAGTGCCTGATCAAGCAGGGCCTCTGGCAGGAGTGCAAGGACGTGGTCCAGAATCTCCTGGAGCACCCGATGGCCGCGGAGTCTGCCGGGCTCGGCGTCCGGGCCCAGCAGATGCTCGCCGCAGCCTCGCAGGGCCAGGGGCAGCTGACCGCCGCCGTCGAGCATGCGCAGGAAGCGGTGCGGCTCTGCGCACAGCTGCCCAAAGGCTCCACCATGATCATCGGCGCCCTCCGCGCCCTGATTGGTGCCCTGGCCGAGAGCGGCCGGCTCGATGAGGCCTGGGAGTACTGCCAGGCCATGAACGACCAGATGGACGACCACTCGATGTCCCAGCTCGCCGGCGAGGTGGCCTGGGTGATCGGCAACGTGGCCTTCATGCGCCACGACTATCCCGAGGGGATCAAGTACCACGAGCGGGCCGGCCGGCTGCTCTCCCCGGCCAACGACATCGACCTGTGGGCCCGGTTCAACAAGGCCTCCGCCGCCGTCCGCCTGTCCTCGGGAATCGTCGAACCCGAGACGCTCTCATCGATCGAGCGCGCCGAACTGGCCCTGTCGATTGTCGGCGGCAACAAGACCGACCAGCTGGAGGTCGCCTTCATCCGGGCCCGCTGGCTCTACCTCACGGGCGACATCGTGGCCGCCGTCCAGAAGCTGCGCGAGATCCATGCCGAGCGGGAGGCTCTGGCCCGGCACACGGCCGGCGAGGTCTCCCTGCTGCTGGGGAAGGCGCTCAAGGCTGCCGGGGAGGCCGCGGAGGCGCTGGTGTACCTCGAGGAAGCCCAGAAGGAGTTCAGCGCGGCGGGCGCCTCGGACCGGGTCCAGCAGGCGCTGGACGCCGTGCTCGAGATCAAGCTCGCCCAGCGCCGGGCCGAGGCCGCTTCCGCGGAAGCCTAGCCCCGGCCGGACCGGGCCAGGCGAACGGCCCGGCTAGGCGAACGTCCGGCCGGTGAGCTTCTCGTAGGCCTCCACGTAGCGGCTGCGGGTGCGCGCCACAACGTCGGCCGGAAGGACGGGCGGGGGCGTGTCCGAGGCCTTGTCCCAGCCCGACTCCGGCGAGGTCAGCCAGTCGCGCACATACTGCTTGTCATAGGACGGCTGCGCCTGCCCGGGCCGGTACGTGGCCGCATCCCAAAACCGTGAGGAATCCGGGGTCAGCACCTCGTCGCCGAGCGTGATGACGCCGGTCGCCGCGTCGAGGCCGAACTCCACCTTGGTGTCCGCCAGGATGATGCCGCGGCCGCGCGCGATTTCCTCGGCCTTGGTATAGATCTCCAGGGTCAGCCTGCTCAGGTCCGCCGCGACGTCCGCACCCACGAAGCCGACGACGGCGTCATAAGTGATGTTCTCGTCGTGCTCACCCACCTCGGCCTTGGCCGACGGCGTGAAGATCGCCTCCTGCAGCCGTGACCCGTCAACCAGGCCGGCGGGCAGCGGGATGCTGCACACTGTGCCCGACGCGCGGTACTCCGCGAGCCCGGTGCCGGTGAGGTAGCCGCGGGCGATGCATTCGACCGGGAACATGTCCAGCTTCTTGCAGATCATTGCCCGGCCCTCGACGGCGGCGGGGACACCGTCGTCGGCCGTGGAAGCGAGGACGTGGTGCGCGACCTCGAGCTGGTCGAACCACCACAGGCTCAGCTGGGTCAGGATGCGGCCCTTGTCCGGGATCTCGCTGGCCAGTACGTGGTCGAACGCACTGATCCGGTCGCTGGCCACCACCAGGACACAATCCTGGCCGAAGCGTTCCGCGAGCGCCGGGTCCGCGGGGACGTAGAGGTCGCGGACCTTGCCGGAGTAGACGTGCCGCCAGCCGGGCAGGTCCTGCGTGGCGGTGTCGAGCCCGCCCTTGGGCCGGGTCTCAGGCGTGGTCTCAGGCGGGGTCTCAGGCGTGGTCTCGGACTGGGTGCCGGGCGTCGGCGCTGCGGATTCGGTCACGTTCATGCCTTCGCTTTCGACGCGGCCGCGGTTCCCGGCCCGGCTACCCGGATCTGGCCGCGGGCGGCCTTGCCGCCGATGTCGGTGCGGAACTGGCTGCCGTCCAGCTGGACGAGCTCGACGCCGTCGTACGCCCGCTCCCGGGCCTCCACGAGGTCCGTGCCCAGCGCCACCACGGCCAGGACGCGGCCGCCGGCGGAGACGACCTTGCCTTCGCCGTCGAGCTTGGTCCCGGCGTGGATCACGTGGACGCCGTCCAGGGCGTCGACCTTCTTCAGGCCCCGGATGCGGTCGCCCGTCCGCGGGGTGTCGGGGTAGTTTTCGGCGGCCACGACGACGGCGACGGCCGTGTCCTTGGACCAGCGCAGCGGCTGCACCTTGTCCAGCTCGCCCTTGGCCGCTGCCATGAGCAGCCCGCCGAGGGGCGTCTTGAGCCGGGCGAGGACGGCCTGGGTTTCGGGATCGCCGAACCGGACGTTGAATTCGATGACCCGCGTGCCGCGCGAGGTCAGGGCGAGGCCGACGAAGAGGACGCCGACAAACGGGGTGCCGCGGTGCGCCATCTGGTTGACCGTGGGCTGGGCGACGCGGTCGATCACTTCCTGCACGAGGCCTTCGGGGGCCCACTCCAGCGGTGTGTACGCGCCCATGCCGCCGGTGTTGGGGCCCTCGTCGTTGTCGAAGATGCGCTTGAAGTCCTGCGCCGGGGACAGGGCCACGGTGTTGGTGCCGTCGCAAAGGACGAACACGGAGACCTCGGGTCCGTCCAGGAACTCCTCGATCACCACGGTGCCGCCCGCGTCGAAGCAGGTCTGGGCATGCGCGAGGGCCTCGTCCCGGTTGGAGGTGACCACGACGCCCTTGCCGGCCGCGAGCCCGTCGTCCTTGACGACGTACGGGGCGCCGAAGGTATCGAGGGCGTCGGCGGCTTCCCCGGCGTTGGAGGCAACGCGGGCCATTGCGGTGGGCACGCCGGCCTCGGCCATGACTTCCTTGGCGAATGCCTTGGACGCTTCCAGCTGGGCCGCGGCCTTGCTGGGGCCGAAGACCGGGACGCCGGCGGCGCGGACGGCGTCGGACACGCCGGCGGCGAGGGGCGCCTCCGGACCGACCACCACCAGGTCAACGGTGAGCTTGAGGGCCAACGCCGCGACGGCGTCGGGATCGTTCGCGTCGATCGCATATGTGGGGACCAGCGCGCTGATGCCGGCGTTGCCCGGGGCCGCGTGGACCTCGGAAACGTTCGGGTCTGCAAGCAAGGATCGGACAATGGCGTGTTCGCGGCCGCCGGGGCCGATGACAAGTACCTTCACAGTCTCCAAGGGTACGTGGTGCACCCCGCAGGCTCCTAAGCTGTGTCGGCCGCCGGACATGCTCAATTTTCGCGGCGGCGCCTCGCGGGCGCCGGGCAATCCGCGGCTCGGCGCTCCCGGCGCAGGGCGGCAATCCTGAGTCCGGCAGTCCCGGGCACCAGCAATCCTGAGCTCAGCAGCGCCGGGGACCGGGGACAACCCGCGGGACATGCCCAGTCCCGGCCGCGGCCACTGGGCATAATGCCACCATGCCCATGCCTGGCTCCCGAGGCTGGACATGTCCCGTGGTGCCGGAGAGCATGCCCCTGCCGGGGTGCCAAGGCTGGACATGTCCTACTGGGTCCGGGGAGCATGTTGCACGCGCCAAGTTACGACCGGACATGTCCCCGGCCGCCTGGCACAGACCCAGGCACCAGCCGCGGGACCGCATCTGAGTCCGCAGCGCGGCACCCACGGGGCCGGGCAATCCGGGGGACATGCCCAGTCCCGGCCGCGGCCACTGGGCATAATGCCACCATGCCCATGCCTGGCTCCCAGGACTGGACATGTCCCGTGGTGCCGGAAAACATGCCCACGCCCGGGTCCCAAGACTGGACATGTCCCGGGGACCGCGGGCATGTCCACGCCAGGGTCCGGCAGGAGGGCATGCGCACACGCCCGGAACCAGGTCCGGCGCCGGACAATCCGCGGGGCGCGCGGCTACGAATGGCATGTATGAACAAACCCAGCATGAAGCCCAGCAAGCGGTCCCGCGGCGCCACAGCCCTGGCCGCGGTGGCCGGAGTGGCTGCGGCCACCGTCGTCCTGTCCGTCGCGGAACTGATCGGGGCGTTCTTCACCCCACGGGCGACGCCCCTGATTGCGCTGGGATCGACGTTCATCGACTTCACGCCGCTGTGGATGAAGAACTTCGCCGTTGAAACGTTCGGCACCAACGACAAGGCCGCATTATTCGTCGGCATGGCGGTCACGATCCTGCTCCTGGCGTGCGTGCTCGGCATCGTGGCGTACCGGACATGGGCCCTGGGTGTGGCCGGGGTGGTGCTGATGGGCGCCGTGATCGTCGGCAGCGTGGTGACGCGGGCCAGCGTCAAGCCGATCGATGCCATTCCCTCCCTGATCGGCACCGTCGCCGGGCTGGTGGTGCTGCGGCTCCTGATCACCCGGCTGTGGCGGATGCAGGAATGGCCGGACCGGGCAGCGGACGTCGCCGCGAAGGAACCCGAGCGCCCGGCGACCACGCGGCGCGGGTTCTTCGCCGCCGCCGGCATCACCGCGGCCGCCTCGGCCGTCGCCGCCACCGGCGGACGCCTGCTGAGCGCGGCCCGCAGCAACGTGGCCGCGGCCCGCGAGTCGCTGCAGCTGCCCGCGCCCGCCAAGGCCGCCGCCGCGGTCCCGGCCGGGGTCCAGTCCAAGGCGCCCGGCGTCACGCCGTGGCTGACCCCGAACAAGGACTTCTACCGGATCGACACGGCGCTGAGCGTGCCGGAGATCAACGTCCAGGACTGGGAACTGCGCATCCACGGCCTCGTGGAACAAGAGGTCCGGCTCACCTTCCAGGACCTGCTCGACGCCCAGCTCATCGAATCCCATGTGTCCCTGACCTGCGTGTCCAACCCGGTCGGCGGCAATCTGGCCGGCAACGCCAAGTGGCTGGGCATGCCCATCCGCGACGCCCTGAAGCTGGCCCGCCCCACACAGGGCGCGGACATGGTGCTTTCCACCTCGGCTGACGGCTTCAGCGCCTCGACGCCCCTGGAAGTCCTCCAGGACGACCGCGACGCGATGCTGGCGATCGGCATGAACGGCGAGGCGCTCCCGCTCGAGCACGGCTACCCGGTGCGGATGGTGGTTCCCGGCCTGTACGGCTTCGTCTCCGCCACCAAGTGGGTGGTGGACCTGGAGGTGACCCGGTTCGCGGACAGCAAGGCGTACTGGACCCAGCGGGGCTGGTCCGAACGCGGCCCGATCAAGACCATGGCGCGGGTCGAGGTGCCCAAGTCCTTCGCCAAGGTCCCCGCCGGAAAGATCGCCATCGGCGGCACCGCGTGGGCCCAGACCCGCGGGATCACCAAGGTCGAGGTGCAGATCGACAGCGGGCCCTGGACCGAGGCGGTACTCTCCGACGAGGCCTCCCTCATCACGTGGCGGCAGTGGTCCCTGGACTGGGATGCCACGCCGGGCCCGCACTACATCAAGGTACGCGCCACGGACGGCAAGGGCGAGGTCCAGACGGACAAGCGGGCGGATCCGGTTCCGGACGGCGCCTCCGGCTGGCAGTCGGTGATGGTGACCGTGGAATAACCGGGGTATCAGCACCGGGCACCATAGACTTGCAGCATGGCTTTGAACCCGCATGCAACATTCACAGTCGACTCCGCCGTCGAACTGGCAGTCATCGAACGCAGCGGCTTCGTGGAGTCCCGCCACATCGGCTCGGCCGTGGTGCTGGCCGCGGACGGGACGGTAGTGATCGAGCTCGGCGATGTGAACGCCCCGATCTTTGCCCGGTCCACGCTCAAACCGTTGCAGGCCCTGGCCTCGATGCAGTCCGGCGTACCCCTGCGGGGCGCCCAGGTGGCCATCGCGTGCGGCAGCCACGTCGGATCCCTGGATCACATGGACGTGGTCGAGGGCATGCTCAAGGCGGCCGGGGCCAAGGAAGACCAGCTGCAGTGCCCGGCCGACTGGCCCCAGGATGAGACCGCCCGGAACTGGCTCGTCCAGACCGAGCGGGGCAAGTCCCGGCTGGCCTTCAACTGTTCGGGCAAACACGCCGCGTTCCTTTGGGCGTGCACGGAGAACGGCTGGGACAAGAACAGCTACCTCGAACCCAACCACCCGCTGCAGCAGCGCATCCGCTCCGTGATCGAGGAGTACTGCGGCGAACGCATCACCCACCTGGGCATCGACGGCTGCGGCGCGCCGGTTGCCGCCGTCTCCCTGATCGGCCTGGCCCGGGCCTACTCGAAGCTGGCCAAGGCCCCGGGCGACAAGAACTCGAACGCGCGGGCAGCCACCATTGCCACGTCCATGCTGGACTACCCGTGGGCCGTCCAGGGGCGAGGGCAGGCCAACACAATCGTCATGGACGAACTCGGCATCCTGGCCAAGATCGGCGCCGAGGGCGTCCTGGTCATGGCCACCCGCCAGGGCGTCTCGGTTGCCATCAAGATGCTCGACGGCAACATCCGGGCCACCACACTGGTCGGGCTGACGCTCCTCGCGGCCTCCGGCGCCGTCGAAATCCCTGAAGTGTCCAGCGTCCTGGACAAGGTGGTGGACCCGGTACTGGGCGGGGGACGCCCGGTAGGCAAGATCCGGCTCGGGCGGGCCGTCGCGGCACTGCTGGACTAGGAGACTCGGGAAAGTGGCTGTATCGCGCCGTCGAATCGCCATGGACGAGGGCCGCGCGGCACTCGCCGCGTGGCAGGAAGCCACCGCGCCCGCACCGGGCCCGAACGTGCCGGCCGCCGGGGTCCCGGGCTCTGGAGGACCCGGCGCCGTCCCGCGCACCACGATCGCGACGGCGGTGCGATACTGCCTGGAAGAAGTCACCGCGCGGGCGCCCGGGAACTCCGTGGAGGTGCGCGTCCCGCCGTTCGGCGTCACCCAGTGTGTGGAGGGCCCGCGGCACACGCGCGGCACCCCGCCAAACGTCATCGAGTGCGACGCCGACACCTGGCTGGCGATGGTCAGCGGACGATTGAGCTGGGCCGACGCCGTCGCCGCCGGCCGTGTTGCCGCCTCGGGACTGCGCGCGGACCTGTCCGCCCTCCTGCCCCTCTAGGTCACCCGGCGGCGTCCCTCAGGACCCACCAGCCGGGGCCCGCGCCCGCAGTCGTGCCCCCAGCCGCGCCTCAGCCGCGCCCGATGAACGGCATGCCCGCAGCTGTCACCACGAGGGATCCCACGTTGGCCGACGCCGGCATCCCGGCCATCAGCAGCACGGCCCGGGCGGCGTCCTGCACCGCAAAGGTCGGCTCGGCCCGCAGGCTGCCGTCTGCCTGGGCGGTCCCGGAACCGACGCCGATCTCCTCCATGAGTTCCGTCGCCGCGTTGCCGATATCGATTTGTCCGCAGCTGATGCCGAAGCCCCGGCCGTCCAGGTCAATGCTTTTAGTCAGCCCGGTGATGGCGTGCTTGGTCACCGTGTAGGCCACCGTCCGCGGCCGGGGCGAATGCGCCGCGACCGAACCGTTGTTGATGATCCGTCCGCCCTGGGGCGACTGGGCCTTCATGGCCCGGACGGCGGCACCGGCGCAAAGGAGGGACCCCGTGAGGTTCACGGCGACGGTCGCGTCCCAGTCCTCCACGGTGATCTCGTCCACCGCGGCGGCGGGGCCGAACACGCCGGCGTTGTTGAAGAGCACGTCCACGCGCTCCCACTGCCCCAGCGCGGCGGCGAAAAGCCGTTCGACGTCGGCGGGGACGGTGACATCGCACGGGACCGCGAGCGCCTGGCGGTGGCCGGCCGCGGTCTCTCGGAGCGGTTCTTCCCGCCGCCCCGCCAGGACCACCCGGTAGCCCTCGGCCAGCATGAGCCTAGCCACTGCGCGGCCGATGCCGGAACCGGCTCCGGTGACAACGGCGACCCTTCCGGGGGTGTGGTGCTGGCTCATGAGGTCCTCCTCGACGGTTAGGCGCTGCCCGGCCAGCGTACCGCCGAGACGGCACATCACGGCAGTGTTTCGCGTCCGGAACGCCGCGAGCTGTCTCCTCGGGGGCGTCGGCTGGCGGCTGGCGGCTGGCGGCGCTTCAGCCCGGCCGCGGGGCGGACGGCCGAGCGGCAGCCGCCTAGCGGGAGTCGTCGCCGCGGTCCCGGGCCTGCCGGCCCGTGCGGTAGCCGGACCAGAACGCCAGCAGGAGCAACCCGATGCTGATCAGCGCGACCCCTGCCCAGATCCACGGGCCCATGACCATGAGCCCCTGCAGCACAACGGGCCCCGTGGCCACCGGAGCATACGCTACCCAGCCAAAGTCCTCCTGCGTCACCGGCTGGGCAAGAAGGGCCAGCCCGGCGAGCAGCATGGCCGCGGCAGTGAGCGGCACCGCCACACGGCCCAGCAGATTCTTCCGGGCACGGCCGGTGTTCCGATTCCCCCGCGGCTTCATGGCCATACTGTAACCGTTCGGCGCGGCGAACCGGCTGGGAAACGGCCTACTCGATTATCAGGTCAGGTACGGGCCTGCGCCCTCTTGCCCGCCAGCGAGCCCCCCAAGGTGGAGTTTGAGCGCCCGGCACCGCCGCGCCGCCCCCTGATCACCCGGGCGGACGATCCGGGCACGGCGGCCCGGCCATCGGCGCTGCGGTCCCTGATCAGGCCGGTTCCGGCGATTTCCCTTGCCTGGGCGACGCCGGCAACGGCGGCTTTCTTGGTGGGAAACGTCACTGAGACTGCCATCAGTTGCCCTGCCCCGTCCATCATCCGAATGCGGTAGCCGCCCTCGGGCGCGTCCACGAGCTCAAAATATCCCGCCATTTGCAACACTCCTAGTTCCCTCGTATCCCCCGCCGGGATATTAGTAAGTGTACTTATTTTACGGTGCGGGGAAAGTGCTGAAGGTCCCGCCCTTCGTCCGCCGGCGGTCGCCGCGGCGGGGCCGCGGGGGCCACTGCGGTCGCCGCGGCGGGGATCACGGAAGCGGGGTGTCGCTGCGGCGGACGCCGTCTTCATGCAGTTCCAGCGCGCTCATGACGAGGGCGAAGTGGCTAAAGGCCTGCGGCGTGTTGCCCAGCTGCCGGCCGGTCTCGACGCCCCACTCCTCGCTGAGGAGCCCGACGTCGTTGCGCAGCGCCAGCAGGCGCTCGAACAGCTCCCGGGCCTCATGGCGCCGGCCAGCCCCGATCAGGGCCTCGACCAGCCAGAAGGAGCATGCCAGGAACACCCCCTCCTCGCCGGGCAGCCCGTCATCGCTCTGTGCCGGCAGGTAGCGTCGCAGGAAGCCGTCGTGCGTCAACTCGCGCTGGACCGCATCGATGGTTCCGATGATGCGCGGATCATCCGGCGGGAGGAACCCCACCCGGGGCAGCAGCAGGAGGCTCGCATCCAGCTCCGGCCGCCCGTAGGACTGCACGAATGTGTTGCGGTCGGCGTCGAACCCGTTGGCCATGACCTCGGCGTGGATGGCGTCACGCAGCTCCTCCCAACGGTCCGCCGGGCCGGTCAGGCCGAAGTCCCGGACGCCCTTGACCATGCGGTCCGCCGCCACCCAGGCCATCACCTTGGAGTGCGTGAAATGGCGTTGCGGGCCGCGCATTTCCCACAGCCCGTTGTCCGGCTGGCGCCAGGCCGTCTCCAGATGTTCCATGAGGGCCACCTGGACGTCCCAGGCGTCGTCGGTGTGCTTGAGCAGGGAGTTCCGGGTCAGGGACAGGCAATCGAGGACCTCGCCCCAGACGTCGAGCTGCAGCTGGCCGGCCGCACCGTTACCGGTCCGCACCGGAGCGGAGTTTTCGTAGCCCTTCAGCCACGGCAGTTCGAGCTCCGGCATCCGGCGTTCGCCGTGGAGCCCGTACATGATCTGCAGATCCGCCGGGTCCCCGGCGATGGCGCGGAGCAGCCAGTCGCGCCACGCGCCGGCCTCCTCCGTGTAGCCCGCGGCCAGCAGCGCCTGCAGCGTGAGCGTGGCGTCGCGGAGCCAGCAGAAGCGGTAGTCCCAGTTCCGGGTACCGCCGATCTCCTCCGGCAGGGACGTCGTGACGGCGGCCACGATCCCGCCGGTCGGGGCAAACGTCAGGGCCTTGAGCGTGATCAGCGAGCGCTGGACGGCGTCGCGGTAGCGCCCGGTGACCGTGCACTTCGCCGACCAGCGAAGCCAGAACTCCTCGGTCGACGCCAGGACCGTTTCCGGGTTCACCGACCGCGGCCGGCCGAGGTGGCTGGGGCTCCAGGTCAGCACGAAGGGCACACGCTCCCCGGCCTTGACCGTGAAGTCGCTGACGGTATGCATCCGCTCACCGCGCAGGGGCGCCTCGGTCACCAGGTAGGCGGCATCAGGCCCGGCGACGGCGTGGATCCCGAGCTCGTCGTGGCGGACCCACGGCACAATATGGCCGTAGTCGAACCGGAGCGCCAGTTCGCCGCGCATCCGCACCGTGCCGCGGACACCGACCACGATCCGCACGATATCCGCCACCTCGTCGCGGGGCGGCATGAAGTCAATGATCCTGACCTTGCCCTCGGGCAAATCCCACTCGGTTTCCAGGATCAGCGTGCCCTTGCGGTAGCGGCGGCGCGTGCATTCCCCGCCGCCCGCCGGCGCCAGGAGCCACCGGCCGGCCGCGGGGGAATCGAGGAGGGCGCTGAAGCAGGCCGGCGAGTCGAAGCGCGGCAGGCACAGCCAGTCGATGGAGCCTTCGGTGCTGATCAGGGCAGCGGTGTGCAGATCGCCGACCATTGCGTAATCCTCGATGCGTACCATGACACTTACAGTGCCACACCGCCGTCGCCCCCGGCACGGTGGAGGGAGCATGGCGGAGGGAGCATGGCGTCGGGTGGAAGGGGAAGGGGCATGGCAGGGCACGTGGCCGCTGTGCGGATCGGCACATCCGGCTGGAGCTATGACCACTGGGACGGGGTCCTCTATCCGCCGGGCCTGCCGGCCCGGGACAGGCTGGCACATTACGCGGCCCGCTTCGACACCGTGGAATTGAATGCCAGCTTCTACCGCTGGCCGAAAGAGGGCTCATTCGCCAGCTGGCGCCGCCGCCTGCCCGACGGTTTCGCCCTGTCCGTCAAGGCGCCCCGCGGCCTGACGCACGCCAAGAAGCTTTACGCCCCCGAGGTCTGGGCGGACCGGATCACCCGGTGCTGGCACGAACTCGGCGACAAGCGGGCCGTGCTGCTCGTCCAGCTGCCCCCGGGCTTAGCGCGCGACGACGCCCGGCTGGACTACTTCCTGGCGGCTCTGCCCGGCTGGATCCGCGTCTGTGTGGAGTTCCGCCACCCCAGCTGGGACGACGACGCCGTGTACGCCCTGCTGGAACGTCACGGCGCGGCCTACTGCATCATGAGCGGCGCCGGGCTCCCGTGCGTCCTGCGCGCCACCGCGGCGTTCGTCTATATCCGGCTGCACGGCCCCGACCACGACGTCCTGTACGGCGGATCCTATTCCGATGACGACCTGCGCTGGTGGGCGGACCGGATCCGCGAGTGGCAGGCCGGCGGCAAAGACGTCTACGCGTACTTCAACAACGACGGCGGCGGCAACGCCGTCCGCAACGCCGCCACACTGCGCGGGCTGCTGGGTTAGCCGCCACGCTGGTAATCCGGCGTGGCGCGGGCCCGCGTCCGGGGACCCCCGCCGGCACAGCCGGAGCCCGGCACTGTGGGAGAGTGGAGGCATGGAATTGGCCTCGCAACCAGCGCAGCAGCTGCCCGTGTCCGGCAACAGGGCCTTCCGGCTCGCCCACTGGGTGTCGGACACCGTCAACGGGTTCCGGCTCAAGACGGCCCGGCGCTGGAAGTTCAGCCCGCAGACAGTCGCCTATCAGGGCTACGGCTCGACCGAGTGGGTCAGGGTACTGGGCCGCGTGGTCCTCACCAGCCGGCCGGTGCCCGGCGGCAAAGCGGAACGGCTGGCCCTGAACGGCAACCAGAACTTCCGCGGCTGGCGGGCGTTCACGAGCGTCCCGGTCCAGTTCACCGAGGTGGAGATCCAGATCGGCGGCGTCACCACCCGCGTGCATGCGGACCGCGGCGGTCTGGTGGACACCCTGGTTCACGTGGCGTTGACCCCGGGCTGGCATACGGCCGTGCTGCGCGCCGAGGGAACGGAACCGGTCGAGGCCAGGATTTTCGTGATCTCGCCGGACACCAGGCTCGGCATCGTCTCGGACATTGACGACACCATCATGGTCACCGCCCTCCCCCGGCCCTTCCTGGCGCTGTGGAACACCTTCGTCCTGAACGAACGGGCCCGGATGGCGACACCCGGCATGGCCGTCCTGCTGGATCGGCTCAAGGTGGAGCACCCGGAGGCGCCGGTGATCTATCTGTCCACCGGACCGTGGAACGCAGCTCCCACCCTGGCCCGTTTCATCGCCCGGAACCTCTATCCCTCGGGCGCGCTGCTGCTCACGGACTGGGGGCTGACGCACGACCGCTGGTTCCGCAGCGGCCAGGAACACAAACGGCGGAACCTTGAGCTGCTGGCCCAGGAGTTCCCGAACATGCGCTGGCTGCTGTTCGGCGACAACGGCCAGCACGATGAAGAGATTTACTCCGGCTTCGCGCAGAAGCACCCGGACCAGGTGGCCGCGATCGGCATCCGGCAGCTCTCGGCCAGTGAGGCCGTCTTCGCCGGCGGCCACTCCGACACCGGAGACCACTCGGAGTCCTCCGTCCCGTGGTTCTATTCGCCCGACGGCGCGGGGCTCGCCAAGGGCCTGCAGGACTTGGATCTGCTCTAGGTTGACCCGGCTTGAGGGGCGTCAGCTCGCCGGGTGCGGCTCTCCGACGTCGGCGGTTTCGTCCTGCCCGCCGGCGCCGCCGGGCTGCGCTGCGCTGCCGGGCTCTCCGGCGGACGCCGCGCTTCGGGCCGCAATGACCTCCTGGAGCCAGTAGTAGGAGGCCTTCGGCGTGCGGACCTGGGTATCGAAATCGACGTGCACCAGACCGAACGGCTGCTTGTAGCCGGCGGACCACTCGAAGTTGTCCATGAAGGACCACACATAGTAGCCGCGAAGGTCGACGGCCTCGGCGGCGCCGCCGGGACGTGTCGCTTCCAGGGCCGTGCCGATGTGGTCTGCAAGGTAACGCAGGCGCCGTTCGTCCGGGATTATCCGTTGGTCCGCCCCGACAGGCTGGACCACGACGTCCTCGAAACTGGCCCCGCCCTCGGTGATGAAGACCGGGGGCAGATCCGGGTAGCGGTCGGCCATCTCGGCCAGGGCGACGGACATGTATTCGGGCTTGACCGGCCAGCCGTAGGCCGTGGTCTCGGTGTCCGGGAACTGCGCGATGTGGAAGGGCGCACCGGGTGTCCCACTGAGGTCGTCCCCCATGGCCTCGGCCATGCCGGGCGGCACGGCCCCCTCACCCGGACCCGCCCCGACAAGGGTGGGCATGTAGTAGTTCAGGCCGTAAAAATCCAGGGGCTGGGAAATCAGCTCCATGTCTTCACTGGACGGGCTGAAGGACGACGAAAAGAAGGTGGCGGCCCGGATGACATCCGGGTATTTGCCGAGCAGCACCGGATCGGCGTAGAGCCGGTTCTGCGCCACATCCATGAGTCCGGCACTGACCTTGTCCAGCGGGTTCGCGGTGGCCGGGACCATCGGTGAGTAAACGTTGGTGATGCCGATGTCGCCCGGCACCTTGGCGGCACGCAGCGCCTGGAGCGCCAGGCCGTGGCCCAGCAGTTGGTGGTGCACGCTGGGGAGGGCCTTGAGCATGAGGGCCTCCCCGGGCGCGTGCATGCCCAAGGCGTAGCCGTTGGTGGTGACTGTGGCGGGCTCGTTGACAGTCACCCAGCGCCTCACGCGGTCCCCGAAGGCAGCCGCGGCGATGGCGGCGAAGTCCCCCAGCCGGTAGGCCGTGTCACGGTTCATCCAGCCGCCGGCCTCATCCAGGGGCAATGGGGTGTCCCAGTGGTAGAGCGTGGCCATGGGGGAAATGCCGTTGGCGAGCAACAGGTCGATCAGCCGGTCGTAGAAGTCCAGCCCGGCAGGGTTCGCGGGCCCGCTCCCGCCGGGCTGGATCCTGGACCAGGACAGCGAAAACCGGTACGAGTCGATCCCCAGCTCCTTCATCAGAGCCACGTCCTCGGGCATCCGGTGGTAGTGGTCGCAGGAAACGGCCGGGCTCTGGTCCTCCACGATCGAACCCGGCTTCGCGGCGAAGACATCCCATCCGGAAGGGCCGCGGCCGTCTTCATCGAGTGCACCCTCGATCTGGAAGGCGGAGGTCGCCACACCCAGGGTGAAGCCGGGCGGAAGAAGGGAAGCCAGATCCTTGGCGGAAGCGTTCATCGACGGGGACCTCTATGTAGTTTCGGTGGTTGGTTGACTGATTTTAGGCTCCCCCGGGGGTGAGCGCCACGACCCTGGCCGTTTGACGGACGCGATGCCAACGGCCACTGTTGATCGGTGCACGTGAAAATTGAACAAGGCGTCAACCGCCGGCCGCCATCGGCGCCGCCCAGCCCCGGCCGGCAGACGGCAGCCCTCCTTTGCTTCCTGGCGGTCTCCCATGGGGTGTCCTTCGTGGCGTCGCTGGTCATTATCGGCAACGCCGGCGGCTGGTACGCGGCGGCAGAGAAGGCTCCGTGGACTCCGCCGGGCTGGGCCTTCGGAGCGGTCTGGACGGTGCTCTACACGACAATGGCAGTGGCGGCGTGGCTCGTCTGGCGCCGGGAAACAGGACTTCGCTCCGGGCGCGGCCGGGGGGCCATGACCGTCTACGCCATCCTGCTGCTCGTCAACCTCGCCTGGGCGCCCCTGTTCTTCGGCATGTACCCCATGGCCGGCGGGGCCGCGCTCTGGCTGGCCCTGCTGCTCATCGCCGTCCATGCGGTGGCCGCCGCCGTCACGGTGGTCCGGTTCGGCCTGATCAGCCGGGCAGCGGGCCTGCTCATGCTGCCGTACCTCTCCTGGATCGTGTTCTCGCTGAGCCTGAACGCCTATGCCGCCGCCAGCAACTGATCCTGGCATCTGCTGGTCCCTGCCGTTCAGAACAGCGACGTCTCCGGCCCGAACAGGAAGACTTTGGCGTGCTCCACGGCCTTGCGGAAGGCATCGTTCCGCAGCGTCACGAGCTGCTCAGCCTCATCCAGCGAGGGTTCCAGATACTCCGTGAAGCCGGGCCTCAGCACCCAGATATCACCCGCGGGCGGCAGGTAGAACACGCCGAAGGACCGGTGCTGGCTGTCTTCATCTGTCCAGACCGGGACCACCGCCAGCGCCGCACCCGTGTCGATGTTGATCCATTGCGCACGGGGCAACGGGGCCTCATGCGCCTCCGGGTCCAGGAACGGCGCCGTTCCCTCGCCCCAGCGCGCTTCGAAGCGCTCGTGGAACACCGGCATAAGGTGCGAATCGTAGCGGCGCCATGCGCTCATGGCTGGTCTCCTCCTCAGTGGATGGGGCTGCTGGATGTAACTGCTGGGTGGGTTCCTGCCCGGGTCAGCGGCCTGGCCAGGAGAGTTTCCCCGTCACGGCCCGGGTTCCCAGCGGACGGGGAGCACGCGCACAAGGGGATCCCGACGCCGGATGATGCGCACCGGGATGTCGCGGCTGCCGTGGCCGGCATGGTCGTTCCGGTGCTGGAAATTGTCGTCCTCGACGGCGGGACGCCAGCCGCCGGCGTCGTACTCCGCCCGGCTCCTGGCGTCCCGCAGCACGGCGAAAGCGTGCAGAATGGCGCCGACATCGGGAGGATCGACGTCAGACTGGCCGACGTCGGGATGGTGCCGGCGCATCAGCGCCCGGAAGGCGCGGCCAATCTCCTGCCGGCCCGCCTCCGGCGAGACGTGCAATAGCGCGTAGTAGCCTCGGGGATCAGGGTTCCTGCCGGGCATGATCGGCCTCCGTTACATGCAGCCGGAGCCGGAGCCGGAGCGACGCTGCGGGCGCCGCGCCGGCCCGGGGGCTACTTCCCGATCTCCTGCATCTTGTCCTGCGAACGGGTGACTTCAATCTTCCGCGGCTTGGCCGCCTCCGCCACCGGGATGCGGAGCGTCAGGACGCCGTCGGCGTAGTTCGCCTTGACGTTCTCCGTATCCAGGGTGTCGCCGAGGATCAGCTGGCGGCTGAACACTCCACGGGGACGCTCCGAGACCATCAGTTCCACGTCGGGCTGCGCCGGATCGCGCCGTTCCGCCCGGACCGTCAGGACATTGCGCTCAATGTCGAGCCCGATCGAGTCGACATTGACCCCCGGAAGATCGAAGGCGACGACGAATACGCCGTCTTCCTGCCATGCGTCCATGGGCATGGGCGCGGGGCGTGCCACCGTCCCGAACACCTGCTGGGCAAGCCGGTCGAAGTCACGGAACGGGTCCGTCCGAATCAACATCATTTCCCACTCCTTCAGCGAGACTTGATCTCCATTCCTTCTACAACCCACCTCAACTTTTCTGTGGTGATGGGTATAGATTTTTTATAGCACCGGTGAAACACTGATGCAAGGGAATTTTCCGGAACGGGAGGAAGACCATGGCGGACCGAGGCGTGAATTCAGGCCTGTACGCCATCTCGGTCGTGGCGCAGCTGGTGGGCACGGGGCAGCAGAATATCCGGCTCTACGAGCGCCGGGGGCTCCTCGCGCCGGACCGCACCGCGGGTGGCACCCGGCAGTACAGCGACGCAGACCTTGTGGTGCTGCGGCGGATCGGCCAACTCCTGGCAGAAGGGCTTAACCTGGCCGGCGTGGCCAAGGTGATGGAACTCGAGGCCGCCAACGCCCGGCTGCGGGCCGAACTCAAGCGGGCGCGCAGCCGCTGACGGCGCTCAGTCCTGGCTGGTGTCGGCGGTGGAGAGCGTCCCGGTGACCTGTTCGCCCGGAATCCGCGCCGTCCGCCAGGTGTCCAGCGCAATGACGCCGCCCAGGATCACGAGCGAGATCGAGAAGGCGCCCAGGGCATCGGTCATCCAGTGGTAGCCGAGGTACAGGCGGCTGACGGCGGCGAAGAAGATGCCGATCCCCGCCACGATGAAGGCGATAACAGCGGACATGGGGTTCTTCCGGCGCGAAAAGACCAGGTACGTGGTCACCAGCAGGAAGTCGCACGCGCCCAGGACGTGGCCGGACGGAAACGAGAACGTGGAGTCTGCGCCGAAGAGCATGAGGTCGATCGGAGGCCGGTGGCGTTCGACGATGTGGCCGATAATCTGCGCCAGAATGACGCCGGTCAGCATGGCACCGGCCAGGAGCATCGGCCGCCAGGCATGCTTGGCGATCAGGCCCCAGGCCACCGTCACGATCAGGACGATGATTGGCAGGCCGATGGGGCCGAAGATGATCGCCAGGATGATCATGATGATGGTGGTGGGTTCCGCGCGCAGGGTCAGGAGCCAGGTCCGCACGGGCTCATCCGCCGCCGAGATGCCGGCGTGCTGCAGGACTCCGGCGAGGATTACCACGAACAGCACGGCGCCCGCGATCATCAGCACGACGGCGGTCCGGTAGAGATTCCGGCGCGCCGTCACGCTCATGAAGCGCTCCTCCACGACGAACTTTTCGTGGAAGGTCCGCCACCGTCCCTGGGGTTTGCCTGCTTGAGCCTGTGCCATGTCGCTGTGCCGCCTTTGCGCCGTGTTGTGGATGGTCCCCGTTGAAGATTATCCCTGTTATTTACCGGGCGGCGGGCACATGGGCCGCCCGGGCTTCCCGCGGGATGGTCCCGGGCCGGCGGCCGGTTGCGTAACCCGCCGGCCGGACAGGGCAGGGCCTTGCTGTGAGCCGCTTCACAGTGTAGCCTCCAACACAACTTGTGATGCCTATAAAGCAACTCTTTAGGAATCAATGATGAGCTGGATGGAGAACAACATGGTCGAGGAAAAGCCTGACGGCGCCGGCGCAAGGCGGAACCGCGGCAAGGTCACCGACGTGGAGACCTACGGCATTGAGCGGATCCCCGAAAAGGACCGCAATGCCAGCGCCTTTGACTTGTTCAGGGTTTCGTTCGGCGGAGCCAACACCTTTGCCACCGCCTTCCTGGGCGCATTTCCGATCCTGTTCGGCCTGTCGTTCTGGCAGGGGCTCGCCGCGACGGTGACGGGCCTGGTTGTCGGCGCCCTCCTGCTGGCGCCCATGGCCGTCTTCGGCCCCACGAACGGAACCAACAACGCGGTGTCCTCCTCCGCCCACCTGGGCGTGCACGGCCGGGTGGTCGGATCATTCCTGTCACTGCTGACCGCGCTGGCATTTTTCTCCATCTCGGTCTGGAGCTCCGGCGATGCCCTGGTCGGCGGGCTGAACCGGCTCGTTGGCCTGCCGCAGGACATGGGCTCGTTCGCCGTCGCCTACGGCCTCTTCGGTGGACTCGTTCTGGTGGTCTGCGTCTACGGGTTCAAGTTCATGCTGCTCGTGAACAAGATTGCCGTCACCGCGGCCACCCTGCTGTTCGTTGTCGGGTTCATCGCCTTCGCGGGCGACCTCAACCTGAACTTCGAGGGTGCCTTCGGCACCGGATTCGACGGCGTCGGCGTCGCAGGGTTCATCCCGGCGTTCATTGGCGCGGCACTGATCGTCATGTCCAACCCCATCTCCTTCGGCGCGTTCCTGGGCGACTGGGCGCGCTACATCCCCACCGCCACCCCGAAGCGCAAAGTCATGGGCGCGGCGCTGCTGGCCCAGCTGGCCACCCTGATTCCGTTCGTCTTTGGCCTGGCCACGGCGTCCATCATCGCCACCAAGGCGCCGGAATTCATGGACCCGGCGGCGCCGAACTACGTCGGCGGCCTGCTGGCCGTCTCCCCGGCCTGGTACTTCATCCCGCTCTGCGCCATCGCCCTGATCGGCGGCATGTCCACCGGGGCGTCCTCGCTGTACGGGACCGGCCTTGACTTCAGCAGCGTCTTCCCGAGGTTCAACCGGGTCCAGGCCACCCTGTTCATCGGGGTCCTGGCGATCGCCTTCATCTTCGCCGGCCGCTTCGCCTTCAACCTCGTCCAGAGCATTTCCACGTTCGCCACCCTGATCGTGACCTGCACCGCGCCCTGGATGGTGGTGATGATCATCGGTTTCATCACCCGCCGCGGCTGGTACGACGCCGACGCCCTCCAGGTGTTCAACCGGCGCCAGACCGGCGGACGGTACTGGTTCAACCACGGCTGGAACCTGCGCGGCATGACGGCTTGGCTGGTCAGCGCCGCCGCCGGGCTGAGCATGGTGAACATGCCCGGCCAGTTCCAGGGGCCCCTGGGCAACCTGGCCGGCGGCGTGGACATCAGTCTGCCGGCATCGCTCGGGCTTGCAGCCGTCCTCTACCTCGGGCTGCTGTGGATCTTCCCGGAGCCGCGCGGAGTGTTCCCGGCCGCCGGGCCGCGCTGGATCCCCTCGAAGGACACCCCGGTGCCGCCGGTCATCGATGCGGCTGGAAACACCGTCGCTGCCGGAACACCGGAGGCAGCCGCGCCGGACTTGCACGGCGACTTCGACACGGAACTGGTGGGCCAGCGGTGACGTGGTTCGATCTCAGCGTTCCGCTGCGCACCGGAATGCCTGTCTATCCCGGCGACCCGGAGGTCCGGATCGCATCGGCACTGACCGTGGAGGCCGACGGCGCCAACGTGCTCTCGCTCGGGCTGGGCTCCCATTCGGGTACCCACGCCGACGCACCCCTGCATGTGGGCGACGGCTGGGCAGCTTTGGACGAATTGCCGTTGTCCCTTTTCGGCGGCGTCGCCGAAATCGTGGATGTCCGGGACGTGGCCCGCGGCGGCGCCATCACCGCCGCGCACCTGGCGGGGATCGCCCCGGCGGGCTCCGCCGGAAATCCTGCGGAACCTGGAAATCCGGACAATCCCGATAAGATCCTCCTGCTGCACACCGGCTGCGCAGCAGCGTGGGGAACGGAGGAGTACCTCAAGCACCCATGGCTGGAGGCTGCGGCGGCGCAACTGATCGTGGACCGCGGCTACCGCGCCGTAGGCCTGGATGCCCTCAGCGTGGATCCAACCTCCCCCGGCGCCACGCACGGCGACCAGCAGGGCAACCAGCACGGCAACCCGGCCGGCGGCGGCTTCCCCGCCCACGACATCCTGGCCGGGAACGGCTGCATCATCGTGGAAAACCTCACCGGACTGGAGCAGGTCCAGCGGGCCACAGACGCAGGATCCGACGTCGAGCTCTTCCTCTTTCCCCTCAATATCCCCGGGGCCGACGGCGCCCCGATCCGGGCCGTGGCCCGGCCGCTGCCGGCTGCGGTGCTGCAGCCGGCAGCGCCCCGCGCCCTCAGCCGCGAAGAGGTCCAGGAGGCAGCCGACCGCCTGGTCGCCGCCTTCGCCGCCACGGACACCGAGGCCTACTTTGCGGCCTTCAGCCCGGAGGCGACCTTCATCTTCCATCCGGAAGCCCAGCGCCTTGGGTCCCGCTCCGCCTACCGCACCCTTTGGGACAGCTGGCTCGCCGGTGGTTGGCGTGTGCTCGAATGCCGGAGCAGCCAGCAGGATATCCAGCTCCTCGGGGCTACCGCGGTGTTTTCGCACCGCGTGGCCACGACGGTCCGGGTTGACCGGGACGGTGGCCGCGATACGAGCGATGAACGGGAGACCATCATCTTCTCCCGCGCCTCCGACGGCGGCATTGTTTGCGTCCACGAGCATCTTTCGGCCTGCCCGCAGTGATGCCGGGTGATTAGACTCACTGGGACCACCCGGGCCTGGGTGGATCTGCAGGTCAGCCGCCCGGGCCGCAATCTGCGGGCATTTGGCGTCCGCACGGGCCACGCGCACATGCGGCGTGGTGATTTGACGGGCCAATAAATATGACGTTACTGTTCCTGAATCCATTGGGGCCGACTAGAAGCACTCCAAGAAAGACAGAGCGATGACCACCATTACCGAGCCCATTGAGATCCAGGTCGACAACCGGCGCGTGCTCGACGACCGACTCAACGACGCCGTCCGCGGGCTGCAGCAGCTCGCCATGACAACCGGGACGCACGGCATTTTGCTCACGCGGCACAAGCCGGGCCACTACACCGCGGCCCTCTCCGACCAGGTCCCCTTCGGCATGACCCGGGAACAGGTTCACTAAGCAACCAGCAAACCGGACGCTGAGAGCCGGACTCAAAAGAGCCAGGTCCCGGGCGGCTGAGCATCGACTCGCCGCCCGGGACCTTTTTGGTGTTTCAGGCACTGCCATCCGTCAGTGCCAGTTACCGGTCGTCGGGTTACCAGTCATGGACGGTGCCGTCGACGAGGCGGTTGTAGGGCAGGTAGGCCTGCTGGTAGGGGAACGCGGCGGCGGCTTCTTCGTTGAATTCCACGCCGATGCCGGGCGCCTCGCCCGGGTGCAGGTAGCCGTCGACGAAGGTCATGGATTGTTCGAAGACCTCGTTGGTCGCATCCGAGTGCTGCATGTATTCCTGGATGCCGTAGTTGTGGATCGCCAGGCCCACGTGCAGCTGCGCGGCGAACCCGACCGGGGAGATGTCGGTGGGGCC